>DATAHW010000019.1:0-18564 GCA_036262935.1 Gemmatimonadales bacterium | reverse complement strand
CAGCTCGCGGTAGGCCACGAGCCCGAAGATGAGGATGCCGGCCATGACCAGCGTGGTCATGACGGGTCGGCGGATGAAGAGGCCGGTGATGTTCATGATGCCCTCGCCCCGGCGCTGTCGCCCTGGGCCTTGATCTGAACTCTGGAGCCGTCACGCAGCCGGAGCTGGCCGTCGGTGACCACCCGGTCGCCCGGGTGCACGTCGCCCGTGACGACGGCAAATTGGTCGGTGGAACGCTCCACCTTCACCGCGCGGGTAGCGGCCGAGCTGTCGGGTTTGATGACGAAGACGAAGCTGCCCTGCTGCCCGGATACGACGGCCGCAGCCGGCACGACCAGCGCGTTCGGCTCCACGTAGAGGCGGAGCCGGACGTTGACGAACTCGCCGGGCCAGAGCGCGCCGTCGGTGTTCGGGAAGGTGCCCTTGAGGAGAATCGTCCCGGTCGTGGTGTCCACGGCATTGTCCACGAACGACAGCGTCCCCTCGCTCGCGGTCCCGCCCCCGGTCGGGGTGGCCGAGACCACGATCGTATCGCCACGGTAGCGCTGGATCGAGGGGAGGTTGGCCGCCGGCACGGCGAAGCGGACCAGGATCGGCTTGATCTGGTTGATGGTGACGAGAGGCGCGGCGTCGGTGGTCCGGACGAGATTCCCTGCGCGCACGCGGAGGCTGCCGGTGCGTCCCGAGATGGGCGCCCGGATGGTCGCGTACTGCAGATTGAGCTGCGCCTGCTCCACCGCGGCCCGGCTGGCGGCCAGCGTGGCCGTGCTCGCCGCGGCACTGGTCTTGGCCGCGTCGTATTGCTGCGCCGTCACATACTCCTTCTCCGCCAGCGCGGAGTACCGCGTCGCGTCCTGCTCGGCGTTGGCCGCCTGCGCCTGGTCGCGCCGCAGGATCCCTTCGGCCTGCGCCAGCGCCGCCTGAAACGGCCGGGGGTCGAGCTGGAAAAGCACCTGGCCCTTCGTGACTTCCTGCCCCTCGCGGAACGCAATCCGGACGATCGGCGCGCTGACCTGCGGCTGGACCGCCACCGTCTGGATCGGCTCGACGGTACCCGTGGCCGCCAGCTCGAACGGGACGGCGCGGCGCTCGACCGTCGCGACGGTGACGGGCACCGGCGGCGGAGGGGGAGTGTCCTTCTTCGCACATGCCGAAGCCGCCGCCAGGACGGAAAGCGCCGAGAGAACGGAAACCGGGCCGCTGCGAGAGCTCATCGGGAGGGCACCGTCGTCGTGTCGGTGGTCAGGCGCAGCGTGTTACCGCCCTTGGGGTCGAGCACCCCCGCGTCGTGCGCCAGTTGCGCCAGCGAGACGCTCCAGGCCAGCCGGGCATCCACCCGCTGCGCCCGGGCGCCGGCCAGCGCCGTCTGCGCGGTCAACAGATCGAGAATGCTGCCGACCCCGGCCTTGTACCGGGCCAGCGCCGCCTCGCTCGACTGCTGCGCGCTCGCCAGCAGGTCCTCCGACGTGCGCACCCGTCGAGTTGAAGTCTGCAGCGCATAGTAGGCGCTGAACACCTGGAAGACGACCTGCTGGCGGATGGTCTCGGTCCGGGCCGCCGCCGCCTCGGCCTGGTATTCGGCCGCGCGGAGGTCGTACTGGCGGGAGAAGCCGTTGAACAGCGGGAGGGCGAGGCCGATCGCCACGTTGTAGCTGTTGGCGCCGTTGGGAATGGTGGTCGCGTAGGTGCGGCCGGCGGTGGCGCTCAGGTTGAGCGACGGGAGCAGGCTCGAGCGCGTCTCGCCCACCGCCGCTCGGGCGGCTTCCGCCTGCGCGCGGGAGGCGGCCAGATCGGGCCGGCCCCGGAGCGCCGCCCCGATCAGAGTGTCCACGCTGTCGGCCAGCGCCGCGACCGGCACTTCGGCTGCGGTGGAGTCGACGTCGTACGGGAGATTGGCCGGCAGCCCCAGCGCCAGCGCCAGCGCGCCGCGAGCCGTCTGCAGGTTACCCTCCGTGGTCTGGACATCGAGCTGCGCCTGGCTCGCCGCCGTTCGCGCCTGGAGCACGTCCGCGATGGTGGCGAGGCCCACCCGTCGGCGCTCCTCGGCCGCCTCGAGGTTGGCACGAGCCTCCTTCAGCGTGGTCCGCTGGGCCTCCAGCAGCGACCGGTTGGCGAGGTACTGGAAGTAGGCCACCTGGATCTGCAGCACGACATCCTCGATGGCCGCGTTGTGGGTGAACCCCGCCGCGAAGAGCTGCTGCCGTGCCCCCTCGACCCGGCCGCGCCGGCCGCCGAAATCATAGAGCAGGTAGCTGAGCGTAGCACTCGGCGTGAGCACCGATTGCTGGACCGCGGTGCGCCCCTGGCTCGCCACCGTCTTGATGCGGGCCGCCGTCACGTCGCCGTCCACCTGGGGAAGCCAGCTACCGCGCTCCGAGCCGTAGGCCGCCGCCGCCGCCTGCGCGTTGGCCCATGCGAGCCGGGTGTTCGCGTTGTTACGGAGGCCGATGTCGACGATCTCCGCCAGCGTGAGCCGCCGGATCCGCTCGGCCAGCCCTGCGGGAAGCACCACGCGGGCGGAGCTGTCGGCCACCACGGCCCGCTCGAGCGCGGCAGGCGGTGGCGTCCAGGGCACCTGCGGCGCCGGCGACGCGCCCGGCACACCCGACACGCGCGGCGTTCCCACGCACCCACCCGGCAGCGCCAGCAGCGCGAGCAGCGCGAGGGGGCCGGGCCAGCGCGCCGTCATCGCGCCCATTCTCCCGTTGCCAGCGCGCGCGAGCCCTCCCCCTCGGCCCATTCCCGCAGCGCCGCGCCGATCGCGTCGGCCATGTAGGCGTAGGCGGTCTCATACCCCCGGAGCCGCGCGCGGACCCGGGCGCTGCTGATGGGAAGAGTGCGGCGTGCCTCGCCCACTGCTTCGGTGAACCGCTGCCACCGCCCCAGCCGTTCGGCCATCGTGCGGCGGAACAGGTCGGGGGCTGCCCGGTAATAGTCGTGGCGGTCGCCGGGGCGGCACACCCGCTCGAGCAGGCCCATCCCGGCCAGGATGCGAGCATTGGTGCTGGCGCTGGCCTTGCTCACGCCGAGCTCCTCGGCGAGCTGGCTCAGCGAGCGGGGCTCGTCACTCACCAGGAGGCGGCCGAATATGCGCCCCGCGATGCGAGGACGGCCCTCGGCCTCGAAGAGGAGGCCCATGCGGTCGGTGAAGCGGATCGTGGCCGAATCCATGACGCTCCTGTCTCGCTGCCGACGTTTCCTGCGTTCAGTACGTACTGAACGTAACCATGATCCGGTCGTCCGTGCGCGCACAACGCCCGCCTCACCCATCTCGATGGGCCGAGGGCAATCGCAGATCGGCCAGAAAGAAGGCGGCGAGCTCCGCGCGCCCGCCCAGACCGGCCTTGCGGTAGATCGTGACGGCGTGCTGCCGCACCGTCCGCTCGCTCCGACCGGTAGCCGCCGCGATCTGCTTGTGGCCGTGTCCTTGAAGCAGCAGCAGCGCCACCTCCCGCTCGGCCGGCGTGAGCCCCCAAGCCAGGAACTGGTCCTCTACCGCGTATCCAAGCCTGTCGAGCGCCTGATGAGCCCGGGCCCGCCAGATATCGCGCTCGCTCTGGCGCTCGGCGAGCGAGCGGCGAAGCGCCGCGGCCGACTCGGACGCTCTTCGCCAGCCGTGCCACAGCCAGACCGACGCCGCCAGCGCGCCGACGATGAGGAGAACTTCGTAAACCACATGCGCGGAGAGCCAGTTCGCCGGCGCGTCAAGGACGAGGTCGACCGCGCCTCCCGCCACGATACCGGCCAGCAGCAGCGCGAGTGCGACCCGCATTCCGCGAAGCTCGTTTTCGTCCATGGCACTCCGGCAGATGTCGGATGGGGCGCAACCGGGCGGTCACGCGTCGAATGTCGGATGGCGGAGGCAGCCCGAAGGTCGCATGCTGTGTCCACCTTCATCCGGAGCGTCAGATGCTGCCCGATCCACTGCACCCAGCCGTAGTCCACTTTCCGATCGTGTTCATGTTCCTCCTGCCCGTTGCCGCCGTCGTTGCGCTCTGGGCCATCAGGCGGGGCAACCGCCCCCGGCTGGCCTGGTCCGTCCCGACCGGGCTCGCCCTTGCCCTAACCCTGAGCGCCTGGCTGGCCGTGGAGACGGGCGAGTCCCAGGAGGAGCGGGTCGAGCATGCCATCGGCGAAGGCGCGCTCCACTCGCACGAGGGAGGCGCGGAGCGGTTCCTCGTGCTGTCGGGCGTGCTGCTCCTCGTGAGCGGCGCCGGCCTCCTCGGCGGCTACACCGGCCGGTCGGCCCGGCTGGCCACGCTCGCAGGCGCCATCGGGCTCGCGGCGATGGGAGCGCAGGTGGGCCATACCGGGGGAAAGCTAGTCTATCAGAAGGGCGCGGCGAGCGCGTATCTGCCGGGCGGACCCGGCGCAGGAATGGCGGCCGCCGAGGAAGGGACCGAGCAGGACGATTGACGGGGGCCGCCCTCCCGACGGATGTTTCGGTCGTCCCTGTCGGCAGGCTCGCCGGTCGCCGACATACGCATCCCCGTCAGCTACCGTTCCGCCGACCACGGGCCCACCCTCGGGAGAGAGCCATGGCACCGCGCAAGCGCTACCAACTGGATCGGGTGATGATCGAGGCCGGGGAGTCGCGGCCGGCGACCTGGACCTTCGGAGGCGACGCGGTATCCGGGACCGAGCAGGCCTACGCGGTCACGGACGCCAACTACTCCTCCCGGAACGCCTGGGAGTTCATGGTGCGAATTCCGAAGGCACGCGGTGAGCGGCTCGAGGTGCGGCCGCGCACGACACCGAATCTCAAGGTCTGGGCGGAGCTGACGGATCGATCGCTCACCTTTTCCCGGGCCACCAGGCGCGAGGCCCGCGGCCGGTGGTACTGCCAGGTGGCGCTCGCGGATCCGACCGGCAGCCGGACCAAGGACGTGGTGAAGGGAGACGAGCGGCGCCGGCTCCCCCCCTGGTTCGACCCGCTGCAGGGGCGCATGCGGCTCAAGCGGAACGTCCGCCCGACCCGAGGCACCGACGGCGATGCCCTCGTGGTGCTGGTGGCGGCCGACGACCACGCGGCGATGATCCGCCTCTTCTTCGCGACCAAGGTGTGGGTCCTGAAGGAGGGGATCACGCTGGACTGAGGTATCGATGCGATGCTGGCCGGCGGCGCTTCTGGCGTGCTGCCTCGCCTGCGGTCGACCGGGCTCGGCACCGCCGCCGGCGGCCCTCGTGCCGTGGCTCCGATCCGATCCGCAGCGCTGTCTTCTCTCGCGCGACCTGAGCGAGGGCATCGAGACGATGGCCCGCCACTGCGCCGAGGCCTTCGTCCGCGACAACGGCTACACCGAGCTGCCGGCGGAGGACTCCACCCGCTGGACCCGTGAAGCGGGAGACGATGGGCCCTGGGCCCGCGTGCTCGCCGCCCGGAACGGAACCCTCGACCCCCGCGCCGAGACGGTGCAGTGCAGCCGGCGGGAGTGTGTCGCGCTGTTCCGCATGCGGCGGCCGATGCTGCTGTGTGGGTACCGTGCGGTCACGATGACGCAGGTCTTCACCAGAATCCGGCTCGCGCCGGGCGGGATTCGCGATGCGCGGTGCAACGAACGGCGTGCGTAGCGAGGGGAAGTGGCCCCCGGAGCCGTACTGCGTGGCCGCGACTCCGGGAACCGGGTACTGCAGAGGTACTGCCTTGCGTCACGTTGGATGCGGGACCGGTGAAAAGCGTTGCGCTCGGCCGCACCCGCGCGAGTCCGGAGCTAGATTTGGGCCATGCGTGAAGCCCGCCTCCGCCCCGAGTTCGCCGACCAGTATCCCGGTCTCACGCCGGGGCGATGGGAGCCGGCGGCGCGGATCGCGGAGGCGGTGCTGGCCAACGCGATGCTCCGGCAGATGGGAGAGGAGCCGCTGCAGAGCCGCCTCCTCGACGAGGCGCACTTCGAGTTCCGGGGAAGTGCCGAGGTCGATCGCCCCGCGCGCGGGGAGCGCGCCTCCGATAGGGAGTGAGCCGCCGGCGAGGCCGACGTGACCGATCTGCGCTATCCGATCGGCGTGTTCACCTGGGACGGTGTGATGACCGACGCCCGGCGGGCCGCCTGCGTTGCCCGGATTGCGGCGGCGCCCGGGCTGCTCCGGGCAGCCGTGGCCGGCTTGAACGATCGGCAGCTCGACACCCCGTACCGCCCGGCGGGCTGGACCGTGCGCCAGGTGGTGCATCATGTCCCCGACAGCCATATCAACGCCTACATCCGCATGCGGCTGGCCCTCACCGAAGACACACCGACGATCAAGCCGTACGACGAAGCCCGCTGGGCCGGGTTGCGCGACGCCCGCTCGGCGCCGATCGGGGTTTCCCTGGCGCTGCTGGACGCACTGCACGTCCGCTGGGTGTCACTGCTCCACGAGCTCGGCCCGACCGAGTGCGCGCGCGGCGTGCACCACCCCGACCACGGCCGCCTCATGTCGGTCGATGAGCTGCTCGCCCTGTATGCCTGGCACGGCGAGCACCACACCGCCCATGTAACGGCGCTCCGGACGCGCATGGGCTGGAGCTGAGCGGAGGGCCCGATTAGAGCCGACATCATCACCCGGGCGGCGCTGCTGCTCGTGTGCTCCAACGTCTTCATGACATTCGCGTGGTACGCCCACCTGCGAAACTTCGCGGACCGGCCGTGGTACATCGCCGCGGTGGTGAGCTGGGGCATCGCGCTGTTCGAGTACCTGCTCCAGGTGCCGGCCAACCGGATCGGCTACACCACGCTGTCGCTGGCGCAGCTCAAGATCATGCAGGAAGCCATCACGCTGACGGTGTTCGTCCCGTTCGCGGTGTACTACATGCGTCAGCCGGTCAGGCTGGACTACCTCTGGGCGGCGCTGTGCATCATGGGCGCCGTGTATTTCGTCTTCCGCGGGCCGGCGGGTCCGTGATCGGCCGCCTGGCCGCCTCCGTGGCCCTGGTCTCCGCGCTCGGGGCGGCGCCGCTCCACCCGCAGCAGGCGCCGGCGCGCGCGCGCGATCTGGGAATTCCCTTCGACGGGGCGCCCGGCCGGTGGAACGCCATCACCGACGTGCCGGGCGTAACGGTAGGCCACACCACGCTCATCAGCGGCACGGGGCGACTCACGCCGGGGAAGGGGCCGGTGCGCACCGGGGTCACGGCCGTCTTTCCCCGAGGCCGAGGAGATCTCTCGCCCGTCTTTGCCGGCTGGTTCAGCCTCAATGGCAACGGCGAGATGACGGGTACGGCCTGGATCGAGGACTACGGCCTCCTCTTCTATCCCATCGCCATCACCAATACCAACAGCGTCGGTACCGTGCGCGACGCCCTGATCGAGTGGGGCGCCAGCCGACTGCCGGACCCGCGCTACTGCTGCCTGCCCGTGGTGGCGGAGACCTGGGACGGTGACCTCAACGACATCTTCGGTTTCCACGTGAAGAAGGAGCATGTGTTCGCCGCGCTGGCCGCGGCTGGGACCGGGCCCGTGGCGGAGGGCAATGTGGGCGGCGGCACGGGCATGCAGTGCCTCGGCTTCAAGGGCGGGATCGGCAGCTCGAGCCGGCGGCTGCCCGCGGCGCGCGGGGGGTTCACCGTGGGCGCCCTGGTGCAGTGCAACTTCGGTCTTCGGCGGCAGCTCCGAATCGCGGGGATTCCGGTCGCGCGGGAGCTCCAGGTGCCGGAGCCGTGCTACGACACGCGCGAACCGCTCGACAGCGCGATGGCACGCGATCGCTGTGCCGCCATCACCGGCACGGCGGGTGCGAAGCGCGAGCAGGAGCACGGCTCGATCATCGTGGTGCTCGCGACCGACGCGCCACTGCTGCCGCACCAGCTCCGGCGCGTGGCCCGTCGCGCCGCGCTGGGCGTCGGGCGGATGGGCGGCGTCGCGGGCGCGGGATCGGGGGACCTGTTCATCGCCTTCGCGACCGGGCCCACGGGCACGCCAGACTCGGTAGGGATCGCGACCGTGCCCATGCTGAGCGACGACGTGATCGATCCGGTGTACGAAGCGGCCGTGCAGGCGACCGAGGAGGCCATCGTGAACGCCATGGTGGCAGCCCGGACGATGACGGGTGCGAATTGGTACCGGGTACCCGCGCTCCCGCACGACGGCGTGCGCGAGGTGCTGGCGCGGCATGGCCGGCTGGTGGACCGGTAGGCCGGACTACCCCGCGGCCTCGCTCGCCTTCTCTCCTGGCCCTCCTCCCCGTCCGCTTTCCCAACTTCCCGCGACCAGCGGGTGAAATCCCCGCCAGATCTCGCGGTAGGGCTCCAGCATCAGGGCCACGAAGCGTTCCAGTGCCACCGGAAAGGGGAATCGGCGGCGGAACTCGAGCGCGGTGAGACCAAGCATGGCCCGGAGATGGCGGCCGAAGCTCTGGGGCGAGCTGTATTCCAGCCGATATGCCACGTCCGCCACCGACAGGCCCGAGCTCTCGAACAGGAACGCGGCGTGAAGCAGCCGGATGGCCGCGAGATAATTCTTGGGCGACGGCAGCCCCGCGCGGGCGAACCGCGACATCAGCGTGCTGGGCCGGACCGAGAGCTGGCCGGCGAGCGCCGTAACCGTGGGGACCTCGGGCGCGAGCCGCACCATGGCCTCGAGGAACAAGCGTGCGTCGGGCGGCGCCTGGGCGATCGACTCGAGGATGGGCTGCTGGATCCGGGCGACCGCGCGCGTGGCGGGCTGACCCACCACCTGGCGCAGCCGGTTCCACCCCGCGGGCGAGGTGACGTCCACCACCTGGCGAACGCCCGAGGCGCCCAGCCGGAGCAGCATCTCGATGGCGCCGGGATCGTGCTGGGAGACGAGGGCGACGGTGGGGATGGAGGGGAACTCCCGCACCAGGTGCCCCACCAGCTCCATCTGGTCGAGCCCGCAGCGATGCACCGACACCAGCACCGCGTCCACCGGCCGCTCCCGCACGGCCCGCACCGCTTCGGGAATCGAATCGCGGTGCAGCACGGCAAAGAGCCCGTTGCCCGCGGCATCCACCCGGGGACGCTCTCCCGGCATGAGTACCGCGGCCACGGTGGTCGAGCTCGGGTCGGCGACGTAGGTCACGTATTCCTCCGGCAGGACGGTGCAAGAGGATAGGCGCCCCACGTCAACATGGATTCAACCCTTGCCGCCGCCAATACCCGCGAGCGCAACCCTTTCCATGGGAGCGGCATCCAAGGAAGGCCCGCCGCAGTATATATTCTGGGTTTCGCTCCCTGAGCCGGTTGGGCCATGACGACTCCGACCCTCGACCTCTTCAATGCGTTGCAGGCGGCGCTGGCGCCACACTACCGCCTGGAGCGCGAGCTCGGGCGCGGGGGAATGGGCGTCGTCTTTCTCGCCACCGACACGACGCTCGACCGGGCCGTCGCCATCAAGGCCGTCCATCCCGAGCTGGCCTCGCACCCCTCCATCGCGCGGCGGTTCCTCGCCGAAGCCCGCACCGTGGCCCGGCTGCGGCACCCCAACATCGTGGCGGTTCATGCCGCGGGTACTACCGAGGGCCTCCTCTATTACGTGATGGACCAGGTCGAGGGCGAGAGCCTGCGCGAGCGGCTCTCCCGCGACGGACGGCTCGACCCCGCGACCGCGTCGCGCATCGTGGCCGACGTGGCCACGGCCCTCGACGCGGCCGGTGGCGCGGGCGTGGTGCACCGCGACGTCAAGCCCGAGAACGTACTGCTGGACGGGGCCACGGGACGGGCCATGCTGGCCGACTTCGGCATCGCGCGGGCGATGGCTGCGGACCCGGGCACCAACAGCACCGGTGAAGGCATGGCCGTGGGCACGCCCGCGTACATGAGCCCCGAGCAGGCCGCCGGGGAGGAGATCGACACCAGGAGCGACCTCTACGCCCTCGGCGTGGTGGCCTACGAGATGCTCGCGGGCCAGCCGCCGTTCCAGGGCCCGAACCGGGTGGTGGTCTCGAAGCACATCGCCGAGCGGCCGGTGCCGATCGAGCGGGCGCGCCCCGACACGCCGCGGCCGCTGGCGGCGGCGATCATGCGCGCACTGGAGAAGCAGCCGGCGGACCGGTGGCAGCGGGGCGACGAGTTCCGGCAGGCACTGAGCACGGACACGCCCGCGCCGCGCGGCCGCCGGTCGCGGCTCCGGCGAACGGCGATCGCCGCGGCCGTGGCCGCGCTGGGCATCGTGGCCGTGGGCATCGGGCTCGCCCGCCGCGCGCCTGGGCCCCCGGCAGGGGTGAACCCGCGCCATTCCATCCTGGTCCTCCCGTTCGACAACCTGCGCGACGATCGCACGGTGGACTGGCTGCGCGACGGCAGCGTGAGCATGCTCGGCCTCAATCTCTCGCAGTGGAACGACCTGACCGTCGTGGACCACGAGCGGCTGCATGATCTGCTGGCGCAGCACCACCTCAAGCCGGGCGACGACATCGGACTCGACATGGCGCGGCGCCTGGCGCGCGACGCCGGCGTGTGGACCGTGGTCCTGGGGGATTTCGCCCAGGCCGGGGACTCGCTCCATCTCGCGGCGCGGGTGTACGACGTCGCCAGCGGCCGGCGGGTGGACGTGGCGCGGGTGGACGACCGGACGGACGCCGACGTCCGACCGCTGTTCGACGAGCTGGCCACCAAGCTCCTCGACCTCTCGGGCGCGCCCAACGAGGTGCGGATCGGGCTGGCCCGCTCCACCACTGCCTCGCTGGAGGCGTACCGGGCCTATCTCGCGGGCGTGGAGCAGCTCAACCGCTGGGACCTGGCCGGCGCGGAGCGGGAGCTCGAGCGCGCCATCCGGATCGACACCACTTTCGGCCTGGCGTACTACAAGCTGGCGCTCACCCGTGGGTGGCTGGTGGGCACCGGCGACTCGATCGCCGACGCGGCGATCGTCCGGGCCACGGCCTACTCGGCCAACCTGCCGGCACACGAGCGCACGATCATCAACGCCTACCGCGCCTTCCTCGGCGGCGAGTACGTGGACGCGCGCGCGTCCTACCGGCAGTTGCTCGCGCGCGACGGATCCGACGCGGACGCCTGGTATGGACTCGGCGAGGCCTGGTTCCACGATACGGCCGGACCGAACCAGGCGCCGGCCTGGACCCAGGCGATCCGCGCCTTTCGGCGGAGTCTCGTGCTGGATCCGAACTACACGCTGGCCTACGAGCACGTGCAGGCAATGTTGAGCACGGCTTCCGCGGCGCAGCCGTACTACGCCCTGGTGGCTCCCGACTCGTTCGTGCCGGCGCAGGCGCCGGACGGCCGCGACCTGCTGGACAGTGCAACGACGGCGGCGGCGCTTCGGCGAGCGCGGGCCGAGGGGCTCGCCACCGCCCGCCGGTGGGTCGCCACCCAGCCCACGACACTGAGGGCGCATGGCGCCCTGGTGGACGCGTACGTCGCGTCAGGGAACTTCGGCGCCGCGCTGTCCGAGGTGGACCGCTTCCGCCAGACGCCGCCGGCGCATCCCGAGCTTCCGTTCGTCGCGGCGCGCATCCGCTTTGCATCCGGCGAGGTGGACCGCGCGGCCAGCGACCTGCGCACTGCGCTCGATACCGTGGCGCCCCAGGACTTCCGTACCTACGAGGGGACGCCCACGGTGGTGAGCGACATCGCCGCCGCGGCGAACGTCTTCGCCTACCAGGGTGACCTGGTCCGCGCGGCAAAGACGATCGATCTGGCCGACCAGGTACGCCGCGAGGTGATCCGGCACCCGGGACGCGAAGGCTCGGGACCGGTCGGCGAATCGTGGCGCCGCATGGCACTGAGCGAGCTCTACGGGGCCACCGGCGTCCCGACGGCGGCGCTGCGGCAGGTCTGGCAGAGCGCGGCCGAAGCGGTGCGGATGGCGCCCGGCGAGGACCGGGCGCACCTGGCGCACAGCGGCGCCTCCGCGGCAATCGGCCTCTTCACCGGGCCGGCGGCCGACAGCAGCGCCGTCGCCGAGTACCGCGCGCTGACCGGCGAGACGCTCACCAAGGAGGTCCGCGCCCTGCTGGCGCTCAGTCGGGGTGACTCCGCCGCCGCCCGGCGCGCGCTGGCCGAGCCGGATTCGTCTCAGGCGATGATGAAGACCATGTACATGGCGTACCGGCGCCCGCTCGCCGCCCAGGCCTACTACCTCCTGGGCGACTACCACGCGACGATCCGGAGTCTCGAGGACTTCCGTCCCGAGGTGCTCCGGATCGGCAGCTTCGACTCGCGCTGGGGAATGCTCGGCCGGGTACGCCTGCTGCGGGCGGCCGCCTTCGAGCAGCTCGGGCGCCGGGCGGAGGCCCGGCAGGAGTATCACCAGGTGCTGGGCCAGTGGCGGGCCGCGGACCCGGCGCTGCAGCCGTTCGTTCGCCAGGCGGAGCAGGGGCTGGCCCGAGTGGGGGAGGCAGGATAAGACGGAAGGACGGAAAGACGGAAGGTTGCTCCTCGGGAGAACGGGCCTTCCCTACCTTGCTCGATGGGGGCGGCTTGATCAGAGGGACTCGGCCAGCCAACCCTTCCGTCTTTCCGTCCTTCTGTCCTTCCGTCCTCCCACTCCTGCCTTATATTTCCGTCGCTGGTCGAGCGCGGTGGTCGCGGACGCCGCAAGGCGGTCCGAGGAAAGTCCGAGCTCCAGCGGGTAGACTGCCAGGTAACGCCTGGGCGCCGGAAGGCGACGGACAGGGCCACAGAAAACAGACCGCCAGGCGGGCAACCGCCGGGTAAGGGTGAAACGGTGGGGTAAGAGCCCACCGCGGCGCTGGCAACAGCGACGGCACGGCAACCCCCAGTCGGAGCAAGGCCAAATAAGCGGTGAGGTGTGACCCACACCGGCAGGACAAACCGCGGGTAGGCCGCTAGAGGTGGCCGGCAACGGCCGCCGTAGACAGATGACCATCCCGGTCACGCAAGTGCCGGAACAGAACTCGGCTTATGGCCCGACCAGCAGCGGCCCTCCGGACCGGTCCGGAGGGCCGCCGGGCTTCCGCCCCACGAGGATACCCACGATGCTCGCTCGACTCCTCGGCTGCACCGCGCTGGCGACCCTCGTCGCGGCTGCGCCCGCTCCCCCTGGGCCCGTGACCGCCCGGTACCGGGTGGACCAGACCCTCACGCAGGACGTCGACGCGACCTCGGCCGGAAAGGGGAAGCAGAGCATCTCCTTCTCGACCTCGAGCTTCGTCACGCTGACGTTCACCGACAGCACCCACGGCAAGGCGGTGCGGGTCGTGGTGGACTCGATGCGCGGAGACAGCACCGCACCGGTGCCGGCCGCGGTGTTTGACAGCGCCAGGGGTGCAGAGTTCCGGGGCTTTCTGAACGAGGCGGGGAAGCTGTCGGAGCTGGAGGCCGTGAACGTGTCGCCCGCGGCATCGCGTGTCCAGGGGTTTATCAGCGACTTCTTCCCCTGGGTCAAAGCGGGCGTCAAGTCCGGCGAGCGCTGGGCCGACACCAGCTCGCGGGCCACCACTGACGGCACCGACAGCGTGGTCGTCCGGCGGATCACCTCCTATCGGGCGGTGGCCAACGAGACCCACAACGCCCGCAAGGCCGTCCGGATCACGAGCGAGTACCAGTCATCGGTCGCGGGCAGCCAGCCCACGCCGAGCGGGCCGGCACGCATCGAGGGCGCGGGGAAGGGAACGGGGACTTACTTCGTGAGCTCCGATGGGACGTATCTGGGGGGCGACTGGCAGCTCCGCTCGGCACTCACCATCTCCGGTGCGTTTACCGACGAGCCGCTGCCGATCACCATCACCCAGACCACCAAGGTCACGTCGCTCGAATGACCCGGCCACGAGTGGGACCCGGCGCCGTTCTCGCCGCAGCCCTCCTCGCGGGGTGCGCATCGTCCACCGCCTCCACCAGCGCACCGGCGCCCGCGCCGCGCCCGAACCAGCCCGACGCGCCGGCGCCCACTACGCCCGGGCGAGGCCCGGCGGTCACGTACCACCCGGTACGGGACGCCGGCTATCGGCTGGAGCGGCATGACAGCCTCAACCTCCAGTACCCCGGCGGTGCCAGCCAGGAGCAGGCCCGTGACCGGGTCGCGTTTCTGCGGGTGATGGTGAGCGAGTCGGGGACGCCGGGCCAGTACCGTCTGACCGTCGTCCTCGATTCACTGCAGGCGCTGGAGAACGGTCAGCCCGCGGATCCCGACTCGCTGGCGGCCGCGCGCGGCACCCGCTGGACGGCCACGCTCGACGCCACGGGCGGCCTGGGCGCGCTCACGCCAGATCGGAAGAGCACGTTCGCCGACGAGCTCACGGGACGGCTCCGACTCCTGTTCCCGGCCCTGCCGGCCGAGGGGGTGCGCGAGGGAATGGCTTGGACCGACACGACCGAGTACACCCTCACCGCGGACGCGTTCCCGGGGAGCGAGCGGGCGGTGACGACCTACCGTGCCAGCGCCGACGATGCGCCCGGGGCCAAAGGGATCACGCTGCAGAGCTCAGGCTCGTACGATCGCACCGGGACGCAGAAGCAGGCCGACCAGGAACTGCAGATGACGGCGAGTGGCACGCGCCGAGGCATGCACCGGCTCGGTTTGGACGGAATCCTCGTGTCCGCCCAGGGGAACGACGTGGGTGACATGACGATCACCGTTCCCACGGTGGGCCAGACGGTTCCGGTCAAGCAATCGGGCAGCTACTCGGTAACCCTGACCGCCCGCCAGTAACCGCCACCCATCATCATGTCACATCGAGGGCGCTGACTGGGCCTCCGGCTCGGGCTCGCGCGCCGTCCGCTCCGTGACCTCCTCGAGCTGGTCCTTACCCCGTCCGATCGTCCGCGCGATCCGGCGCCGGGTGTCCTGCCCGCTGGCCGGCAGCAGCAACGCCGCCGCCCCGGCGCCAACGGCGAGACCGATCAACGCCGCGGTCCGCCGCTCTCGCCGCCGCCGCGCGTCGCGCCGGCCGAGCTCCCGCTGCAACCGGGTGATCGCGGCCTCGGCGCCGCCCCGCATGTCATGCAGGCGCCCTCTCACCAGCTTTCGCGTCTCCGCGCCTTCCGCCGGGGCGAAGAGCAACGCGCCCCCCGCGCCCAACGCGAGGGCCAGCAGGGCCATGCCAAGGAAGCCGCCGGACGCGCCTTCGTCGTCTCCGGCGCCGGACTCCAGGGTGTCGAAATCGGTACGCATATTCCCTCCACGCTTGCGTTCGCGGTCGATGCGGACTGCCGAGACCGATCTCCTGCAACCTAAACGGTGCCCGCGGGCGGCGTCCGGAAGCGCCGTCACAGCACGCCGGCGCGGGGCCGAGGAGCTCAGTCCACCAGGCGCAAGGGCATCACGAGCGTGAGATAGCTGGACGGGTCGTCCCAGCCCACGGGCTCGCACGTGGCGGCGCGCTCCGGGGCCTTGAAGGTGAGCCGCACCTCGTCCGTCGGGATGTACTTGAGGATCTCGAGGAGGTAGGACGCGTTGAAGCCGATCTCGAGCGGGTCGCCTTCGTAGCTAACGGTGATCTCCTCCTGCGCCTCGCCCAGGTCGGGGGTCTGCACCGACAGTTTGCACGATCCGTTGGCGAACGCCATCCGGATCCGGTGGGTCTGGTCGCTGGCGACGATGCTCATCCGGCGGAGCGCCGAGGCGAACGCGGCCTTGTCGGCGGTGGCCGACTTGTCGTTCTCGCGCGGGATGACCTGCTCGTAGTTGGGATACGGTCCCTCGATCAGCCGGGTGAAGACCTGGGTGGTGGCGGAGCGGAAGCCCAGGTGATTCTCGCTCCGGGCGATTTCGACCTCTTCGTCGGCCCCGAAGAGCCGGCGGATCTGCTCGAGCGCCTTGGGCGGAACGATGAGGTCGGCCTGGGCGGTGCCCCCCGCCGACGAGGTGGGGACGTCCATCCGGGCCAGCCGATGGCCGTTGGTGGCCACCATGCGCATCCGGTCCGGCCGGAGCTCCCACAGCACCCCGTTCAGGATCGGCCGGCTTTCCTCGGTGCTGGCGGCAAAGGCCACATGCGCGATCAGCTTCTGCAGATCGCCGGACGACGTGCGCCAGCCGCCATCGAACTTGACGCTGGGAAAGGCGGGAAACTCCTCGCGGGGCAGGCCGAGCAGGCGGAAGCGGGAGCGGCCGCACTCGATGCTCACCCGCTGCTCGCCCGAGGCGGTGAGGCGGATGGCCGCGCTGGGCAGCTCGCGGACGATCTCGACCAGCTTTCGCGCCGGCAGCGTGATCGCCCCTTCCTGGTCCACCGAGGCCGATACCGTGGTGCTCACCGCGATGTCGAGGTCGGTTCCCGAGAGCCGGATGCCGTCCTTCGTGGCCTCGAGAAGGATGTTGGACAGGATGGGCAGCGTCGTCTTGGCCGGCACACTGGCCGCGACTGCGACGAGCCCTTCCTGGAGTTGCTCCCGCGTGATCGTGAGCTTCATGCCGCTCCCCGAAGAGGAAAAAGCAGTACTACTCTTCCAGTTTATAAAACTTAGCAGCAGTAGTAGAGGCTCTGGAAATGTGGGCCGCCGTCGTAACACCACCACTTGGCGGCAGTTGGTCTCCCCGCGCCGTGTCGGCGCGCTGTGGGTGATGGGGACGAACGTCCCGCGCTCTCCACGGTGATCCAGAGTTCCCACACGTCGCCGCGACGGCGGGGATTATTCTGCGCACAACTCCTGGCGCGCGTGCTCCACCCGCTCGCGGAACGTGCGATCGCGCGACATCTGCCGGCTCACCTTGTCCACGCTGTGAATCACGGTGCTGTGGTCGCGGCCGCCGAACGCCTGGCCGATCTCGACCAGTTGCATCTCCAGCAACTCGCGCGCGAGATACATGGCGATCTGCCGCGGCACCGTGAGCGTCTTGATCCGTGCCTTCGAGCGGAGCCCCTCCGGGGTGACCCCCCAGCGGCGGGCCACGACCTCCTGCACCTTGTTGACCGACGGGAGCGCCCGGGGCGAGCCCAGCCCGTCTTCGCCCGGCCGGATCTTGTCGCTCAGCGCCTCGCGCGCCAGCTCGATCGAGACTTCCTTGTGCTTGAGCGAGGCGAACAGGAGCAGCTTGATGATGCATCCCTCCAGCTCCCGGACGTTCGAGCGCACGTGCTCGGCGATGAACCGGAGCACGTCGTCCGGGATGGTCAGCTCCAGGTGGTCCTGCTCCTGCTTCTTCCTGAGGATGGCGATCCGGTGCTCCAGGTCCGGCTGGCCGATGTCGGCCACCATGCCCCACTCGAACCGGCTCACCAGGCGGGCCTCGAGGCCCGGCAGCTCCTTGGGCGGCCGGTCCGAGGTCAGGACGATCTGCCGGTTCCCTTCGTAGAGCGCGTTGAAGGTATGGAAGAACTCCTCCTGGGTCATTTCCTTGCCTTCGAGGAAATGCACGTCGTCCACCAGGAACAGGTCCACGTCGGTCCGGTAGCGGCGCCGGAACTCGGGCATGGTCCGGCTGTGGATGCTCTCGATGACCTCGTTGATGAACTGCTCGGCGCCCACGTAGAGCACCCGGGTGTCCGGCTGCCGCTCGCAGACGGTGTGGGCGATCGCCTGCATCAGGTGGGTCTTGCCCAGCCCGGTGGCGCCGTAGATGAAGAGCGGGTTGTAGGTCTTGCCCGGCGACTCGGCCGCCGCGTGCGCCGCCGCCGCCGCCAGCTCGTTGGACTTGCCGATGACGAAGGTGTCGAAGGTGTAGCGCTCGTTGAGCGGCTGCGTGCTCGGGTTGGCGGCTTGGCGGCCCACGGGCTCGACCTCGCGAGCGGCGGGAGGCGCCACGAAGAAGTCCATCTGCGGCCGCTTCTGGCGGTCCTCGTGCACGCGGAACACGACGGAGGTGGGCTGCCCGACGACCGGCTCGGCCAGCCTGGAGAGGAGCGTCGCGTGCTTGGTTTCGTTCCACTCCACCGCGAACTGATCCGGTGCGCCGACGATCAGCCGGCCCTCATCGAGGGCGATCGCCTCGGTGGGCTCGAGCCAGGTCCGGATCGTGTGATCAGGAAGTTCGCGATGCGCCTCGTCGAGGATGCGCTTCCATGCGTCTTTGGCGGACAGCTGCATCGGGACTCGAAAACTTAGGAGGGATTGATCAAGGGCGAGAGATGTTACGGAACGGTTGTGGAAAAGTCAACCATGCATCAACGCGCGCGAATCTGCTCTTGACAAAGGACGGAAGGACGGAAAGTGGGAAGGACGTAAAGTGGGAAGGACGGAAAGGGCTCGCGTTCGAGCGACACTGTCGCTAGCAACGTTCCGTCCTTCCGTCTTTCCGTCCTTCCGCCGTGGCAGCTTGACCGCATCCTTCCCTCTAACTAGGTTCCCGGGCTCACTTTGGAGGAACGCCCGCATGAAACCGTCGTATCGGCCGCGCAACAAGCGCCGGATCAACAAGCATGGCTTCCGCGCTCGCATGGCCACGCGCTGGGGGCGGGCGGTCCTTTCCCGCCGCCGGAAGAAGGGGCGCAAGCGGCTCACCGTCTCGCTGCCCTCGAAGCACGGGGGCTCCTGACGCCCTCGGCGCGCCTGCCGCGAGCCCACCGGCTCGCGCGCGCGTCGGACATCCGCCGGTGCCTCGCCAAGGGACGGCGCCGCCGGTACGAGCATCTGGACATGATCTGGATGGACAACACGACGGGCCACCCGCGCATGGGACTGATCGTTCCGAAGTTCCAGGCCTCCGCGGTGGCCCGCAACCGTTTGCGCCGGCGCCTCCGCGAGATCTGGCGGTGCGAGCTGCAGCCGCA
>DATAHW010000018.1:0-19810 GCA_036262935.1 Gemmatimonadales bacterium | reverse complement strand
AGGAGCCGCGCGCGTCTCACGCGTCCTCCGCGACGGGGACCACCCGCAGCGCATGAAGCTCCTCCAGCAGTCCGGTGACCTTCCGGTCATCGAACCGACGGTCCCGCGCGTCCACGCCGACCCAGAAGCGATCCACCGAGGCGCGCTCGAAGCCTTCGATCTCGAACACCGGGTGCCACAGCTCCGGGAGTCGCAGCGCGACGAACAGACCGAAGAAGGCCACCAGTGCCGCGCCGAGCACCGTCGCCTCGAAGGTGGCCGGAATGAACGCGGCCACCGCGTGGACCGGCCGGCCGCCGATGCTCTGCGGGTAGTCCCACACATCGGCGTACCACTGGATGCCATAGCCGAGAATGGCGCCCAGCACTCCGCCGCCGAAGATGAACCACGGCAGCCGCGAGCGGCCGAGGCCGAGCCGGTCGTCCGCGCCCTCGACCGGATACGGGGTGTACGACTCGAGCCGGCGATACCCGTTCCGCCGCAGCACGGCGAGCGCCTCGAGCACCCCCTCGGCGCTCGCGAACTCGGCCAGCACCCCGGCCTTCACCTCGCCGCCACCGCGGAGGCCGCGGTGCTCGCCTCGTGCCGCTGCTGCTTGAGCTCACTGATGGCCACCATGGGCACGAACCGGAGGAACAGGAAGAAGAGGAGGAAGAAGAACGCCACGCTGCCGAACAGGATGCTCCAGTCCACCCAGGTCGGGACGTAGAAGTGCCAGCTCGACGGCAGGAAGCCGCGGTTGAGCGAGGTCACGATGATGATGAACCGCTCGGTCCACATGCCGGCGAGGATGAGCAGCGACGCGGCGAACAGCACCGGCGCGCTCACCCTGAGGCGCCGCGACCAGAAGAGCTGCGGCACTACCACGTTGGCCGTCAGCATCCCCCAGAAGATCCAGGCATAGGGCCCGAACGGCCGCTCGACGAGATAGGTGTACCGCTCGTAGACGTTCCCGCTGTACCAGGCCATGAACGTCTCGACGACGTAGCTGTAGATCAGCATCCACGCCATGGCGAGCAGCAGCTTGGCCATGTTGTCGAGATGCCGCTCGGTGATGATGTCCTCGAGCTGGAACGCGCGCCGGATCGGGATCAGGAGCAGCAGCACCATGGCGAAACCGGAGTAGATGGCGCCGACGACGAAGTAGGGCGGGAAGATCGTCGAGTGCCAGCCCGGGAGCTGGCTGATGGCGAAGTCGAGGCTCACGATGCTGTGCACCGAGATGACCAGCGGCGCGGCCAGCCCCGCCAGGATGAGGTAGGCCACCCGGTACTGGTGCCACTGGCGGCCCGACCCGCGCCAGCCGAGGGCGAACACGCCGTAAACCCGGCGCCGGGTCCGGCCGGGCGCCCGGTCGCGCGCGGCCGCCAGGTCGGGCACCAGGCCGAGGTACCAGAACAGCAGCGACACCGTGAAGTAGGTGGCGACCGCCGCCGCGTCCCACGGCAGCGCGCTCTTGAACTGCGGCCAGACGCCCATCCGGGTCGGGTACGGGATGAGCCAGTAGAAGAACCACGGGCGGCCGAGGTGCAGTAGCGGGAAGAGCCCGGCATTGACCAGGGCGAACAGCGTCATCGCTTCCGCCACCCGGTTGATGGAGGACCGCCAGCGCTGATGGAACAGCAACAGGAAGGCGGAGATGAACGTCCCCGCGTGCCCGATCCCGATCCACCAGACGAAGTTGATGATGGCGTACGCCCAGGCTACGGGGATGTTGTTGCCCCAGACCCCGATGCCGGTGGCCACGGTGTATGCCACCGCGCCCGCGAGCACCAGCGTGCCCGCGCCAGAGATCCCGAACAGCACCCACCACACCCGCGACGGCGTCCACGCCGGCGCCAGCAGCCGGTCGGTGAGCTGCGCCGGCCCGCTACTCACCGCCGTCGCCACGGGGCAGCTCCGGGTTGGGGTTGGTGATGGCGGCGAGATACTGGACCCGCGGCTCCGTGCCCAGCTCATGGAGAGCGGCGTAGCGACGGGGCTCCGCGCGCCGGCGTACGAGGTCGGAGTCGGGGTCGTTCAGCGAGCCGAACGTGATCGCCCGCGTGGGGCAGGCCTGCTGGCACGCGGTGCGCACCTCGCCGGTGGCGGCGCCCTCGATGCCGGCCGCGATCTGTGCCTCCCGGATCCGCTGCACGCAGAACGTGCACTTCTCCATGACTCCCCTGCCCCGCACGGTGACGTCCGGGTTCTTGGCCATCCGTTCGGTCTCGGCCACCTCCGCGTTGTAATCGAACCAGTTGAACCGGCGCACCTTGTAGGGGCAGTTGTTGGAGCAGAAGCGGGTGCCGATGCAGCGGTTGTAGACCATCTCGTTGAGCCCGTCCGGGCTGTGAAGGGTCGCGCTCACCGGACAGACGTATTCGCAGGGCGCCTTCTCGCAGTGCTGGCAGAGCATCGGCTGCATGAGCACGGCCGGATCCTCGGCGCTGCCCTCGAAGTAGCGGTCGATCCGCAGCCAGTGCATCTCGCGACCATCCAGCACGCCCTGTTTCCCCACCACGGGGATGTTGTTCTCCGCCTGGCACGCCACGACGCACGCGCTGCAGCCGGTGCAGGTGGCGAGGTCGACCACCATCGCCCACTGGTCGCCGCCGCCCGGGCTGGGCTCGTACAACGAGAGCACCCGGCCGCGCTGCGGCGCGGTGAAGGCAGGATCACGGCGATATTCGTCGAGCGTGGCACGGAGCGCGACCGGCCGGCCCTCGAGCCGCCAATGGGTCTGGGTCGAGGCCAGGCGATCCCGGAGCGGTGCTCCGTCGTCGCCGAGCGCGGGCGACACGGCCAGGCCGCCGCCGAACATCCTCATGTCGCTCGTGAGCAGCCGGTACGCGTTCGCGCCGACACCTTCCGCAAGCGTCTCGTCACCCGCGCCGCGACCGTACCCGAGCCGAAGTGACACGGACTCGTCGGCATGGCCCGGGAGCAGGAAGGCGGGCACGCGGAGTGTGCGGCCGCGGTACGCGAGCGCGACGACGTCGCCCGTTGCCACCCGGAGCCGGGCCGCCGTGGCCGGGCTGAGCAGCGCGGCGTTCCCCCAGGTGAGCTTGGTCAGCGGATCCGGGAGCTCCTGCAGCCACACGTTGTTGGCGAACCTGCCGTCGTACACGCTCGGGTCCTGCTCCAGCACGAGTTCCAGGCTGCTGTCGGCCGGCGGCGGAGACCGGGACAGCACGCTGCCGATCGCGTCCCATTGCCAGGTGGGGGTCGTCTCCGGCGCCGCCGTTCCGGCGATCACCCCGCGCTGCAGCGCTTCGTCCCAGGCACCGGCAAAGTCCGTCCCCGTCATGCGGCCACGCCACAGATCCTGCAGCAGCTCGTGGGCGCTCGCCTCGGCGTCTCCGAGCAGCGCCCCGAGCAGCTCGGCTTCGGTCTTGCCGCCGTACAGCGGGGCGATGAGCGGCTGCACCAGCGACGCGGTCCCGTCCCAGGCGCGGCCGTCGGCCCAGGACTCCAGATAATGGAGGCTCGGAAGGAATGCGTGGCAGGCGCGGGCGGTCTCGTTCTGGTACAGACCGTGATACACCGTGGTGGGCACCCGGCGGAGCGCGGCACCGAAATCGAGATCGGCCGGCGCGGTGTACGCCGGATTGGCGCCGAGCACGACCAGCGCGCGAACCGCGCCGCCTCGCATCGCCTCGACGAGCGGGCCGAGCTCGTGGCTCGATGCGCCGGCCTCGGTGATGGGCGACTCGATGTAACGAAGCGTCCTGCCGGCATTGCCCAGTGCCGCGTTGAGCAGATGGGCGAGGACGTGGACCCGCGCCGGCTGCCGCTCCCCGGCGACGACGATCGTCCGCCCCGCGTGGGCGGTGAGATCGCGGGCCACGGCGTCGATCCACTCGCGATGCCGCGGCGGAGGCTCGACACCGCGGAGGACGGAGGCCACGCTATCAGGGATGCCCTGCCGGCCGGGCATGCCCGGCCGGTTGCTCTGCCGGATTACTGCGGCGAGCACCGCACTCGCCAGCGACTCCACTTCGACCGCGCGGACCCGGAGCCGGTGATCGGCAGTCCCGCCGGTGACGCTCACGCCCGGCTCGATCACGTACAGCCGATTCATCCCGTCCGTCGGCGCGGCGATTCGGCGCCGGTCGGCGAAGTCCCGCGCGTACCGGAGGCTGAACGGTCCTCCCGCCAGGAAATCGGCGTCCAGCGCCAGCACCACATCGGCCGAGCGGAAATCGTACTGCGGCAGGAGCGGGCGGCCGAACGCCGTCAGCGATGCGCGGTCGCTCGCGTGCGAGCCGAGCGGGCTGTAGAAGTGCACTCGCGCCGCGGGATAGCGCTCGCGCACCCGCCTCAGCATCTCGGCCGACAGCGGCGACGCTGACGGCTCGAGCAGCAGCCCGAGTCCCGCTCCGCTGGCGCCGACGGCCGCCCCGAGCCGCGCGGGCGACAACAGCGCCGCGACCTCGGACCCGCTCGCCTTCGCGCGGCCGAGGCGCGCGGTCCGCGCTCGCTCCGGGTCATAGAGCTGCAGAATGGACGCCTGCTCGTAGACGCCGGCGGCCCCCAGGCTGGCGGGGTGGTCCGGGTTGCCCTCGATCTTGGTGGGCCGGCCCACGTGACTCTCGACCAGCAGCCCCGTCGTGAACCCGCCCAGGCTCATGGATGTGGCGTAGTGCCGCGCCACGCCGGGCGTCGACTCCGGCGGCTCGGACACATAGGGCAGAATCCGCTCGCGCGGCCGCTCGAAGCAGCCGCCGACGCCGGCGAGCGCGATGCTGGCACCGAGCAGGCGGACGAAGCTCCTCCGCGTCATCCCGTCGGCCAGCTCGGCGGCCCCGGCGGGGAACTCGCGACCGAGCGCCTCGCGGAAGTCGGGGGTGTCGAGCAGCTCGTCGAGATCGCGCCAGCAGCGGCGCCCGTCGCCGGTCACGTCGCGCTCGCTAGCGGTGGCATGCGCTGCAGTTGGTGAGGCGCGAGACGTGGTACCGGCGCACCAGCTCGCGCCCGAGAGCCGCCTGCCCTCCGGGCGGCTGCCACCCCATGGTCGTCACCTGCTCCACCGGCCGGAGATAGCGCTCCGGGCCGCGGTGGCAGTCGAGACACCAGCTCATCGTGAGCGGCGCCGCCTGCTCGACGCGCGCCATCCGATCCACGCGCCCGTGGCAGGTCTCACAGCCGACGCCCTTCCGCACGTGGATGGCGTGATTGAAGAAGACGAAGTCCGGGAGTGAATTGACCCGCTGCCAGGGGATCGGCCGGCCCGTCGCGAGGCTGTGGCGAACGGGGGCGAACACCGGACCATCGCGCCAGACCTGGCTGTGGCAGGGCACGCACACCGTCGTGGCCGGGATGCCGGCCGGCGCCGAGCGCTCGGCTGTGCTGTGGCAGTAGCGGCAGTCGATCTGGAGTCCGGTGACATGGATCCGGTGGTCGAACGGGATCGGCTGCGGCGGCGCCGAACGCTGGCCGGTGATCGCGGGGGTCCGCACCCAGGCCATCAGCGCGAGCGGGATGCCGACGAGTGCCGCGGCGGCGGCCGCCAGCGTGAGACGGATCGTCCGGTTGCTCGAGCGGGAAAAGAGAGCAGGCATCGCGGGCTGCGGACGGGCTCACGCCCGGCTATGGCGCCGGGATTTCCTGCCTGCCTTCATCCCCCGCACCAGCAGCCCGCCCACGAGCCCCGCGCCCGCGACCACCGCCGTCGTCCGCACCGCTGCCCTGCGCCGCGCCCGCGCCCTGGTCCGGACGAGCTCCGCTTCCGGCCGGCCCTCCGTGGCCCGAGCCCGCAGCGCGAGCTGGATCACCTGCGCCAGGTGCAGCGCCTCGCGGTCGGTCCCCTGGGAAATCTGCTCGCGGCAACTGAAGCCGTTCGCCACGATGAGCGTGTCGTCGGCTGCCGCGCGTACCTCCGGCAAGAGCACCCGCTCGCCGCATGCGATCGAGACCTCGTAGTGCTCGCCCGCCTCGAAGCCGAACGCGCCCGCCATGCCGCAGCAGCCCGACTCCGGCACCTGGAAATCGACGCCCATCTTCTTCAGCACCGCCTCCTCGTCGTCCAGGCCCATGATCGCCTTGTGGTGGCAGTGACCATGCACCAGCGCGGTCCGCCTGAGCGGCGGGAGCCGGTAGTCGGGCGCCTTCTTCTGGAGGAACTCGCTCAGCAGGTACGTCTGGCCGTGCAGCCTTCGGGCGTCCTCGTCGTTCGGCAGGAGATTGGTCAGCTCGTCGCGGAACACCGCCCCGCAGCTCGGCTCGAGCACCACGAACGGCACGCCGGCCTGGATCTCCGGGCGCATGGTGCGGAGAATGTCGCGCAGCCAGCGCTCCGCCATATCGAGGAAGCCGTAATCGTAGAGCGGACGGCCGCAGCACATGTCACGCTCGGGGACGATCACCCGGAAGCCGGCGTCCTCGAGCACCTCGACCGCCGCCTTGGCCGTCTCGGGATGGAAGTAGTTGTTGAACGTGTCGGGCCAGAGCACCACGGGCTCGCCGGTGGCGTTCCGCGCGGGCCGGTCGCGGAACCAGCGTTTGAAGCTCCGGGGGGCGAACGGCGGCAGCGTGCGCTCGGGGGCCACGCCCGCGGCCCAGCCGAGCAGGCGGCGGAGGCCCGGTGTCTGCGAGAACGCGTTGGCGACCGTCGGGGCCAGAGCGGCCAGCTTCGACCAGACGTGCACCCAGCCGAACGCATAGGCATGGCGCGGCCGCAGCTTTCGGTCGTAGTAGTGCGACAGGAACTCGGCCTTGTAGGTGGCCATGTCCACATTCACCGGGCAGTCGTGCTTGCAGCCCTTGCAGGCCAGGCAGAGGTCGAGCGCCTCCTTCACCGCCTCGCTGCGCCAGCCGCCGGTCAGCACCTCGCCGTTCAGCATCTCCCACAGGAGCCGCGCCCGCCCGCGGGTCGAGTGCCGTTCCTCGCGGGTGACCATGTAGCTCGGGCACATGGTCTGGCCGCCTTCGCGCCGGCACTCGCCGATTCCGACGCAGCGCAGCGCGGCGCGCGAGAAGGTCGAGCGGTCGGCCGGGTACTTGAAGTGCGTGCGCGGCGTGGGCGGGTTGTAGTCGGGGCCGAGCCGGAGGTTGTCGGTGATCGAGTAGGGGTCCACGATCTTGCCCGGGTTCATGCGGCCGGCCGGATCCCAGATCGCCTTGAACTCGCCGAAGGCCTGGACCAGCTCGTCGCCGAACATCTTGGAGAGGAACTGGGCCCGCGACTGGCCGTCCCCGTGCTCGCCCGACAGCGAGCCGCCGTAGCGCACCACCAGGCTGGTGGCCTCGTCCATGAATCGCTCGTACTGCTTCACGCCCTCGGCGGTGTAGAAGTCGAAGGGGATGCGGCAGTGCACGCAGCCCTGCCCCAGGTGGCCGTAGAGCGACGTGGTGTAGCTGTATTTGGCCAGCAGGTCGCGAAAATCACGCAGGTAGTCGCCCACGCGCGCCGGCGGGACGGCCGAGTCCTCCCAGCCTTCCCAGGTGTCGGGCCGGCCGGGAACCCAGGCGGTCGAGCCCAGCGCCCCCTGTCGCACCTTCCAGATCATCCCTTCCTGGCGGGGGTCGTCGTACAGCTTCATGGAGGGTGGATTGCCCTGCTTGCCGAGCGCCGACATCACCTGGCGGGCCTGATCATCGGCGTCCTGCTTCGAGTCGCCGCCGAACTCGAGCAGCAGCCAGCCGTGGCCCGGCGGCAGCAGGGCGATGTTGGCGTCCGCGTCACCCTTGGCGCGCACCCACTCGAAGAGGAGCTCGTCGATGCCCTCGAGAGCGGTGGGACTGTACTGCAGCAGCTCCATCACGTGGTCCGCCCCCGAATACACGTCCGGGTAGCCCAGAATCAGCAGCGAGCGCGCGGCCGGACTCGGCACCAGGTGGAGCGTGGCCTCGAGGATGGTGACGCAGGTGCTCTCGGTGCCGACCAGCGCGCGGGCCACGTGGAAGCCGTTCTCCGGCAGCAGGTCGTCCAGATTGTAGCCCGAGACGCGGCGCGGGAGCTTGGGGAACTTCCGGCGGATCTCGTCCGCGTAGCGGTCCCTCAGCGCCTTGAGCCGCGCATAGATCTCGCCCCGGCGGCCGCCGCCGCTGATGATCGCCTCGAGCTCGTCGGGTGACGTCGCTCCCACGCGCATCCCGACGCCGTCGTAGGTGAGGATCGAGAGCTCGTGGGTGTTGTCCGAAGTGCGGAGTCCCAGGCCGGCCTTGGCGCTCAGCAGCGAGTGCACGCCGCACGAGTTGTTGCCCAGCATCCCGCCGAGCACGCAGTGGGTGTGAGTCTCGGGATCGGGCCCGAAGGTGAGGTGGTGCTGCTCCGTCGCGCTCCGGAGATCGTCGAGTACGCAGCCGGGCTCGACCCGCGCCAGCCGCCGCGCCGGGTCGACCTCGAGCACCCGGTGCATGTACTTGGAGAAGTCCATCACCAGCGCCGCGTTGCAGCACTGGCCCGCCAGGCTGGTCCCGCCGCCGCGCGCCAGCACCGGCGCGCCGAACTCCCGCGCGGTGGCCATGGCGTGGATCACGTCGTCCAGGTCGCGGGGAATCACGACGCCGATCGGGACCTGGCGGTAGTTGGAACCGTCGGTGGCGTAGAGCGCCCGGCTGCCATCGTCGAACCGCACCTCGCCGCGCAGGCTGGAGCGGAGCGCGGCGGCGAGGGCGCCGGTGTCGAGGGGCGCCGGGGTGCGCGGCGTATCGTCGGTGTGCTCGCGGGCGAAGCGACCGGACTCGGCGCCGCGACGGAGCTCGGTGAGGGAAGTCATCTCACGCCACCATGTCCGCGACGCGCTCGACTTCCTCGTCGTCCACGACCGGCAGGATGTGCCCGCCGTACCGCAGCACCGCGACGGAGGCCGACGCGCCCTGCCGCTCGAACGCCAGCGCGAGCGCCTCCTGCGCCGATGTCGCGTAGCGGAACCCGAT
Organism: Gemmatimonadales bacterium; assembly: GCA_036262935.1. Lineage (GTDB taxonomy): Bacteria > Gemmatimonadota > Gemmatimonadetes > Gemmatimonadales > GWC2-71-9 > CAVVWJ01. Next base: position 10,948 of record DATAHW010000018.1, on the reverse strand, counting down.
CCGCTCGGCCTGCTCGCGCGTCACGCCGGGCGAGACCATGAGACAGTCGGTCTTGTCCACGATCTGGCAGACGTCCGCCAGGATCGCGACGCCCACCAGGTCGTCCACCTTGCCGTGCTGGACCAGCTCGACGATGCGCGCGTGCGGCATATACCCGATCTCCAGCAGGTTCTTGTGATTGCTGGCCACGCCTTCCGGGTTGGGCGATACCAGGATCAGCGAGCCGCCGTCCTTCACCGCCATCGTGCCCGCGTACGGCCCCTTGGCCGACTGCCAGAAGTCCCGGTCGGCCGAATGCGAGTCGATGATGACGATGTCGGCCCGCGTCGGCAGGTGCGCCGCATACACCTCCCGGGACGTCGTGCAACCTTCACGATGGGCCTGGACCGCGTCGCCCGTGAAGCACCCCACGATGTGGCGTGCGACGTCGTAGACGACGTTCACGATGTACGCGAGCCCGGCCAGCCTGGCGGCCTCCTCCATCCGCAGACGCATCGGATTCTCGGGCACGCCCATCACCGTCTCGGACATGTGCATCGAGGCTTCCCACTGGTTGCGGTCCATCATCTCGCGGCCCGACACCCCGGGGAAGACGATCTTGGCGCCGCCCGACAATCCCTTGACCCGGTGTGGCAGGATCGATCCGACACCGAGCACGAAGTCCACCTCCGCCAGCAGCTTGTTGGCGGTGACGCGGGTGCCGTCGCGCGTGCGGCCGAAGTCGTGCAGGCTCGACTCGTCGAGGTAGTGATGCTCGTGGACGCGGTAGCGGCCGGCAAACTCGCCGAGCTTTTCCCCAATCTCCGCCTCCGTCATGGGGCGGTGGGTGCCGGGAGCCTGCAGGAATTCGATCGCGTCGTCGGCTATGCCCGCGGCGTGGAGCTCGTCGAGCAGGTGCGGAAGAATCCGGGCGACGGGCGTCATCCGAGTGCCGTCGTCGATCAGAACGAGGACGCGCTTCCGGCCGCGGGCGGCTTCCCGCAGGCGGGGTGCGCCGATCGGCGAGGCGAACCCGTGCCGGAGGACCTCGGCCTCGTCCACCTCGAACGTGCGGGGGCCGTAGACGCCCATCAGATTCCGGTCGGGCACCTCGACGGGGGCGATGCGCTCGTAGCCGGGGTAGGGAAAGTCGATCTTCACGGCTCACCCGCGATGCGGCAGATAGCTTTCCGCCACGTTCTTCACCGACTGTTTGATCATGTCCCACCCGCCCGGATCGCCCTTCACGATCGCCTGGGCGTAGGCTTTGGCCTGGTCGAACGTGATGTGCGGCGGCAGCGGCGGCACCTCGGGATCGGTGTGCGCCTCCACGACTACCGGCCGGTCGGCGCTCAGCGCCGCGCGCCACCCGGGCTCGATCTCCTCCGGGCGCTGCATCCGCACGCCGGTGAGCCCCAGCAGCTCGGCGTAGCGCGCGAACGGAAAGTCGGGCAGGTCCTGGGAGCCCTCGAACTTGGGATCGCCCGAGAAGGCGCGCTGCTCCCACGTCACCTGGTTGAGATCGTGGTTGTACAGCACCAGGATGATGAGCCGCGGGTCCGACCACTCGCGCCAGTACTTCTCGATCGTGACCAGGCCGTTGATCCCGTTCATCTGCATGGCGCCGTCGCCCACCATCGCGATCACGGGCCGGTCGGGGTGGGCGAACTTGGCCGCGATGGCATAGGGCACGCCCGGCCCCATGGTCGCCAGGTTCCCTGAGAGCGACGCCATCATCCCCGAGCGGATCTTCACGTCCCGGGCGAACCAGTTGGCGGAGGAGCCGGAGTCGCAGGTGAGGATGGCGCGGTCGGGCACCAGGGGTGAGAGCTCCCAGAACACCCGTTGGGGATTGATCGGATCGGCCTCGAGCATCGCGCGGGCCTCGAGCACCTTCCACCAGTCCCGGATGTTCTCCTCGATCTCGTCGCGCCAGCCGCGGTCCTCCTTCCGGCGGAGCAGCGGGATGAGCAGTTGCAGCGTCTCCCGGCTGTGGCCGCAGAGATTCACCTCCATCGGATAGCGGAGGCTCAGCATGCGTGGCTTGATGTCGATCTGCACCCCGCGCGCCTGGCCCAGCTTGGGGAGGAACTCCGAATAGGGGAAGCTGCTGCCCACCATCAGCAGGGTGTCGCAGTCCATCATCATGTCCCAGCTCGGCCGGGTGCCGAGCAGGCCGATGGCGCCGGTGACGTACGGCAGGTCGTCGGGCAGCACCGCCTTCCCCAGCAGCGCCTTGGCGACTCCGGCGCCCAGCAGCTCGGCGACTTCCGCCACCTCGTCCGACGCGTTGAGCGCGCCCGCGCCCACCAGCATGGCGACCTTCGTGCCCTCGTTCAGCACCCGCGCGGCCCGGTGCAGATCGCTCTCGGTCGGGATCACCTGCGGCTCCGAGTACCCGATCCCGGTGAACGCGGCGCCGTGCACCCGCGGCGCGTGCTCCATGGCGTCCATCTCCTGCACGTCGTTCGGCAGGATGATGCAGGTGACCGTGCGCTCGGCGATCGCGATCCGGAGCGCGCGGTCCACCAGGTGCCGGATCTGGGCGGGCGTCGAGGCCATGTGGACGTACTCGCTTGCGACGTCCTTGAACAGCGAGATGAGGTCCACCTCCTGCTGGAAATCGGCGCCGAGTCCGATGGTGGCCTGCTGCCCCACGATGGCGACCACCGGCTGGTGGTCCATCCGCGCGTCGTAGAGCCCGTTGAGCAGGTGGATCGCGCCCGGACCCGACGTCGCCATGCACACGCCGACCTTCCCGGTGAACTTGGCGTGGGCGCAGGCCATGAACGCCGCGAGCTCCTCGTGGCGCGCCTGCACGAAGGCGATTTTATCCTTGGCGCGGTCCAGTGCGCCGACGACGCCATTGATCCCGTCGCCCGGGTAGCCGAAGATCCGGCGCACGCCCCACTCGTAGAGCCGGTTGACGAGGAAGTCGCTTGCGGTCTGGGTCATGGTGCTGGTTCTCCTTTCATTCCCGCATCCACCGTCCCACTCCCCACGCCAGCCCGGCCGCCGCGACCCCCGCGAGCATCGCGGCCCCCCGATGCTCCGACGCGCGAAGCTGGAGGCTCCGGTCGTGGGACCAGCGGTCGAAGCGGCCGTGCGCCGCCTGATCCCCCGGGACGGTGTCCCACAGATTGTCGGGGCGCGACGGGTCTTCGGGCTCGTCGGACTGCTGCGAGGCGAACCCCGTGCGTCCGAGGTAGTGGTCCAGCAGCCGGGGCGCGATGCGATTGGCGACGATCGCCTCGACCGACGGGTAGCCGACGTAGATCTCCGGCCGGTCGTGATGCGCCGCATACACCACCGCGTCCGCGCCGACTTCGGGCTGATAGATCCGGCCGACCGGCTTGGCCCGGTGCGGCAGGCGGTTCTTGACCCAGTCGAACTGCGGGGTGTTGAGCGCCGGCATCTGAACCATGCTGACCCGCACCTTGCTGCCATCGTGGTACAGCTCCGACCGGAGCGACTCGGTGAATCCCTGGATGGCGTGCTTGGCCCCGCAGTACGCCGACTGCAGCGGGATGGCGCGGTAGGCGAGGGCCGATCCGACCTGCACGATCGCTCCATGGTCGCGCGGCAGCATCCGCCTGAGCGCGGCGAGCGTGCCGTACACCGTGCCGAGGTAGGTCACCTCCGTCACCCGCCGATAGTCCTCGGGCAGCATCTTCCTGACCGGCGAAAAGACGGACACCATGGCGTTGTTCACCCAGATATCCAGCGGCCCGAAGCGCTCCTCGACCGCCGCGGCCGCAGCCTCGACGCGCTCCGCGTTCGCCACGTCGGTCGGCAGCACCAGCGCCTCGCCGCCAAGTGCTTCGACCTCCGCGCGCGCCTGCTCCAGGCGCTCGCGGCTGCGTGAGAGCAGGCCGAGCCTGGCCCCCTGCCGCGCGAAGGCCCGCACGATGGCGCGCCCGAGGCCGGCGGAGGCGCCGGTGACCACCACTACTTCCCGTTTGCCGTCTTCCATGTCAGTCCGCTCCTTGTGCGCTCGCTGCCTGCTCCCCCGCCTCCACCACGACGTCGATCCCGGTCGCCCCCACCGTCTGCACCGCCACCGAGCCGCCGGGCCCGCGCTCGAGCCGGAGCGCGACGGTGTCCCCCGCCAGACGGATTCCCTCGATCTCGAGGCGGTCCACATCGGCCGGCAGCATGGGGTGCACCAGGCGGAGCCGCTTCGCGAAGCCGTCCGGCGCGAGACCGAGCAGCACCTGGAGGAGCAGGGGCGTGGCGCCCGCCGCCCAGGCCTGCGGGTGGCAGGCCACGGGATAGCGCACCGGGACGTCGAACTCCGCTCGGGAGAACCCGGTGAACAGCTCCGGCAGGCGGAGATGCTCGAAGCCGAGTGCCGCGCTGGTCAATCCCTCGAAGATGCGCGCCACCGCGTCCCCCCGTCCGTAACGGCGAAAGCCGGCGGCGATGAGCGAGTTGTCGTGCGGCCAGACGGTGCCGAGGTGATAGCCGATCGGCGTATACCCCCGCTCGGTCGCGGCGAGGGTCCGCACTCCCCAGCCGTTGAACATGTCGTCGGCCATGAGCCGGTCCACGACGCGCCCGGCCTTGTCCTCGTCCGCGATGCCCGTCCAGAGCGCCTGCCCGGGATTGGAGGAGACGACCGCGAGCGGCGTCTTCCCGCCGTCCAGCGCGAGCGCGTAACAGCCGATGCGCTCGACCCAGAAGTCCTGGTTGAACCGGGCCCGGAGGAGCCTGGCCTCCTCTTCCAGCCGCTCCGCCGTGGCGGCATCGCCGGAGCGGCGGTAGAGCCGGGCGATCTCCCGCCGCGCGGCATACGCGTAGCCCTGCACTTCGACCAGGGCGATCGGCGGCCTGGCGATCCGGCCGTCCGCGTCGACGATGGCATCGCCCGAGTCCTTCCAGCCCTGATTGATGAGCGCCCCGCCCGCCGGGCTGCGATACTCGATGTAGCCGTCGCCATCCACGTCGCCGTGGCGGCGCATCCACTCGAGGGCACGCTCGACGTTGGGGCGGAGCTCCTGGAACAGCGAGAGGTCGCCCGTCCAGCTCGCGAGCCGGCCGAGCACGATGAGGAACAGCGGGGTGGCGTCCACCGTCCCATAGTAGGGCGAATGCGGGATGGCGCCGGTCCGGGCCAGCTCGCCGACCCGGAGCTCGTGCAGGATCTTCCCCGGCTCCTCGTCGCGCCACGCGTCCTCGTGCGTGCCCTGGTAGGAGGCCAGGAGCCGGAGGGTGTCCGCGGCGGTGGCGGGGTCGAACGGAAGCACCTGGAGCGCCGCGGTCAGGCTGTCCCGGCCGAACAGGGTCACGAACCACGGTACGCCCGCCGCGAAGAACTCGTGGCCGCCGAGCGACGTGCGCAGGGTATCGAGGTCGGAGAGCGAGCGCGCCACGATCCGGTTGAGCAGCTCGCTGTCGCTCGCCACCCGGACGCCCGCCAGCCGGGTGCCGGAGGCGCGCTCCCGCGAGTCGCGGACGGCTTCGGAGATGGACAGCCGCACAGTCAGCTCCGCCGACCCGCGGGCCGGCACGTGACACTGCCAGCCGGCGGCTCGCTCCCCCCGGCGCTCCATGCCGGGCGAAAACGAGACGCGCAGCGTGCGGGCGATCCCGTCCGCTCCGTCGTAGCGGAAGACCAGCCGATCCTCCTCCCACTGCGGTGGCTGGCGGGTCCCCTGCCGCTCGGGCAGCAGTCCCCGGACCGTGAACACGTCGGCAAAGTCGGCATCGAACCGCACCTCGACGGGCACGTCGACCGCCTCGTGACTCCAGTTCCGCAGGGTGAAGCACTCGTCGAGCCGGAGGGTGGTGCCGTCGAGGGTCCGCTCCCACCGGATCCCCAGGGTCTCCTTGGGAATCCGGTCCCGCTCGCCGGCCGCGCCGTCCTCGTTCGTCAGCTCGAAGACGGCATGACAGCCGGCCTTGGCCGTGGAGCCGAGCACGAGCGGCTCGGCGCCGCCGAGGTGGAGGCCGTAGGCATTGAGGAACCGGCAGTCGTGGTAGTAGAGGCCGAAGCCGTGTCCGGGGCCCGGCGGCACCTGGCCGTCCGGCTGGGTGAGAAAGAAGACATCGCCGTCCTTGAGCACCACCGCGTCGGCGATGCTCCGCGTCACGGAGGGCGCCGCGCGCGTGAGAACGCGCTTCTTGCGATGGCCCTGTCCTGAAGGCGGGCCGTGGGGACCTGAGCGGTCGGAAGGCGTGGACTTCGGGGTGGACGTCACCAGCCGGCGGACATGCGGAAGGATGTATTGACAACCATACGATGAGATATGCCACCGGGCGGCGGGTCCCGATGTGATGGAACGCACAGCCGCTCCGTTTACTGCGCCCCGCGCGCCTTTCGCACTTCCTCGGTGAGTCGCGGGACGATCTCGAACAGGTCGCCCACGATGCCGTAGTCGGCGGTCTTGAAGATCGGCGCGTCCTTGTCCTTGTTGATCGCGACGATGGTCTTGGCCGTGCGCATGCCCGCCAGGTGCTGGATGGCGCCCGAGATGCCCACCGCGATGTAGAGGCCCGGGCTCACCGTCTTCCCCGTCTGCCCCACCTGCGCGCCGTGGTCCCGCCAGCCGGCGTCCACTACCGCGCGGCTGGCGCCGACCGCGGCGTTGCCGAAGGCGGCGGCAAGCTCCTCGATCAGCCTGAAGTTGGCCGGCTCCCGGAGGCCCCGGCCGCCGGAGACCACGACCGCCGCCTCGCTCACGTCGAGCGCCGCCTGGGCGGGCGCCTTGATCTCCCGGACGGTGACCCGCGTGGCGAACGCCGGCACTTCCACGGTTCCCGCCTCGCCTGCCTTCGGCGACTCGACCGCGGGAAACGTGTTCGGCCGGACCGAGACCACGGCCGGCTCGGCCGTGAGGCGAGCGCGCTGGAGCGCCTTCCCGGCGTAGACCGGACGGGTCACCGTGACGGCCCCGTCCTCCGCCGCGAGCGCGGTGACGTCGCTGGCGTAGGCGACCTTGAGCCGGGCGGCCACGCGCGGCGCGAGGTCCCGCCCCGTCGCCGTGGCGGCAAAGACGATCGCCGTGTACCCGGCGGCGGCCCCGCTGATCGTGGCCGCGAAGCCGTCCGGCTGATAGAGGCGGAAGTCGGGATGGGTGGCGGCGAGCACGCGATCGGCGCCGAAGCGGCCGAGCGAGTCGGCATCCGCCACGGGGCCGGCGGCGAGTACCAGCGCGTCCACGGTGCCGCCGCTGCCGTCGGCCAGCCGCCGGGCGGCCGCGACCACCTCGCGGGAAACCTTGCGCAGCGCGCCGTCACGCTGCTCCATCACGGCGAGAATCCGGCTGGCCACCTCAGAGCACCTTGGCTTCGGTTCGGAGCAGCTCGAGCAGCACGGGCACCGCCTCGACCCCCTCGCCTACGATGCGCCCCGGCTGGCGTTCGGGCGGCAGCTCGAGCGCCAGCACCTCGAGGCTGGCGTCGCCCAGCGCGGCGGGCCTGGTTTCCAGCGGCTTCTTCTTGGCCGCCATGATCCCCTTGAGCGAGGGGAGGCGCGGGTTGTTGAGGCCCTTGTCGCAGGTGATGACGGCGGGCAGCGAACAGGTGGCGACCTCGATGCCCCCTTCGATTTCCCGCTCTGCCTCGACGACCCCGCCGTCGATCGTGAGATGCGCCACGGCGGTGATGCACGGCAGCCCGAGCAGCTCGGCCGTCATGCCACCCACCTGATGGTTGTAGTCGTCCACCGCGAGCTTGCCGAAGAGGATCAGATCGTAGCCGCCCGTGCCGAGCTCGGCCGCGAACGCCTGCGCGACCGCCAGGCCGTCGGGACTTCCCGGGGATTTGAGCAGCACCGCCCGGTCGATACCCATGGCAAGCGCGGTGCGGAGCGTCTCCGCGGCGCTGTCGCCGCCGAGCGAATACACGACGGTTTCCCCGGTTCCCGCCTTCTCCTTCAGCGCGAGCGCTTCCTCGACCGCGAACTCGTCGTACGGATTCGGCACGAACTTGAGTCCGGCCTCGTCGATGGTCTTGCCATCGGCGCCGATCACGATCTTCGACGTCGTATCCGCCACCCGCTTGAGACAGACGGCAATCTTCAAAACAGGCTCCGCGGAAAGGGTCCCGGACCGATCCGGCAAACTGGCGGCAAACCTAGTCGCGCCGTATCCACGCCGCCAGAGATGGAGGGCGCGAAACGGGCTAACGCACTCCGGCTCAAGCGTTTCCGCGCGCCGGCCCTACCGGGCACCGCTGCCGGCACCGCGTCGGTCCACCCCGGACCGGGGGACACGCCGCCGGTCCGCGCCGGCACGAGGAGTCCAGTTCTCCTCGAACGCGACGCTCGTGGGTTCGGTGATGTCGGCTTCCGGACTGCCCTCGACCTCCCGCGCGGAGCGGCGCACCTGGTCCCCCGCGGCGCTCGCCGCACGCTCGAGTCTCGGGCCGGCCTGCTGAGCCTTCCGGCCGAGCTCGTCGAGGAGCCGGGCGGCGCGGTCACGGCCGCCGAGGCCGAACGCCAGCCCGGCGGCGAGCGCCAGCGCGCCTACCACGCCCACGAGCAGCGTGTTGATCAGGTTCGTCGCGATGTCGAGCTGGTTCACGGCCACGATGATCGCGAATGCCCACACGGCCACTCTGGCGACCGTCGCGAGCACATCCGGGTTGCTGAACCCGCCCTCCGCCGTCGCGCCCCGGACCAGTTGCGACAGGGCCTTGGCCGCGAGGCCGCCGATCACGAGCACGACCAGCGCAACGATCAGGTTGGGGAGCCAGAGCAGGAGCTGCTGCAGCACGTTCGATACGGCCGGCAGGCCGAGCAGGTCGAACGCCACGACGAGCGTGATCAGCCGGACGAACCATTTGACGATGGCCGCGAGGACGCTGGACGAGTCCTGGCGTACGCCCATGTTGTGCACGAAGTCCGCGAAGCCGGACCGGCGCGCCAGATCGTTGAACTTGATGGCGCGAAGCAGCGCGGTGACGCCCCGGGCCAGCAGGGAGGACACCAGCCAGCCCACGATGAGGACGATGGCGAACCCGATGAGGCGCGGGATCGCCGAGAGGAACTGGTTCAGTGCCCCGGCGAGTGACGCGCGGAGCGTCTCTCCCAGGTTCCGGACCGGGACCGCGATCGCTTCCTGCATATGCCCTCCACAGCCGGTGATGGCCAAACCTCCAATGTGGCCCTCACGGCCGGGAACATGCGGTGAGCGCGCTCACCCGTCCCGGGTCTTCAGCCGCCAAACCGCCGGCTCACCACCGCCTTGATCGTTCGCGCCCCGAGTGGCGTGAGGAACCGCTCGAGCTCGCCGGTGCGGCGGTTCTCGTTGAAGGTCCCGAAGGTGGCCGCGTGCGAATTGAATACGTTGGTCACGATCGCCGAGACCTCCCACGGTCCGCGGGTGATTCCCGCGCGGACGCCCGCGGTGAAGTAGCCGCCGAGCGGCGGCGTCTCGTTGGCCTCATCGCCGCGGAGCCACTGGCGTCCGGTGTAGCGCAGATCGAGCCCCAAATCCACCCCGTCGGGAAGCTGTACCAACCCTCCGGCCTTCACCTGATGCTCCGGCACCGAGGGCATGCGGTCGCCCGGCTCGACGTCGTTGTCTCCGGCCAGCGGCGCCCCGGCGAACGCGTCCTCCGCACGGATGCTGAAGATCTCGGCGGCGTCGCGGTAGGTCGCGCGGGTGAAGGCGTAGTTCGCATAGAGTGAAATTTCCTCCCGCGGCACCACCTGCACGCCGAGCTCGATGCCCTCGCGCCGGGTGTGGCCGATATTGGCGAAGAAGCCTTCGAACACCGCATTCTCGGACTGGATGAAGGAGATGTCGTCACGCACCGCCGTCCGGTACACCGAGGCGGTGATGATGGCGGGCCCGCGCACGAGCTGCGCGCCGGTCTCCACCGTCGTGGAGACTACGGGGTCGAGTGGCGGATCGTCGCCCAGAGCGAACGGCAGCGGGCACGCGGCCGTTTCGTCAGCGCAGGCGAGCTCCAGAATGGCCGGCGCGCGGAAGCTCTGGCCCACCGAGGCGTAGACGCTCGCGCCCGGCCCCACGTCGACACTGATGCCGCCGCGCGGGCTCAGGCGGCTGAAGCTGTTGCTCGTGTCGGCACCCGGGTCGAGCTGGTCCTCGAACGGGATGCGGATGTAGTCGTAGCGGAATCCGCCGGAGAGCGTCACCCGCCCCTGCTTGTAGTCGCCCAGGATGTAGCCCGCGACGTCCCAGCTCGGGCTCCGCACGTCGGTCGAGAGCGTCTGGTCGGACGGTGCGTCCGGCGGCTCGGTAAGGAGCTGGATGTGCACCCGGTTGGCGGAGGCATCCGCGCCCGTACGGAGCGAGAACACGCCTCGGCCGAGCTCGCGGCTCCAGCGCCAGTCGGCGTTGGCGCCCAGCGTGCCGTTGGTCGTGAGCGAGCGTACGTTGTCGTCCGGCGCCTGGTTGACGTTGAACCGCTCCGCATGCGACCGCCGCAGATATGCCGTGAACGTGCCGCGGCCCGGTCCGACGGGGGCGTACCCCGTGACCGTCCCCTGCAGCAGGTTGAGGTTCTCGAAGTCGCCCGTGGTGAAATTGATCGAGGGGTCGGTGTCGAAGATGCTTTCCGGCAGCGATCCCGCCGTCTCCGCCCGGGACGCCGCGCCGAACGCCTGCACGCTGATGCCGCGCTGCTCACCTCGCCGTCCCAGGTTCAGGAAGCCGTTGTAATTGTGCGCGCCCGTGGCCTGACGCCAGCCGTCCTCCCGCTCGTAGCCACCGCCCAGGTAATAGTCCGTCCGGCCGGCGGTGACGCCCGACAGCGTTCCCTCGGCCGAGGCCGATCCGTACGAGCCGCCGGCCAGCTCGAGCTCGCCCTCCGCCGGACCCTCGCCCCGGCGGGTGATCAGGTTGATCGCGCCGCCGAGCGAATTGGAGCCCAGCAGCGAGCCCGCGCCGCTCAGCAGCTCGACCCGGCGCACGTGCTCCATCGGCAGCAGGTCGAAGTTCACCTCCGCCGCGTCGGGCTCGTTCTGGCGCACGCCGTCGAGGAACACCGAGACGCCGGG
>DATAHW010000017.1:0-15956 GCA_036262935.1 Gemmatimonadales bacterium | reverse complement strand
CGCCGACCGGGGTGCCGCCCTCAGGCGCGAGCTGGCCGTCAAGAAGCTGACCCGTCCCATGAAGGAGCGGCTGGTGAAGGAGCGGCGGGTGAAAGGGTCAACGCGAGGCGCCCGGCCGGCGCCGGCAGAATTCCGGGGCTTCGGCCGCGGAGCGCTGGCGTTCCTCCGCCGCCTCGCGCGGCACAATGAGCGCGAGTGGTTCGAGCGGTACCGTGCGGTCTACGAGACCGAGGTGCGCGAGCCGCTTCGGGCGCTGGTGGAGGAGATGGACGTCCGGCTGGCGCGGCTCGCCCCCGAGCTCCTGGGTGACCCGCGGCGCTCGATCTTCCGGATCCACCGGGACGTCCGCTTCTCGGCGGATAAGTCACCCTACAAGACCAACGCCGCCTGCCAGTTCTACCATCACGATGCGGGCCGAGGAGCCGGGCAGGACGCGGAGGGTGCCGGCGCCGGGCTCTACTTCCAATTGGCCGACGGTGAGTGCTTCGTGGCGGGCGGGATCTGGATGCCGGCGCGGCCGGCGCTCGACAGAATTCGCGAGGCGCTGGCGCAGGATCCGGAAGCGCTCGATGCGATCGTACGAGCGCCCGCGTTCCGGCGGCGGTTCCGGGCGCTGGACCAGGAGTCAATGCTCGTGCGGCTGCCGAGGGGCTACGCCGTGGGGCACCCGGCGGAGCGGTGGCTCCGTTACAAGTCGTTCACGGCTACGCGCATGCTGACAGAGCGCGAGGTGACGAGCCCGCGGCTGCCAGCGATGCTGGAACGGGATTTCGCCCGGCTGGTGCCGCTCGTCCGGTGGCTGAACGGGGCTATCGGGTATCGGGAGTGGGAGCGGAGGTAGGCGGGCGGTCGGGCGGTCGGGCGGGAGGGCGCCGGCAGAACTGTCATCCCGAGGGAGCGCGAGCGACCGAGGGATCTGGCCCGCCGGTCCGGAAACGCGCGAGCTAGACCCCTCTCTTGGCTCGGGGTGACAGTTCCGATGGCCGATGGCCCGACGGCCCGATGGCCCCGATCGCCCGACCCCTACCGATGCTCCGTCACCCCCACCTGCCGGCACATATCCAGCACCGGACACGTCGAGCACTTTGGCAGCCGGCCGGTGCAGACATGTTTACCGAACGGCACCAGCAGCGCGTTGATCTCCACCCAGTAGCGCTTCGGCAGCACCTCGGCCAGCGCCGCCATCGTCCGCTCCGGCGTCGGCGCCGAGACGTACCCCCACCGGTTGGTCACCCTGTGCACGTGCACGTCCACGCTGATCAGTCGCTCGCCGCAGGCGACGCCCAGCGCCAGATGGGCGCACTTGGCGCCGACGCCGCGAAAGCCGAGGAGCACCTGTTCGTCACAGGGGAGCCGGCCGCCGTGTGCGTCGACGGTGCGCCGGGCGATCTCGCGGATCTGTTCGGCCTTGGCCGCGTGGAAGGTGGTGTCGCCGATCAGGCGGTCCAGCTCGCCCGTGCCGAGGGAGGCGATCTCGCGCGGTGCCCGCGCCGCGGCGAACAGCCGGCGCGCAGCGACCAGACTGACCTCGTCCCGCGTCCGGATGGAAAGAATACAGGCGACGAGCTGCTCGAAGAGAGTGCGGTAGCCCTCCTCGGCCAGCGCAAACATGGCGGCCTTGGGCAGCGGGCGCACGGTCCGGCGGATGCGGGTGAGCGCCGCGCCGATGTCGAACGGGCGCTTGGCCCTGCGGCCGACGCGCGCGGCCGGTGTCAGCGCATCGACCCGCTCACGCGCCGTTCGATCCCCGCATAGGCTGATGGCTGGCGAGTACGGCGGTCCGCGCCGCCGGGACCACCCGACGGGCGAGGAGAGGCGCCGCGTGCATCCGCCGTCGCCGGCTGTGAGGTGAGCGAGCTTGGCGCGTCCAGGTGCGCGCCGGCGTCGACACCTACGCCCAGACGGTCCACCAGTTCACCGCCCAGCCAGCCCGTGAAGGCGGCAAGCACGACCCCGAGCAGCCCCGCGACGATGGCCCCCGTTGGCGGAGCCGCCGGCTCGGGGCGCCGGAGAACCCAGCTCAGGATGAACAGCGCGAGCACGATCACGTTCCCCACGCCGTGCAGCAGCCCGATCCGCTTGGCGCGGGTGCCCCGTGGGATTGCCCACCAGTCCACCGCGCCCGGGACCGCCGCCGCCAGGCCGCCGATGATCCCGGCGGCGATCATATAGTAGGAGGCCAGGGTCCAGTGGGTCGCGTTGCTGGCGAGATAGATGATGTCGAACACGACCGCCGTGGTCAGGAGCCCCAGCGGAAAGACGATGAGCATCGGGTGGACCGGATGCCCCGCGAGCTTGACCCTGCTTTCCATTGCTCACCCCCGGAGAGTGGATCCGACCAGTCGTCCGAAGATGCGGCGGCCGGGGTGAGCGGGATGTGATCTGTGACCGTGTCCGTCTGCGACTACCGCTCCGCCCGGTCCAGGGCCTCGCGCACCCGCACGGCCAGGCTTTCGGGGGAAAACGGCTTCTGCAGGAAGGGATAGGGAGAGCTCCGGACGGCGGGCTGGAGCTTGTCGCCCTCGGTGTAGCCGGACATGTAGAGGATGCGCACGCCGGGGTGACGGCGCGAGATCCGCTCGGATAGCTCCACGCCGCCCATCTCCGGCATGACGACGTCGGTCAGCACCAGCCTGATGTCGTGGCCGGGTCGCTCGAGGGTCGCGAGCGCCTCCCGGCCGTTCCGCGCTTCCAGGACGGCGTAGCCGCGATCGGCCAGCACCCGGGCGGCGAGCGCCCGGACCGCGTCCTCGTCCTCGACCAGCAGGACCGTCTCCGTCCCGCGGGCGGGGGTGGGCGCGGCGCGTGCCACCGTCCCTGCCGGCTCGTCCGCCTGCGCCCGGGGAAAGCAGACCTTGAAGCTCGCGCCCTCCGCCGGGGCCGTGTCCACCCAGATGTAGCCGCCGCTCTGCACCACGATGCCGTACACGGTGGCGAGGCCGAGGCCCGTATTGAGCGTCGTGGACTTGGTGGTGAAGAACGGCTCGAACAGGTGCGACCTCACCTCGGGAGTCATTCCCTGCCCCGTGTCGCTCACGATCAGCAGCACGTAGGGGCCCGGCGGAATGGGGAGGCCCAGGTGGCGATAGGCGTAGCCATCGGGGAAGTCCACGTCCATCGTCTCGATGGTGAGCTGCCCCCCGCCCCGCATCGCGTCACGGGCGTTCAGGGTCAGGTTCATCACGACCTGTTCCATCTGGCCGTAGTCGGCCTCGATGCCGCCGAGCCCCGGACCGAGGCTGGTGACGAGAGTGATATCTTCGCCCAGGAGCGGCCGGAGCATCCGCTCCATGCCTTCCACCACTCCGTTCAGGCTCAGCACCTCGCGCGCCACGACGCGCTGGCGGCCGAAGCCGAGGAGCTGGCGAGTGAGGTGCATCGCGCGGTCGGCAGCCTTGCGGATCTCATCGGCATCGTTGCGGCGCAGGTCGTCCTGGTCGAGCGAGCCGATCAGGAACTCACTGAACCCGACGATGATCATCATCATGTTGTTGAGATCGTGGGCCACGCCGCCGGCGAACCGCCCCACCGCCTCCATCTTCTGCGCCTGCCGAACCTGCTGCTCGGCCTCGATCCGCTGGGTGATGTCGCGGCCCACCCCGACGACGCCGGCCACCTCGCCGCGCGGGCCGCGGAGCGGCGAAAGCGTCGTCAGCATGGACCGCGGGCCGCTCCGCCTGGAGGGAAACGTCCACTCGTAGGTGACGGTCTCGCCGGCCAGCGCCCGGAGGTTCGCGCGCTCGTGCACGGCGGCCGCCGCCTGCCCGACGATCTCGGCCGTGGTGCGCCCGAGGAAGTCGGCGGGCGCGAAGCCCTCGCGCAGGAGCCAGCGGCCGAATATGTCCACGCAGCGCTGCTCGCGGTCGAGCCGGAAGACGACGTCGTCGATGGATTCCACCAGCGTGCGGAACCGCTCCTCCGCCGCCTGGATGGCGGCGAGCGACGCGGTGCGCTCGGCCAGCAGCACCTGGTTCGAGGCGAACGCCGCCGCCCGCTCCAGCGCGGCCGCGAGCAGTCCGGCCACCAGCCGCAGCGTGTGCTCGTGCAGGTCGTTGAATGCCCGCGGCCGGCCCGACCAGATGACGACCACCGCCTGGACGCCGTGCTGCTCGCTCGCGAGAGGCATGAGGATGCACGAGCGCGCACCCACCGAGTCGATGAACAGGTGGTCGGTGCCCGACTCCGCGGCGGTCTCGTCGGACCGGATCAGCTCCCCGCTGGCGAAGCACCGCCCGACGAGCCCTCCGTGCACGGGGACGCGCAGCCCGATCCGCTCTCGGCCCACGCCGCTCGCTTCGCACAGCACGAGCTCGCCGTCGTCGAGCACGAAGATGCCGGCGGCGCCGGCCCAGGTGAGCGCCTGCAGCCGCTCGGCAACCACCCGCATGACCGCGCCGAGGTCCGGCCCGGCGGTCGCCACCGCCTGCTGGGTGTCGATGACTGCCGCGAGCCGTTCCGCCTCGCGCGTGAGCACGCGTTTGGTCTGGCGCCATCCGGTCACGTCCCGCGCGGAGGCGATGACCCCCTCGACGGTGGGCGTGATCCGGACCGAGAACCAGCGCTTGAGCGGTGCGAAGAAACCTTCGAACTCCACCTCCGACTGCTCCACCAGGGCGCGGAAGGCCTCGGCCTGGAAGCGCGAGCCGATCAGCCCGGGAATCGCCTCCCAGACGGAGCGCCCGACCGGGTCCCCGCCCTCGGGGCCGAGCAGTCGGAGATATTCCGCGGCGCGCGCGTTTACCAGCGTGAGACGCCACTCGTCGTCACAGGCGAGATATAGATCGCTCACCCGGTCGAGCACGTCGGCGGCACGCGGCCGCCCGGCCTCGAGCACGACACCGCTCACCCCCTCGGGCGAGGGATAGAGCCGCAGCTCGAGCATTCCGCCGGAGACAGGATCGCGGACCGTCTGGACGACCGGCGTATGGTCCGTGGCCGCACGACGCAGGGCCTTGCCGGCGGGGGTGTCGGGAAAGGAGGGGGAGGCTTCCCAGATGATGGCGCCGAGCAGGTCGCCCGAGACGCCGATCAGCGGCGGGAGCAGCCGAAGGGCGGTGCGGTTGGCGTAGGCAAACCGCCCCTCGCGGTCGAGGGCGAAGATCCCCTCGCCGATCCGGTCGAGGGCGTCGAGCGAGCGGGCGGAATCGAGCAATTGGAGATGACCTGGCGGTGAGTGCCCCGAAAAAGCTAAGGGGCGCCGCCGCCGCGTGCCAGCCTCAGGTCCGAGGCGCGGCCCAGGCGTACAGGGTGCGGTAGATTTCCTGATTGCGTTGAATGGCCCGCACGTAACCTCGCGTCTCGGCGAACGGGATCCGCTCGGTGAACACCTCCGGGTCGTCCACCCCGATGCGCTGGGACCAGCGCTCGACCCGGCGCGCACCGGCATTGTACGCGGCAAGGACGTGCACGGACTGGCCATAGCGGCCGGTCAGCTCCTGCAGGTGGAACGCGCCGAGCTGCAGGCTCACGTCGGGTTGATAGAGCAGCACCGGATCCCACAGCGGGTACCCCAGCGACTCCGCCAGCCGCCCGCCGAGATCGGGCATGACCTGCATGAGGCCGCGCGCCCCCACGGGCGATGTGGCGCCCGGATTGAACATCGACTCCTGCCGAATCAGCGCCGCGACGAAGCCTGCATCCAGCCCGTGCTCCTCCGCCTCGCCGAGCAGCGCGTCCTCGAGCACGACCGGATAGAGCAGACGGTAGGTGCGCGCGTCGGCCGGAGCGCCGAGGGCCAGCGCGCGGCGGGCGAGCTGGATGGCCTGCGAGGCGAGATCGTGCGAGCGGAACGCGTTCGCGAGCGCCAGCAGCCGCTCGGGCGAGCTTTCGCTCCGGCGGGCCAGCCGATCATACTCCCAGCGCGACTCCGCGGCGAGACCGAGCCGCGCGAGCAGGGCTGCGCGGGCCATCGCGCTGTCGGCGTCGGGGATCGCGATGAAGCTGTCGCTGGCCGGGGGCGGCGCCCATGGCGTCAGGCCGAGGCGGCTGGCGGCCAGCCCGGTATAGTAGGAGCCAGGGTCCCCGGCGGCGAGCTGCTGCCAGCGTTCGGCCGCTGCGGCGGAGTCGCCGGCGAGGGCCCAGGCGCGGCCGGCCCAGTAGACGGCGGGAGTGGCCTCGCCGCTCCGCGGGTAGCGCTTTGCCAGAGTATCGAACTCGCCGGCGGCGGCAGTCGCGCTGTCGGCGAGAAGCGCGATCATCGCGGCGCGGAAGGCGGCCGTCGGGGCGAAGTGGCTGGTGGGATAGCCGGCCACGACGCGCCGGTAGTAGCCGCGCGCCTGCTGGTCGGCGCGATCGTCGGAGACGAGATCGCCCAACAGGAACAGCGCGGCGGAGGCGGCGGCGGTGTCGCGTGGATAGCGGCGCAACACGCCCGCGAGCGCGGCCCTGGCCTTCGGCTCCTGCCCGGCGCGCATCAGCGCGCGAGCATGCTGGTACGCGGCCGACGCGGCCAGCGCGCGCGGCGCATGCACTCGGAGGAACTCCGGTGCGGCTTCCGCGTTGCGCCCGAGGCGCGTCAGGGTCGTGGCGTAGGTGAAGTGGTCCTCCGGGGTGCCGAGCCGGGCCGCGAAGGCGCGCTCGAAGGCGGCGGCGGCGCGTGTGTGGCTCCCCGAGTGGGCGGCCGCCCGCCCGACTTCCAGCTCTTCGGCGGGCGTGAGGGGCGCGAAGGCGCTGTCCAGGAGGGCGACGGCGTCACGCACTTCGCCCGGGCTCCTGCGGGCTGCCACGAGCGCCGCGAGGTCTCGGCGCGCCTCGCCCCGCGCGCCACTGTCGGTAGTCGCCGCGAGCCGGAGCCGGAGCGCCGTGGCCCGGGCGCCGAGCGCGGCGTAGCGCGCGGCGGCCCCATCGAGATCACCCGTGCCCTGGTGGGCGGCAGCCTCGCTCCAGCCCATGCGGTCACGGGCGAGCGGATTGGTCACGAGCTGATAGAGCCGTGCCCGCTCCAGGCTGTCGTCGGTCACCGCGGCCGCCCGGATGCGGAGCCATCCCGCGATCGCGGGGAGCCGTTCGGCCGCGCGAGCCCAGGTGGCCGCGGCGCTGTCCCGGGCGTGAAGCCGGTCGAGCGCGGTGGCCAGCAGGACCAGGCGCTCGCCATCCACCGAGTCCACGGCGGAGACGGGCACCAGGAGCGCGTGGCGGAGCGCGGCCGAGTCGTCGCCCTGCTCCAGTGCCGCCCGCGCGAGCAGCCGGCCGCCGCGGCCGCCGTAGGCGGTGTCGAGCCAGGCCTGCCCGTCGAGCAGGCGGGTCACCTGCGGCCAGCCGCCCCACTGGCTGGCCGCCGTGGCGGCCAGCATCAGCGCGTCGGGAGTGCGGCGCG
The DNA here is from genome assembly GCA_036262935.1 of Gemmatimonadales bacterium. Lineage (GTDB taxonomy): Bacteria > Gemmatimonadota > Gemmatimonadetes > Gemmatimonadales > GWC2-71-9 > CAVVWJ01. The sequence continues at coordinate 8,641 of DATAHW010000017.1, read as the reverse complement.
CGGAATCGGCCAGAACGGCCGCAATGAGCCGGCTGGCCTTCCACGGTCGGCCGCGCTCGAGCGCCCGCTCGGCATTGGCCACGAGGGAGTCGGCCCGGACGACCGGCGCACGCACCGGCGCGAGGGCGAGGCCCAGCGCGACCCAGACAGGTGGCAGTGGCAGCATTCGAGTCCGCGATCGACGGGGGAGGCCCCTCGAGCCCGCAAATGCCGCGCCGGGGAAACGGTCCGGTATAGCTTTCAGCATGCGAGAGCGCGAACGAGACGCAGGTGACGAGCGGGTCCGGCTCGACAAGTGGCTCTGGGCGGCGCGCTTCTTCAAGACGCGCGCGCTGGCGGCGGAAGCGGTGGCCGGCGGAAAGGTGCAGGTGAACGGCGACCGCCCCAAACGCGCTCGTCCCGTCCAGACCGGCGACGAGGTCCGCGTGCGGCTCGGTCCCTACGAGCACGTGGTGGTGGTGCGGGCGCTGTCGGCGCGGCGCGGGCCGGCCTCGGCGGCGGCCGATCTCTACGAGGAGCGGCCGGAGAGCCGCGTGGCCCGCGAGGCGATGACGCAGCAGTTGAAGGTACTGCACGCCCCGTTCGTGCCGGAGAAGGGGAGGCCGACGAAGCGGGACCGGCGGGAGATCGAACGGTTGCGGGGACGGAGGTGAGCGGTGCGCGGTGAGTGGAGGGTGGCGGCGAGCGGGTCTGTCATCCCGAGCGCAGCGAGGGATCTTGCGGGGCCGAGTTCGGACCCGGGTGAGCAGGTCCCTCCCCTTCGCTGCGCTCAGGGTCGGGATGACAGTTCCGCTGACCGCCTACATGTTCTCCACCATCGCCTCGCCGAACTCGCTCGTCCGAAGCAGCGTCGCGCCGGTCATGAGCCGCTCGAAGTCGTACGTGACGCGCTTCTGGGCGATCGTCTTTTCCAGCGAGCTGATGATGAGGTCGGCCGCCTCGTCCCAGCCGAGGTAGCGGAACATCATTTCGCCCGAGAGGATGAGGGAGCCGGGATTCACCTTGTCCTGGCCGGCGTAGCGGGGCGCCGTGCCATGGGTGGCCTCGAACACCGCGTGCCCCGTGAGATAGTTGATGTTGGCGCCCGGCGCGATCCCGATGCCACCGACCTGAGCGGCCAGGGCGTCCGAGATGTAGTCGCCGTTCAGGTTCATGGTGGCGATCACGCTGTACTCGCGAGGCCGGGTGAGGATCTGCTGGAGGAACGCGTCGGCGATGACGTCCTTCACCACCACACCGGAGGGCAGCCGGCACCACGGGCCGCCGTCGGTCTCCACCGCGCCGTACTCCTCGCGCGCCACCTGGTAGCCCCAGTCGCGAAAGCCGCCCTCGGTAAACTTCATGATGTTGCCCTTGTGCACCAGCGTCACACTGGGTGACTTCCGGGCAACGGCATGGTCCAACGCCGAGCGAATGAGGCGCTTCGACCCCTCCTCCGAGATCGGCTTGATCCCGATGGCGCTGGTCGCGGGGAACCGGATGGACTGGACCCCCATCTGCTGCTGGAGGAAGTCGACCATGCGGCGCGCCTCGGCGCTCCCTGCCTTGTACTCGATGCCGGCGTAGATGTCCTCGGTGTTCTCGCGGAAGATGACCATGTCCACGTCCTGGGGCGCCTTGACCGGCGAGGGCACCCCCTGGAACCAGCGCACCGGGCGGACGCAGGCGTACAGGTCCAGCTTCTGTCGCAGCGCCACGTTGAGCGAGCGGAAGCCGCCGCCGATGGGCGTGGTGAGCGGACCCTTGATGGCGACGAGTTGGTGGTCGATGGCGGCGAGAGTTTCGTCCGGGAGCCAGCTGTTGAGCCGGTCCTTGGCTTTCTCGCCGGCCAGTACTTCCTGCCAGACGATCTGCCGCTCGGCGCCATACGCGCGGCGCACGGCCGCGTCGAACACGAGTTGCGAGGCGCGCCAGATATCGGGGCCGGTGCCATCGCCCTCGATGAACGGGATGACCGGGCGCGCGGGCACCTGGAGCCGGCCCTCGCGCATGGTGATGGTGTCGCCCTGAATGGAGACCGGCATGGGACGCATTCCTTGGAGCGGAACGGGATGAGTGCGAGCGGACGGGGGTCAACGCTCAATCTGCCCGCGTGCCCCGAGATCGGCAACCGAGCCGTGGGCGCCATCCAAGCGGCCTACGAGCGGCACCACGCGGGGTTCGACGAGATCACCCGGCGCGCCCGCGAGCGGTTCGAGCGCCGTGACTGGGTGGGCGCCCAGGCCGACGGGACCGCCCGCCTCGCGCTCTACCGCACCCACGTGGACGGGGCCGTCGCCGATGTGCACGACATCCTGCAGGACGCGGTCATGGAACGGACGCTCTGGGCCGCCATGCGGGCACGCCACGCGCAGGGCATCGTGGGCCGGCACGACGCCGAGCTGGCGCAGACCTTCTTCAATTCGGTGACCCGCCGCGTGTTCAGCACCGTCGGGGTCGACGCGGCCATCGAGTACCTCGACCCATCGCCGGCTCCGGCCGAAGCCGACGGCGCGGGGCTGTACCACCGCGACCGAGTGGAGGCGGTGGACGCGGGGCTGGTCCGCCGCATCCTGGAGCGCATCCCCTGGTCGGTGCCGTATGCCTCACTGGAGCGCGACGCGACGATCGTCGCGCGGCTGATGAACGAGGCGCTCGACGCCCGGCCGGAACGCGGGCCAATCGAGCTGGACGTCCTTCGTGAGGTGTTCTACCGCAACAAGGGCGCGTACGTAATCGGCCGACTGCGGCGGGGCGGCACCACCGTGCCGCTGGTGCTGCCGCTGCTCCGTGCCGGCCGCGGCATCGTGGTGGACGCGGTGCTGATGACACAGAACGAGGTGAGCATCGTCTTCGGCTTCAGCTGGTCGTATTTCCGGGTGGGGGCGCCGCAGCCTCGGGCGCTGGTGGAGTTCCTCAGCTCCATCATGCCGCTCAAACGGGTGAACGAGCTGTACAACGGGATCGGCTACAACAAGCACGGCAAGACCGAGCTGTTCCGGAGTCTCATGACCCATCTGGCCGACCCCGGCGCGCGCTTCGCGTTCGCCGAGGGCGACGAGGGGATGGTGATGGTGGTCTTCACCCTCCCCGAGCACAACCTGATGTTCAAGATCATCAGGGACAGCTTCGGCGCCCCGAAGAACACCACCCGGCAGGCGGTGATGGACAAGTACCACTTCGTCTTCGTCCGGGATCGGGTGGGGCGGCTGGCGGATGCGCAGGAGTTCGAGCACCTGGAGTTCCCCCGGCGCTGCTTCCCCGACGACCTGCTGGCGTACCTGCTCGCGGCCGCGGCGCAGACGGTTCGCGTGGAGGGCGACCGGGTGGTGGTGCGCCACGTCTACACCGAGCGCCGCGTGACGCCGCTCAATCTCTTTCTCCGCGACGCCGAACCCGAGGTCGCGCGCGAGACGGTGCTCGACTACGGCAACGCGATCAAGGATCTGGCCGCCGCCGACATCTTCACCGGCGACATGCTGCTCAAGAATTTCGGGGTGACCCGGAACGGGCGGGTAATCTGCTACGACTACGACGAGCTCTGCCTGCTCTCCGAGTGCCGCTTCCGGCGGATTCCGCCGCCGACCACCATCGAGGAGGAATTCGCCGCCGAGCCCTGGTTCTTCGTGGGCGAGCAGGACGTGTTTCCGGAGGAGTTCAGCGCCTTCCTTGTGCCGCCCGGCGAGCTGCGGGACAGCTTTCTCGCGGCCCACGGAGACCTGCTGAACGTGGAGTTCTGGCAGGGTGTGCAGCGGCGGCTCGCCGCCGGCGAGGTCGTGGACGTGTTTCCCTACGGGAGGAGCGCGCTACTGCGGCGGGAGTGAGCCGGCGCAGCCCGGCGCTACTGCTCCCCCTCCCGCTCGAATCGCGTGAGCTGCTCGGCCGCCTCGTTGATGCGCTGCACGTACGCCCGTACCGGCTCGCGGGCCGCCCGCTCCGGCAGCACGAACGCCGGGTTGTCCGGCTCCGAGGAGTCGGGTGCGTTGGTGAAGGTATCGCCGCCGCGGGATTCGACGACGGACTCGAACCGGTCCACGGCCGACCACAGGTCGGCCAGCTCGCCGTCGGTCTCGTCACCGAAGAGCAGGACGCCGCGCTGGCCCAGGACGTCGAGGTTGTGCTCGCGGGCGCGGGCCCGATCCTCGTCCTGCTGCGGGTTGATCGCCGCGTCGAGCTCCGCGGCCGGGGTGGGATCGTGCGTGTCGGGCATCGCCGCCTCCGTTCGTGGCCTACTCGCGCCGCCGGCGTACCGGGCCGCGCAGGAACCGCTCCGCCAACTGCTCCAGCCGCTCGTCCTCGTCCTCCCGGGCCTCGGCGAGGATGCGCTCGACCTGGGGGACCAGGGCCGGGTCGCCCCAGTAGTAGCCCGTGGCGGCCTCCGCGCCGGCGGTATCGCCCTGATCGGCGCCACGCAGCAGCGCCCGGGCCGCGGCCCGGGCGTAGCCGGGGTCCGTGCGGTCGGGCAGCGTGTAGCTCCCGGCCGCCGCATCGCCTCCGGCATCCTCATCGACGAACGCTCTGGACATGCTCGGTGACCCGCCGGAGAGTGGTGGCTCCATTAAGCAGTGCTCGGGAGCCGGCGGCGGTGTCGGCGGTCACAGGGGGGCATAAACTCCTGGGTCATGAGTCGTGTGGCCGATCAGGCTCCCACGACTCATGACCCAGGACTCACGACTGTTACCATCCTCAGCGCGTAAACGTCCCTCCGAGCGTCACCTCCACCCGCGAGCTCGCCGGCACGACGACGTCCCGGTCCTGGGTCTCGATCGCGCGCTGGGTGCCGACGGCGCCGCCGATGACGCCGCCGATGATGGCGCCCTTGGTGCTGCCGCCGATCACACGGCCCACGATGGCGCCGGCCGCGGTGCCGACGCCGACCTTGGCCACGTCGCCCGCGTTGGTCTTGCGGTCGCGCAGGGTGCGGTCGAGCGCCACGGCGGAGCCGTCGAGCGGATAGCTCTGGCCCGCGATCTCGACGGCGGTGGGCCTGAGCGTGAGCTTGCCGGTCTTGTCGCCCTTGTTCTCGGACTCGTGGATCTCGGCGATGGTGATGGTCACCCGCGAGCCGGCGGGGATCACGACCCGGCCGGATGCGTCCATGACGTCACTCGCGACCGTGCCGGTCACCGTGGCACCGGCCTTGTCGGTGCGCGAGGAGATCTCGCGATCCACCGTCGTGGCCACGGTAGTCCCGGCGGCGAGCGCCCGCGGCGCGGCCACCGGCGCCGGCTGCGGTACGGGCTTCGGCTTCGGCCTGGGTGCGGCCTTCGGGGTCCGCTTCACGACCACCGGCGCGGCCACAGGCGTGGCACCCGCCTGGTCGCTCAGGATGGCCGAAGAATCGACCGGCACCCGTTGCAGATCGCGGCTCAGGCTGTCGGCAGCCATCTGCGCACTGTGGTCACCACCGCAGCCCGCCGCCAACGCGAGCGCCAGAATTGCCAGCCGTTTAGCCGCCATGAGTCCTCTCCCGGGGGAATGCTGCCGTGGGCGTGGGGTCCCGAACCGCCCGTGAAGGGGCAATTCCGGGGCCAGCACCCCCCGCGCTCCTCACGCGGCCGGGCCGGTCATATCCTCAGTGCGCGGACTCGTCGCGGCCGTGCGCGTGTGCCGGCGGCGATGTCGCCTCCAGCGCGGTGAACTCCTCCAGGATCCGGTAGCTGTGCTCCGCGCCCGCGGGCACCACCCACGAATCGCCCGGGTCCAGGCGTACGACCTGCCCCTCGAGCCGCAGCTCGGCGGCGCCACCGATTACGTAGCCCACGGTCTCGTAGTCGCGGCGGCTCGCCGGCTTGGCCTCGCCCGGCGCCTCGCTCACCCACAGACGCAACGCCACGTGCTTCCCCGACGCGAGGTACTTCTGGCCCATTGCTCCGGTCGGCGAATGAGACCCGTCCACCTTGGTGATCGTACTGTCGGCCATGAAGGCATCCTCCTGACGCGGTGTGGCACGGGGAGCATCCCCGCGTTCCGACACAGATGCGCAGGGTGGCCGCTTCCTGCCGTGACACGGGCTACAGCGAGTTATGTTGGGGCATGGCGCTGTTCGAGCCGCTGGCGCTGCGCGGCGTTGTCATGAAGAACCGGATCGTCGTGAGCCCGATGTGCCAGTACTCGAGCCGCGAGGGCTTCGCGAACGACTGGCACCTGGTGCATCTCGGGAGCCGCGCCGTGGGCGGCGCGGCGCTGGTGATGACCGAAGCGACCGCGGTGACGCCCGAGGGCCGGATCTCCCCGGCGGACCTGGGGATCTGGAGCGATGCGCACGTCGAAGGGCTCGGCCGCTGCACGCGGTTCATCCGGGAGCACGGCGCCGCCGCGGGCATCCAGCTCGCGCACGCCGGACGCAAGGCGAGCACGGCGCCCCCGTGGGAGGGGGGCGGCCTCGTCACCCTCGACGAAGGCGGGTGGTGGCCGGTGGCGCCGAGCCCGGTCCCCTTCCGACCCGGCGACCCCGCGCCCCTGGCGCTCGAGCCCGCAGGGATCGCGGCAACGATCGAGGCCTTCGCCGCGGCCGCCGAACGGGCGCTCGCCGCCGGCTTCCAGGTCATCGAGCTGCACGCCGCGCACGGCTACCTGCTCCACGAGTTCCTCTCGCCGCTTTCCAACCAGCGCGACGACGAGTACGGCGGCGGGTTCGACAACCGCATCCGGCTCGTGCTCGAAGTGACCCGCGCCGTACGCGCCGTCTGGCCGGCCGACTCGCCGCTGTTCGTCCGGATCTCGGCGACGGATTGGGCGGAGGGCGGCTGGGATCTCGAGCAGTCGGCCGAGCTGTGCCGCCGGCTCGTGCCGCTGGGCGTGGATCTCGTCGACTGCTCGTCGGGCGGTCTCGTTCCCGGGGTCCGGATTCCGAGCGGCCCGGGGTATCAGGTGGGATTCGCCGAGCGGATTCGGCGCGAGGCAGGCGTACTGACGGGCGCCGTCGGCCTGATCACGTCGCCCGCACAGGCCGATGCGATCGTGGCGGAGGAGCGCGCGGATGTCGTCCTGCTGGCCCGGCAACTGCTGCGCGACCCCTACTGGCCGCTGCGCGCCGCGAAGGCCCTCGGCGTTCCAGCATCGTGGCCGGTGCAGTATCTACGGGCGGCCGACTGAGCGGGACCGCTCGGGCCTACTGCCCGGCACTACCCACTCCGGCACTCGGACTCCCCACGTGCAGGCTGAACGGCGCCCGCACCACCACCCGGTAGGAATACTCCCACGGTGATGTGCCGATCGCGATGCTCGGGCGGTTGTCGACCCGGTGGATGCGGAATTCGGTGTCGAGCGTCAGTCCGGACTCGATCGGCGTGCGCCGGAGCAGCCCGATCTCCTGATACTGCCGATATGAGCGGTAGAACGAGGGGTCCGAGCCCTGCGAGTTGTAGTTGGCGTCGCCCTCGTTCGAGAGGTAGTCGTGCCCCCACCACTGGATGGCGAACAGCTCGAGCCAGTTCCAGGGGGTGACCGCGGCCCGGATGTAGGTCCCATACCCGTGGTCCGGCCGGCCGGGCAGCAATGAGTCGATGTCGCCGTGACTCATCAACTGGAACACGCGGAGCGAACTGGCGCCCGCCAGCGGCAGCTTGCCGCTCACCTGGGCGCCGAGCGCGAGCACCTCGTTGTTCGCAACGGGCTCACCGGCCGTATAGAGCTGGCCTCCGTGGTGCAGGCCGTGGCCCTGCAGCTCGAGCCGGAGCCAGCGCGCGGGGTCGGCATGGAGCAGCAGGCCGTAGTCGAAGATCTCCCGGCTGCGCGCCGTGTTGAGCCGCTGCCAGTTGAGGAAGATCTCCCCGCCGCCCGCGACATGCTGTTCGCGCCACTGCACCCCGTATTCCACCGGCCGGTTGATGTCCAGCAGCGTCCCCTCGAGCGGCTCGAGGTAGCCGTGACGATCCTCCGTGACCAGGGTACCGATGACACCCAGAGAGTGGTCGGTCCGGTAGCGGAAGCCGAGGATCGGCTTGAACGGATCGAAGAAGCCGGTGCCGCCGCTCTGATGATTGCCGAAGAAGCCCGCGATGACCTCGGTGCGCGGGCCGAGGGCGGCTGACAGGTAGCTCAGCACCTGGCCGCCGAGCAGGGTTTCGCCGGTGCGGTAGGGATTGAAGAACTCGGTGTTGTCGGCGTAGAAGGTGACGCCGTTTCTCCAGGTGAGCTCCTGGGCCGGCGCGGGCCGGGCGCGTCCCAGCACGACGGCCGAGACGGCCGCCAGGGCGAGCATTCGCCGACACTGCATGCGCACCGCTCCTGTGGGCAGGCTGACAATTTACAAGCCGGCCGGGCGGACGCGAGCCCCGGACCTGAAGGAATCCTCACGGCCCATTTACGAGTCCTTCAGTCGCGCGGACTATGCTCCGGTATGACCCCTACCGGAGGTGATGCATGGACGTGATGGAGTTGACCGTCAACGAGGCGCTGTCCACGGCGCCCGAGACCGCGGCGATTTTCAACCGTCTGGGCGTGGACACCTGTTGCGGCGGCACGCTGACGCTGGCGGAGGCGGCTCGTGCGGCAGGCATGGCGGCCGACGAATTGCGCGCCGCGGTCGAGCCCGCGCTGGCGCCACGCGGGTGAGGACGTATGATCCCGCGGCGCTGGCCAGGAGTGCCCTCTCGGCGCACCCCGACCGGCCCGCGACCGCGCTGGTGCACGACTCGCCCGGCGCGCGGCTGGTGGT
>DATAHW010000016.1:0-31182 GCA_036262935.1 Gemmatimonadales bacterium | reverse complement strand
GGCGGAGCTCATCCGGGTTCGCGGGCAGGCTTGCTGGGTCCATGGCCCGGAGGTGAACCCCTGATCGAGCGGACGGCGCGGCGGCCGAATTCGCTGCATCCCTAATACGACAAAACAGGGGAACACGGCTCATGGGTGGGGAATCTCCGGTGGGAGCCGCGCTTCCGGTCCCGAACAGCGGCGGTGTTTTGAACTATTGTGAGAGTCGGTCGATCACGAAGGCCGTCGGGCCGCCGTTCCCCGCGCTCAACGGCGGAGAGATCGAGCGGCTGACTAGCTGACAATGTGGCTTGGGACGGGGCGAGGGACTGCGAGGGCCGGCAGCTTACGAGCAGAAAGCGTCGAATGCGAACGGGGGGAGTCGAACCCCCACCCCTTGCGGGACAGGATCCTAAGTCCTGCGCGTCTGCCGGTTCCGCCACGCTCGCGTGGGGCGAAATCTATACTACGCCGGCGGCCTCCGCGCGCGCTCGCGCTTGAGCCGGCGTGCCGCCGCGACGAGATCGACCGCGACCGGGTCCGCCGGAAGCGCGCGCGACCGGGCCCGCGCGAGGACCGGCTCGATCGCCTGGCGGAGTGCGTCCGAGGTGAACGGTTTCGCCAGGAACGGCACCCTCGGCATGGGTCCAGCCGCGAAGGTCGGGAAACCGGACATGCAGAGCACCGGCAGGTCCGGCCGGTGCTCGGCCAGCACCTCGAGGAGGTCGAATCCATCGATGCCGGGCATCCGGAGATCGGTCAGGACGAGATCGACCGCCGGCCGGTTCTGCTCGATCAGCCGGAGCGCGGCTTCGCCATCGGCCGCTTCCACGATCCCGCACGCGTCCGGCTCGAGGAGGCGCCGGATGAAGCGGCGCACCACGGGCTCATCATCCACCACCAGCGCGAGGAGGCCGGGCGGCATCATCCCACCCGCACGCCCAGCAGCCGGTCGAACTCTCGCCGGACGATCCCGTAGCACTCGCACGACGTGGTTTCGAGCCTGGGGCGGTCCACCAGTGACACCATTCCGCGCCGGTAGCGGATCAGCCCTTCGCGCTGCAGCGCGCCTGCCGCCTCCGTGACCGTAGCCCGGCGGACGCCAAGCATCGTGGACATCGTCTGATGGGTGATGGGCAACTCGTCACGCCCGAGACGGTCGCGGCAGATGAGCAGCCAGCGCGCCAGGCGCTGCTCGGCCGAATGGAGCCGGTTGCATGCGGTGCTCTGCGAGATCTGGGTGAGGAAGCCCTGCGCGTAGAGATGGAGCAGCCGCTGGAACTGTGCATGCCGCGTCGCGGCTCGGCGGAGCTCGGCGGCCTCCATCCGCTCGGCCGTGCCGGTGATCTGGACCAGCACGCGGTTGGTGGACCGGTCGCTCCCGAACAGGACCGGGAGCCCTGCCATTCCCTCGCACCCGACGCTTGCGACCTCCACGGCCATCCCGGCCTCGCCCCCGGCGGCGACCGAAATCACGACATCGAGCGGGAAGTAGACCGCATCGATCGGGCAGCCCGGCGTGCTGAGCGCCTGCCCTGACTCCAATTGTACCGTCGTGAGCTGCGGGCGGACCTGCAGGTACTCGCTCCGCGGAAGCGTCGCGAGCAGGTGATTGCGGGTCTGGGGCGCCGGCGGCGCAACGCCGGTCTTCTCGGCGACTGCGCTCATCCTGGACGCGCGTGGGCAGGCAGGGCCGCACCTCCCCGGACGGGGTTATGGCCGACGGTTGAAGTGGAGCACCGGGAGACACTCCCAATTTACTCCACGCCGGGATAACGCGTTAGTCCCAAGGGGTTTACGTACGCTAGCGTACCGACAACAGACTGGTGGGCGGCGCCGCGACGATCAGGTGACCCGCTCCCGGACCCAGGTTTCGAACAGCGCCTGGCAGTACGGGACGTCGGTGGAGTTCCGGGTCTTGACCCGCCGCCCGTCCACGAGCAGCGCGAACGCGCAGAACTGCACCACGGTCGGCTTGCCATTCGGCCCCATGCACGCGGAGACGGCCTTGCGGTTGACCTCGATCCAGACGGACCGTCCGGGATTGTCGCGCTGCCATGCCGCGCATTTCCCGCCCACGTCCGGATCCACCTGCTGGCCGGCCGGCTGGATGACGATTCGGGCGATCGCCGGTGGGGCCGGGGCAGCGGGGGTCGGCGCGGTGTGCTTCTGCGGGCGAGCGGTAGTATCCGGTCCCGCGGGTGTGGTGGACAGCTCCGCCGATGGCCTCACGTACTGCCAGGGGGTGCACCGCTCGCGGGCCAGCCGGCCGCCGCGCACGGCTGCCACGCACGAATAGCCGCTCACCGTCTCTCCCTGCAGTGGTGCGGCGATGCGCAGCGTGTCGCTCCGCTGACTTCCGGCGACCACGTGGGTCTGCGACGCTTCGCCGCCGCCGCGGCCCACCTCGACCCGCATCGAGTCGGGGAGGCCCGCGCCGACATCGGCGAGCCGCCAGCTCACGGCCACGTCCAGGGAGTCACCGGCGCCGCTGATGTCCGACCGGACGTCGGCGGCGGTGGCCGCCGGGTTGATGGCAGGGTGCAGGCGCCGCTCCATCATCCACAGCCCGTAGCCCGCCACGGCGATGATCGCGAGCAGCAGCACGACCGCCGGCCACCGCCGCGGCTTCGGCTTCTCGATCACCTGCTCCTGCGGGGGCTCCCAGCGAGGCATGGTCTACCGGCCCAGCCCGAGCACGGCAGGCCCCTGCTCGAAGACGATGTCCACCGGGATGCCCTTCGTGCCCAGGCGCGCGAGGTCGCTCTGGAGGGTGGGCGAGAGCGCCCCCCTCGTCTCCAGGAAGCGCTTCGTCCCCTCGTAGTCGCCGTCGCCCTGGAGCCGGAGCATGAGGCCGCCGAGCGAATCGACGGCGAGCCGCATCTTCGGGAAATCGACCCGATAGCGGCCCGTGGCCGAGTCCCGGGTGAACGCGCCGTGCTCCTCGAAGAACGAGAGCTGCGCGGCGTTGGCCCGCCCGTGCGCATCGGAGGCGCCGAACCGGATCGAGCGGAAGATGCTCGCGAGAAACGTGACGTAGTGGTCCTCCAGCGCGGCGCCGGCGAGCTCCTTCCGCTCGAGCAGGCGTGTCACCATATACAGGCCCAGGATGTCGGCCTTCCCCTCCTCGATCGCGGAGTACTGCTCCTTGAGGGCGGTGCGCACGGTGCCCTTGCCGTCGATCGTGTTCTTGATGCCCAGTCCGTGCGCCACCTCGTGAAACATGATGTTATTGAAGAACGCGTCGAAGCTGATGCGTGGCCGCTGGTCCTCGGCGATGAGCTCGCCGGCGATCGGCACGAGGATGCGGTCGAACTTGGCGCGCATGCTGTTCTTGAGCTGAAGCCGGCGGGTGCCCTTCCGGAGCTGGACTTCCTCGTCGTTCGGCAGGTTGATGGCGATCGTCTTGGAGCCGGCATTGGCTTCGCCGGCGTAATAGAGGGCGTCGTACGCGTTCAGGTCGGAATCCGTGCCCGGCCGCTCGCGCTTGTAGGCGTCGGGCACCGGAAGGCCGCGCTGCAGCTCCGGCAGCAGCGCGGCATAGTGGGCCAGCCGAGCGCTCCAGCTCTTGTCCTTGAGCAGCACGTACGCTTCGGCCGCCGTCTTCCGCCCCACGAGCTGGTCGATGTAGCTCTCGATCGGACCGATGACGATGTCGAGCGTGTTGGTTTTCATGTCCAGCCAGGCGAAGTCGCTCGGCTGATAGTCGTCGGTTTCGAGCGCCTTGGCCCGGAGCTGGAGATAGCGCCTGAGCCCCGGGTCTTCCGCCAGCGCCGCCGCCTCGCGGAGCCGCGCGGCCGCGCGCGCGAACGGCTGGGCGTACACCTCGTGATAGGGCAGGGCGACGAGCTGCCCGGCCGAGTCGCGCCGGACCACCGTGTACTGCCCGGCGAGCGCCCGCCCCGCTGGCGAGCGGGCGATGGCCTGCTCGAGCTCTTCCTTCGTCAGCCCGTGCGGGTACAGCTCAGCCCCGGGCGGCCGGGGACCCACGCCGGGCACGAACGGGCGATCCTCGTCGAGGCGGTCCCACGGGCCGTAGTTGATCTGGACGTAACGCCGCATCGAGCTGTCGGACAGGGCGTGGACGAGCGAATCGCGCGCGGGATAGATCTGCTGCTGGAAGACGCTGTCCATTTCGGCGGCAGCGGCAATGAGGAGCGGGATCATGCGCCGCTCCTGCTCGCTGAGGCCCTGCAGGTCGGCCGTCAGCCGCACCGGCGTGTACTGGGCCACCTTGGCCGCCATCGCCCCCCCCGGGTCCCCGCCCGGGGCCGACGCGGCCGGTCGGTCGCCGCTCTGGCAGCCGAACACGGCCCCGGCCATGCCCGCGGTCATCGCGCTCCGCATTCCACGACGCATCAGGTGAGTTCGATGCGGCCTTCGACCACGATATCGGTCGGCAGTCCGTCCACTTCCATGGTGGCCCGTGCGTGGAGGGCGTCACGCCCGTCCAGCGCGCCGGACTTGCGCGCCGTGTCGACGGCCTTCTCGATCTCTCGCTGGGCGGTGACGCCGAACTGCTTCAGCAGCTTCCGCAGCGAGAGGTTGAACCTCTCCTCATCCATCGTGGGCCTCCGGTGAAAGTCTGGTCAGCGGCCTTCGAGGTCGCGGTCGCCGGGGACCTGCCGCTCCGCCCGGCCCTCCCCGGGGTGGGACTTGGCCTCCTGGAACCGCTCGCCCTTGAGTCGCACGAAGGTGACGAACCGCTCGTACTCCTCCTCGGAGAGCGCGTCCGCGATCCCCGGGATGAGCCCCTTGACCAGCGTGATCCGCTCCTCCAGTGCGAGCGCCGTGGCCTGGTCGACCAGGGCCCGGATCACCGGGTGATTCATCCAATCGGTTTCCTTGCTCGTGGTCATGGGAATCGCTCCGGGTGGCGGACGGGTCGGGATGCCTCGCGGGCACGGCGGGAGGCGCCTGAGCCAACATAGCAGGGACTCCGGCACCCTGACGAGCCCCAGGTCGTCAGCCAGAGCGGAGTGAAGGGGGCACGACCGAGATCATGCCCCCTTCACTCCGCTCCGCGGCACCGCCTCGGATCAGTTGTCGCCGCCCAGCTTGATCCGTTCGACCCGGCGGGCCTGCGCCCGAGGGTTGTAGATGCGCAGGCTGACGATGCTGCCGGGCTTCTCGCCCTGGAGCGCCTTGCGCAGGTCCGCCTCGCTCCGGACGGCCTTGCCCTCCACCGAAAGGATGATGTCCGGCCCGCCGCGCTGCGGGTCATCATACAGGACCTCCCAGGCGGGGCCGCCGGGGGTGACATCGGTCACGATGAGACCACGCGCATCCGACGGCAGCCGGAGCTGCTGTGCCGCGTCCGGCGTGACCGGCTCCACGCTGATCCCGAGCCGGTCCATCGCCGTGCCGCCGGGCGCCTTGGCGTGATCGGCATCGCCCTCACTGTCCGCCGCGGCCACCTGCGGCGCATCGTTCAAGGGCTGGAGCTTGACGTCGAAGGTCTTTCGGACGCCGCCCTTCCTGGCCACCTCCACCTTGACTACGTCGCCCGGCTTGCGGAAGCCGATCACCTGCTGGAGCTGTCCCACGTACTCGACCGGCTTGCCGTCCACCGCGACGATGATATCGCCGGGCTCGATGCCCGCCGCCTTGGCCGGTGAGTCATCGCTCGGGATGTCCTTGACCACGACGCCCCGGATCTCGGGCAGCCCGACGTAGGCGGCGTCGTTGAGGCTGACGTTGTCGATGGAGACGCCGAGCGCGGCCCGATGCACCTTGCCGTCGGTGATGAGCTGGTTCATCACCGTGCGGACGAGGTTGATCGGGATGGCGAAGCCGTAGCCCGAGTAGAAACCGGTCTCGCTGGCGATGGCGGAGTTGATGCCGATGACCTCGCCGCGGACGCTCACCAGCGGCCCGCCGGAGTTGCCGGGATTGATGGCGGCATCGGTCTGGATGAAGTCCTGGATGCTGCCCTGGCCCCGGCCCGGCAGGCCGTTCAGCGCCCGGCCCTTGGCACTCACGATCCCGGAGGTGACGGTGAAGGTAAGCCCCTCCCCGAGCGGGTTGCCGATGGCCAGCACCCACTCGCCGACCCGGGCATCGTCGCTGTTGCCGAGAGCCATGGGCGGCAGCGACTTGGCGTCGATCTTGAGCACGGCTACGTCGGTGTTCGCATCGGTGCCGACCACCTTGGCCTTGAATTCCCGCCGGTCGAGCAGGCGCACCGTCACCACCTCGGCGCCTTCGACCACGTGATTGTTGGTCAGGATGTACCCGTCGGCGGAGACGATGAAGCCCGATCCGCTGCCCTGTTCGATCTCGGGCTGCTGCCGGAAGCGCGGGGAGAAGAAGCGCTCCATACCGGGCGGAATGCGCTGCTGGGTGGCGTGCTCGGTCCGCTGCGAGCGGATATAGACCACGCTGGGCTTGACGTGCTCGGACACCGCGGCGAAAGCCTCGCTCAGGTCCTGCAGCGGCCGGGCCGCCGGGATCGACGGGGGTGCTACCGCCTTGATGGCCGACACCTGCTGCCCCTGCTCCTGCGCGGAGGACCGGTTCGGCAAGTCGAGCAGCCCGGCGAACAGCAGCCCGAGCGCGAACGCCAGGGCTACCAGGCCACCGAACTTGAGCCAGTTCAACGATCGTGCGGACATCGAGCGATCCTTCGGGAGAGCGTGGTAACCGTACCGCATGGGGGCTGCTTAATAGTACCACCACGGACGGCGGAAGGATGGAAAGGCGGAAGGACGGAAAGACGGAAAGGCCCGTCCCGCGACCCTTCCGTCTTTCCGTACTTCCGCCTTTCCGGCTACTTCTTTTCGTCCACGATCTCGTAGTCCGCTTCGACTACGTCCTCCTGCGGGGCCGCCGCCGGCTCGCCGGTGGGACCGCCCGCCGGCTGGCCTTCGTCGCCCTGACCCTGGGCGCTCTGGTACAGCGAGGCGCCCGCGGCCGAGTACGCCGCATTCAGGTCATCGAGAGCCCGGCGGATGCCGTCGGCCTCGCCCGTCCGGAGGGCCTGGCGCCCGGCCTCAACCGCCGAGTCCAGGCGGCTCTTGGCGTCGGACGGAAGCCGGTCGACCCATTCCTTGCTGTCCTTCTCGACCCGGTAGACCAGGCTGTCGAGCTGGTTGCGCTGCTCGATCTCATCGCGGCGCGTCTTGTCCTCCTGCGAGTGCTGCTCGGCCGCCTTGACCATGCGATCGATCTCGGTCTCGCTCAGCCCGCTCGAGGCCTCGATCCGGATCTTCTGCTCCTTGCCGCTGGCCTTGTCCTTGGCCGACACGTGCAGGATGCCGTTGGCGTCGATGTCGAAGGTGACCTCGACCTGCGGCATGCCGCGGGGGGCGGGTGGGATGCCCGTGAGCTGGAACTTGCCGATGGTCCGGTTGTCGATGGCCATCTGACGCTCGCCCTGGAGCACGTGGATCTCCACCGTGGTCTGGTTGTCCTCCGCGGTGGAGAAGGTTTCCGACTTCTTGGTCGGGATCGTGGTGTTCCGCGGGATGAGCACGGTGGTGACGCCGCCCAGCGTCTCGATGCCGAGCGAAAGCGGGGTGACGTCGAGCAGCAGCACGTCCTTCACCTCGCCGCCCAGCACGCCGCCCTGGATGGCCGCGCCGATGGCGACGACTTCGTCCGGGTTCACGCCCTTGTGGGGCTCCTTGCCGAAGAAGTCCTTGACGATCTCCTGCACCTTGGGCATCCGGGTCTGGCCGCCGACCAGGATCACCTCGTCGATCTGCTTGGGATCGAGTCCCGCATCCTTGAGGGCCTGCTTCATCGGCGGGATGGTGCGCTGGATCAGATCGTCCACCAACTGCTCGAACTTGGCCCGGGTCAGCGTGATGTTCAGGTGCTTGGGCCCCGACTGGTCCGCCGTGATGAACGGCAGGTTGATGTCGGTCTGGTTGGTGCTCGACAGCTCCATCTTGGCCTTCTCGGCGGCTTCCTTCAGGCGCTGGAGCGCCATCGGATCCTTGGAGAGGTCGATGCCCTGATCCTTCTTGAACTCGGCCACCAGCCAGTCGATGAGGCGCTGGTCGAAGTCGTCGCCGCCCAGGTGGGTGTCGCCGTTGGTGCTCTTCACCTCGAAGACGCCCTCGGCCAGCTCGAGGACGGAGATGTCGTAGGTACCACCGCCAAGGTCGAAGACGGCGATCTTCTCTTCCTTCTTCTTGTCCAGCCCGTAGGCGAGGGCGGCCGCGGTGGGCTCGTTGATGATCCGCTGTACGTCGAGCCCGGCGATCTTGCCGGCGTCCTTGGTGGCCTGCCGTTGAGCGTCGTTGAAGTACGCGGGTACGGTGATGACGGCCTTCTCGACCGCCTGGCCGAGGTAGTCTTCGGCCGTCTGCTTCATCTTCTGCAGGATCATGGCGGAGATCTCGGGCGGCGTGTACCGCTTGCCGCCGATTTCGACCGCGGCGAGCCCGTTCTGGCCCTCGACCACACGGTAGGGGACGCGCTTGGCCTCCTCCGAGATCTCGCTGAGCCGCCGGCCCATGAAGCGCTTGATGGAGAAGATGGTCTGCTTGGGATTGGTGACGGCCTGGCGTTTGGCCACCTGGCCAACCAGCCGCTCACCATCCTTCGTGAACGCGACGACGGACGGGGTGGTTCGTCCGCCTTCGGCGTTGGGGATAACGACGGGGTCGCCGCCCTCCATCACGGCCACGACCGAGTTGGTCGTGCCGAGGTCGATACCGATGATCTTCGAAGCCATGTCGACTCCAGTTGAGAAACAGTGGGGCTCGAGCCGGACGCACCGGGCTGCCGGACGAGACTGACGGCCAGGCGTGGGAGCAAGCGGCATACCCGCGAATGCTGCCAAAATGGCCGGGACGAGCGCCCGTGACACGGGTCACGACGGCTGAACGGCAGACGGGCTATGATCGCAGGGTCGGCGAGCGGAACTCAGGGGGCTAACCCGAGGAGGCGACAATGCTGTGGACCATCTTCGTGATCCTGCTGGTGCTGTGGCTGCTTGGGGTGGTCACGTCGTATACGCTGGGCGGATTCATTCACGTCCTGCTCATCGTGGCGATCGTGATCGCGATCCTGCAGCTCCTGCAGGGGCGCCGGGCACTCTAGCCTGATCGGGGTGCAGCGCCAGAGGGCGGAGGATCGGGGAGGCCGGCGGCCTCCGGGTCCTCCGCCTTCTTCTATATTATTGATCCCATGTTTCCCTACCGGGACGACAATCCGACGCTTGCGACCCCGATCATCACGATCTTCCTGATCGGGGCGAACGTCGCGGTGTGGGTGCTGATCCAGGGGATGGGCTCGGATCCGCGGCTGGCGCAGTCGATCTGCGAGCTGGGCCTGATCCCGGCCGAATTTCTCGGCCGGGTGCTTCCGGGCACATCGGTGCCGCTCAGCCCGACCGCCACCTGCGTGCTGGGGGTGGAGCGCCACTGGTATACGCCGCTCACCTCGATGTTCCTGCACGGCGGCTGGTTTCACCTGATCGGCAACATGTGGTTCCTCTGGCTCTTCGGCAACAACGTCGAGGACTCGATGGGCCGAGGGCGGTATCTGAGCTTCTACCTGCTCTGCGGGGTGGCCGCGGCGGCCGCGCAGACGTTCGTCAGTCCGGCCAGCATCGTTCCCATGGTCGGTGCGTCGGGCGCGATCAGCGGCGTGATGGGGGCGTACGTCGTGCTCTATCCCCGCGTGCGCGTGCACATGCTGGTCATTCTGTTCGTCTTCATCACCCGGATCGCGGTGCCCGCGTACCTGATGCTGGGGTATTGGTTCCTGCTGCAGCTCTTCGGCGGGAGCATGGCCCAGGGCGAGGGCGGCGTGGCGTTCTGGGCGCACGTCGGCGGCTTCGTCGCGGGCGCAGTGCTCATCTCCATGTTCAAGGACCGCGACCTCGTCCGGAAGCACCGCGCGCTCGCCCAGTATGCCTGACGCGGGCTTGCCCCCCTGGCTCACGGCCCACGCCGGGTGCCACGGACTGGGGTCATTCCTCGATCACACGCTGCTCAAGCCCGAGGCCACCCGCGCGGAGATCGAGCTGCTGTGTCACGAGGCACGCCGCTACGGCGTGAAGGCGGTGTGTGTCAACGGCGCGTGGACGGCGTTCTGTGCGGAGCAGCTCGCCGGCAGTGCGGTTCGCGTGGCGACGGTCGTGGCCTTCCCGCTCGGCGCCTCCGCTGCCGCGGCCAAGGCCTGCGAGACCCACCGCGCCGTAGCGGACGGTGCGTCGGAGATCGACATGGTCATCGCGCTGGGGCACCTCAGGGCCGGAGACTGGCGCTACGTGGAGGGTGACATCGGAGCGGTGGTCGGCGCCGCCGGCGCGGCACCGGTCAAGGTCATCCTGGAGACGGCCGCGCTCGAGCCGCACGAGATCACGGCGGCGTGCGAGGCCGCGGCGGCCGCGGGCGCCACCTTCGTGAAGACCTCGACCGGCTTTCACCCCGCCGGCGGCGCGACGGCGGCCGTTGTGGCGCTCATGCGCCGCGCTGTCGAGCCCGGGTTCGGGGTGAAGGCCTCGGGAGGGATCCGCACCAAGGAGGCGGCCCTCGGCATGCTGGCGGCGGGGGCCGACCGCATCGGCACCTCGGCTACGGCGGCGATGGCCGAGTGGCTGGGCCCTTCGGCGCCGACGATCGAAGAGCTCCTGCGGTAGCGGCCGGCAGGGGGACGATTTCCACTTTCCGCTTCAGCAGCTTTGCCAGCACATCCGCCTTCCGGGCGGCGCCCCATCGCTCGAGGTCGAGGTCGGCCCCGGCGAGACGCGGCGCGACCCGGACCACGAGCACGTCGCGCCTGAGCGAGATGGCGACGGTTCCGACGGCGGCGGTGTGGCCCCGGTCGAGGCCGTCCGCCACGCGGAGGAGCCCGCTCAGCCGGCGCACCACCGCCTGATCCGCCGGCGGGAGCGCCGCGAGCTGCGGGTGCTCCTTCTTGGGGCCGGCCCGCCGGTGGTAGCGGCTGATGAGCGCCACGAGCGTCCGTTCCCGCGGCGCCAGGCCGAGACGTTCCGCGTGGCTGATGAGCTGGAAGCTGTGCTTGTGATGCTTGCGGTAGCTCACCAACTGTCCCACGTCGTGCAGCAGGCCGGCCGCCTCCAGCAGCAGCCGCTCCTCGGGTGCGCAGCCGAGCTCGTCCTTGAGCTTGTCGAAGAGCTGCAGCGCGAGGTGGCGGACCTGCTCGACGTGCCGCCGGTCACTCTGGCAGCGCTCGGCGAACTCGCGGAACAGCCGGAGCGGGTCGGGCGTGCCGAGCGCCTTCGCGCCCGCCATTTCCAGCAGCAGCCCCTCGCGCAGGCCGAACGCGCTCACCGTCAGCGTCCGCGCGCGTACCCGCTCGAGCAGCTCCGCCGTCACCGCCAGTCCGGCAAGGATGATGTCGGCCCGCTCGGGGGCGAGGCCGGGCACCTGCCGCCGCTGGCCCGGAGTGCGGCTCGCCAGCCACTCGAGCAGCCGCTCGAGCTCTGCGGCGGTCACCGCCACGCCGTGCACCGCGTCGGCCGCCGGAAGCCCGCGGCGTGCCTGCACCATGCGCGCCAGGCTGGTGAACGTGCCGCCGGAGCCGATGACCGTCGCGGCCGCCCAGGCGCGCCGCGGGATCCGGCGCGTGAGCTGCCGCCGGACGTGGGCGCGGAGCCGGGTGAGCTCCCGCTGCGGGGACCGGCGGCCCGGGAGATAGAGCTCCGTCAGGCGCACGGCGCCGAGGGGGAGGGAGGCGGTGAGTTCGACCAGTCCCTCGACGGCGCCGATCAGCTCGAGGCTCCCGCCGCCGATGTCGGCGACGAGCGTCCGCTCCCCGGTCATGGGGAAGTGGTGCGCGACGGATCGGTAGGAGAGCGCCGCCTCGGTCTCGGCATCGATCACGCGGAGCGGGATCTCGAGCTCGCGCCGGACCCGGCGGACGAACGTGCCGCCGTTCGCGGCCTCGCGAACCGCGGCGGTGGCCACGGCGGCGATGCGGGTCACGCCCCGCCGCTGGCATACCTCGCGCATCCGAGCCAGCGCCACCATGGCCCGTTCGATCGCGGCCTCGTCGAGCCGACCGCTTGCGGCGAGCCCCGCCGCCAGCCGGGGCTGCTCCTTCATCTCGTCGATGATCGAGAGACCCGACGCGGGCTCGTACTCCGCCACCAGGAGGCGGAGGGAGTTGGAGCCGACGTCGATGGCGGCGACGCGGTCCGGCACGGCGATCACGCGCCGGTGCCGACCCGGGCCTCGCCGCGATCTTCGGCGTGGTGCTTGATGGACTTGCCCTCTACCAGGAAGACCACGTCCTCGCCGATGTTGGTGGCCAGGTCGGCCACGCGCTCCAGGTTCCGGCTCACCAGGAAGAGCTCCATGCCGGCGCCGATCATGTGCGGGTCCTCCATCATGTGGGTGAGCAGGATGCGGAACACCGACCCGTGCAGGGCATCCACCTTGTCGTCCCGCAGGCAGACGTCGCGGCCCGCGGCCGGGTCCCCGCGGATGAACGCCTCGAGCGCGTCCGACAGCATCTCGCGCGCCAGCCGGGCCATCTCGACCAGCTCGGGCTCCGGCGCGATCGGCCGCGCCCGCAGCAGCCGCTCGGCGCTCTGGGCGATGTTCACGGCATGATCGCCGACCCGCTCGAGATCGCTGGCGATTCGGAGCGCCGAGGTGAGCATTCGGAGGTCGCGAGCCATCGGCTGCTGCAGGGCGAGGAGGCTGATGCACTGCTCCTCGATCTCGACCTCCATGCCGTCGATGACGCGGTCGCCCGCGATGACCTGCCGGGCCTTCTCGGCGTCTCGTCCGAGCAGCGCCTCCACTGCCAGTCCGAGCGCCGCCTCCGCCTCACCCGACATGGTGAGCAGGCGCACCTTGACGTGGCTCAGCTCGTCATGGAAATGGCGGTGGACGTCGCGGCTCATCCGAACCTCCCCGTAATGTAGGCTTCGGTGCGTTCGTGCGCCGGACGGGTGAAAATCCGCTCGGTCTCGCCGAGCTCGACCAGCTCGCCGCGGTCGAAGAAGCCGGTGACGTCCGAGATCCGCGCCGCCTGCTGCATGTTATGCGTGACGATGACGATCGTGTAGTCCCGCTTCAGCGCGACGATCAGCTCCTCGACCCGTTGCGTCGCGACGGGGTCGAGCGCGGAGCAGGGCTCGTCCATCAGCAGCACCTCGGGCCGGTTGGCGAGCGCCCGCGCGATGCAGAGCCGCTGCTGCTGGCCGCCCGAAAGTCCGGTCCCCGGCTCGTCCAGCCTGTCCTTCACTTCGTCCCACAGCGCCGCCTGCCGGAGGCAGCGCTCGACCAGATCGGGCAGGTCCCGCCGGGCGACCAGCCGGTTGAGCGAGGGGCCGTAGGCCACGTTCTTGAACACCGACCCGGGGAACGGGTTCGGGCGCTGGAACACCATGCCCACCCGCTGGCGCAGCCGCACCAGGTCCGTGGCCGGCGAGAAGACCGAAGTGCCTTCGACCAGGATGTCCCCCTCGTGCCGGACCCCCGGGATGAGGTCGTTCAACCGGTTGATCGAGCGCAGGAAGGTGGACTTCCCGCACCCGGACGGGCCGATGATGGCGGTGACCGATTTCCGCTCGATGCCGAAGTCGAGCTGCCGGAGGACCCGCCGCCGGCCGTACGCGAAGCTGAAGCCGCGGACATCCACCGCCGGGGTGCCGCGCTGGCGGGGCGTACTGGCCGGCGGCTGCGGAATGTGGATGGTGCGCGGCCTGGCGCTGGTGGTCATCCGAACCTCCCGGTGAGGTAGGCCTCGGTCTGCTCGTCACGCGGCGTGGTGAAGATCTGCCGCGTCGGGCCGGTCTCGACCATCGTGCCCAGGTAGAAGAAGCTGGTCGTGTCCGATACCCGGGCGGCCTGCTGCAGGTTGTGGGTCACGATGATGATCGTGAACGCGCGCTTGAGCTCGAAGAGGAGCTCCTCGATGCGTTGGGTGCCCTGCGGGTCGAGCGAGGCGGTCGGCTCGTCGAGCAGCACCACTTCGGGCGACGGCGCGATGGTGCGGGCCAGGCAGAGCCGCTGCTGCTGTCCGCCGGAGAGCGTCAGGGCGCTGGCGCGCAGGCGGTCCTTCACCTCGTCCCACAGCGCCGCCCGGCGCAGCGATCGCTCGACGATGCCGTCCAGCGCGGCCCGCGAGAGCCGGCCGTGCACCCGGAGCCCCGCCGCCACGTTGTCGTAGACCGACATCCTGGGGAACGGCGTGGGGCGCTGGAACACCATGCCGATCCGGCGGCGGAGCTGCATCGCGTTCACCCGCGGCGCGTAGATGTCGCTGCCGTCGAGCAGGACGCGTCCGCTGATGCGGCCGCCCTCGGAGAGCTCGTGCATCCGGTTGAGGCTGCGGAGAAAGGTGGACTTTCCGCACCCCGACGGCCCGATGAGCGCGTGTACGCGGTTGGGCACGAAGCCGAGCGACACGTTCTTCACCGCGGCGAAGGCGCCGTACAAGGCGGTGAGCTCGTCGGTCTCCACATGGAATGCGGGCGGGCCGGCGACGGGCGCGGGGTCCGGGCGTCCCGGCACCGCGGGCGCCGCCTTCAGCGCGGGCTCAGCCATTGAGCTCGAATCTCCGGCGGGTGGCCAGGCGTGCGCCGAGGCTCAGCACGAACACGACGAGGATCAGCACCAGCGCCGCGGCCCAGGAGTAGCGGTGCCACTCCTGGTACGGGCCGGTGGCGTAGGTGAACACGGTAAGCGGCAGCGCCGCCATCGGCTGGTTCAGATCGTAGCTCAGGTACTGGCTGCCCAGCGCGGTGAAGAGCAGCGGCGCCGTTTCCCCCGCGACACGGGCCACCGCGAGGAGGCTGCCGGTCACGATGCCGGGCAGCATCGTCCGGACGACGATGCCGAGGCTGGTGCGCCAGCGAGGATAGCCGAGTGCCAGGGTCGCCTCCCGCAGCGAGTTGGGAACCAGCTTGAGCATCTCCTCGGTGGTGCGGAGCACCATCGGGATCATGAGCATGGCCAGCGCCGCGCTGCCTGCGAGCGCCGAAAAGTGCCTCTGGGTTGCCACGATCCAGGCCCAGGCGAAGACGCCGACCACGATCGACGGCGTGCCGTTGAGCACGTCGGCCGCGAACCGGGTAATCGAGGTGAGCCGGCTGTCGGGATACTCGGCGCAATGGATCCCGGCCGCGATCCCGATCGGCAGGCCGATCAGGCTCGCGGTGCCGACGATGAGCAGGGTGCCGACGATGGCGTGGGCCACGCCGCCGCCGCTCTCGCCGGCCGGGGCCGGGGTCCGGGTGAAGAACTCGAGCGAGAGACTGCCGGCGCCCTTGAGCACCAGGTCGAGCAGGATGAAGACGAGCGGGAGCAATGCCACGACGACCGCGCCGATCATCAGACCGACCATCAGGTTGCTGACCCCGCGGCGGAGGAGACGGCTGTTCACAATGCCTTCCCCCCGGCGGCGGAGCCTCGCGACACGCGCCAGATAAGGAGCCGCGCGCCCGCGTTGACCAGCACCGTCACCACGAACAGCAGAAAGGCGACGTAGGCCAGCGCCGACAGGTGCATGTCCCCCACGGCCTCGGAGAACTCGTTCGCGATCGCCGCGGCCATCGTGTAGCCCGGCGCGAAGAGCGACGCGGCGAGCTCGTGCCGGTTGCCGATGAGCATGGTGACCGCCATCGTCTCGCCGAGGGCGCGGCCCAGCCCTAGAATGACGGCGCCGATGATGCCCGAGCGGGCGTACGGCACGACCGTCGTAATGACCGCCTCCCACCGGGTGGCACCGAGCGCCAGCGCCGCCTCACGCTGGGTGTCGGGGACGGCCAGCAGCACCTCGCGCGAGACCGACATGACGTAGGGCATGACCATGATGGCGAGGATGATGCCGGCCGCGAGCATGGAGGGGCCGTAGATCGGACCCTGGAAGAGCGGCAGGAGGCCGAGCGTGTCGCGGAGCAGCGGGAAGACGCTGGTCCGGAGGACCGGGATGAGGACGAAGATTCCCCAGAGCCCGTAGACGACGCTCGGGATGGCGGCCAGCAGGCCGATGAGGAATGCCACCGGCTGGCGGATGACCTTCGGCGCGAACTCGGTGAGGTAGATGGCGACGCCAAGCGACAGCGGCACCGCGATGACCAGGGCGACGAGCGAGGAGAGCAGGGTTCCGAAAATCAGCGGCAGGGCCCCGAACTGCTCGGCCACCGGGTCCCAGGTGCTGCTGGTGAGGAAGTCGAGGCCGAACTTCCCCATGGCGAGCCGGGCGCCGGTCCACAGCTCGAAGACGAGGAAGCAGAGCAGTACCGGAATGGTGACGGCGCCCAGCGTCAACACCGTCTTGAAGATTCGGTCGCCGCCGCTGCCGCGCTCGAGCGAGGGCGCCCCCGAGCCGGCCGGGGTCGGCGCGAGATCGCGCTCGGACAGGGCGGTCATGCGGGGATTCTACCCCGTGCCCGCAGATGGTGCGTCACGGAGCTGTAACGGGACGGTCACGAGGCGCGGAGCCGGGCCTGAATCAGCTCGATCACCCGGACGGGCAACGGGGCGTAGTGGAGCTCCGCCGCCATGCGCTGCGCGGCAGGCTCGAGCATCCACGTGAGAAAGGCGCGGATGGCCTGCGCCTCGGGTGCCTGCGGGCGCTGCCGGTGGATCAGGAGCCAGGTGAAGGAGGAGATCGGGTAGGCCCCGGCGCCCTCCGCATTGGTGATCGACACGCGGAAATCGGTGTCGGCGCCGAATCGCGCGCCCTCCGCCGCGGCGCTCACCGATTTGAGCGTCGGCGCGGCGAACTGGCCCGCCGGATTCCGGATGGCGGCTGCCGGGAGTCCGTTCGAGATCGCGTAGATGAGCTCGACGTAGCCGATGGCGCCCTCGGATTGCTTCACCTGCTGGGTCACGCCTTCGTTGCCCTTGCCGCCCAGGCCGACCGGCCATTCGACCGAGGTGGCGTGTCCCACTCTGGTCTTCCACTCGGGGGAGACCTTGGACAGGAAGTCGGTGAAGATGTAGGTCGTGCCGGAGCCGTCGGAGCGGTGGACTACGAGGATATCGGCCGCGGGCAGCGCGACTCCCGGGTTGAGCGCGGCGATGCGCGGGTCGTTCCACCTCGTCAGGCGGCCGAGGAAGATGTCGGCCAGGGTCGGTCCGTCGAAGCGGAGGGCCTGCTTGCCGAGGCCCGGCAGGTTGTAGGTCGCCACGACGGCGCCCAGTACCGTGGGGACGTGGAGCACATCGCCCTTCGCGGCGGCGATCTGCTCGTCGGTCATGGGGCCGTCGGTGGCGCCGAAGTCCACCGTCCCTTCGGTGAACTGGCGGATGCCTCCGCCGGAGCCGATCGACTGGTAGTTGATGCGGACGCCGGTCTCCCTGGCGTAGGCGTCGAACCACTTGGAGTAGATCGGGTTGGGGAAGGTGGCGCCGGCGCCGGTGAGGGCGGTGCCCGGCTTGGAGGCGGCGGTGGCGCCGCCGTCGGATGGGGCGGGCGACCGGTCGCCGCCGCCGCACGCGGCGACGGTGATCAGGGCGGCGAGCGCGGCGAGCAGGTTGCGTCCCGGCATGGCGTGGTCCTCGACTGGTTGGGTTAGAAGTTCACCGTCAGGGCGCTGCGCACGCCGCTGATGCTCGGCACGTCGGTGCCCTGGAAGCTCTGGCGCTCGTACCCCACGCGGAGCTGTGCCTTGCTGGACAGGTAGAAGCCGAGCACCGCGGTCAGCGTGGTCACCCTGTCGTCGCCGGCATCGGTGTTCGGATCGGCCACGTCCAGGCGGAAGGCCGGCTCGACGGCATAGAGCCAGGAGGTCGGGCTCTTGAGCCGGTAGTTGTAGGCCGCGAGGCCCTGGATGCCCTGCATGGTGTTCTTCGCCGCGGTGGCGTCATCGCCGTGGAGGTACTCGCCCAGGACGAAGAGCCCCTCGTCGCCCGGCTTGCCGTACTGGGCGTCGATGTCGAAGGCGTAGTTGGTGAACGCCGAGTCCGGCGCGCCGCCCACGGTGACGAGCCCGTCGTGCGCGAACCACGAGGCGCCGACGTCGATCTTCGGCGTCACCGCCGCGGTGGCCCGGGCGCCGAAGCTCTTCCTGTTGTTCACGTCGTTGAGGCTCTCCCCCTGCCCGTTGTACGCGCCGACCTTGAGCGTCACGAGCTGGAGATCGTTGAGCTTGTACTCGTAGCGGAGGCTGGCGCCGACGTCGTGCGAGAGGAAGCCCGCGCCCGCGAACAGGTCGTTGGAGGCAAGGGGCAGCAGGCCCTGGCCCGCGCCGCGCTCGATGGAGGGGAGGTTGGTGGAGGAAGTCAGCTCGTAGCGGCTGTAGGGCCGCTTCTCCTGACCGGCTCGCAGGAAGAAGGCGCCCGGCGCGCCTTCCTTCGCGAGCCGCAGGTCGATCCAGGCGTCGCGCAGACGGAGACCGCTGCGGCCGGTGGTGCGGCAGGTGATGGACGGCGTACCCCCGCCGGCGGGCACCGGCGTCGAGGTGCAGGTGGTGGCCACGCCGGTGAGATTCCGGCCGCCCTCGAATGAGGGCTGGATATAGACCGTGACGTTCTCCGAGATGTGGCCCCGGGCTTCGATGCGGGCTCGACGGGTGAAGATGTTGCTCTCCGGCCCGACGCTCGCCGCGTAATCCTCGTTCCCGAACCAGTAGAACTGCTCCTGCAGGCGGCCGGTGACCTTGACGTTCGGGTAGGCGGTCTGGGCGTGAGCGGTGCCCAGCTCCGCTGTCGCCGCGAGGGTCACTCCCACCAGCATCCTCCGAGCTATCGATCGCATGCCGCTTCCCTCCGTGTGCGAGACGCCTGTCGTCCGGCGGACACGGAGTAAGCAGCCGAAAGCCGGTCACGACCTCTCGCCGGTCCTGTAACGAAGCCGTAAAGCCCGGCCCCGCGATGGCGGAGGCGATGGGTCCGATGGTGAGCGGATGGGGACTGCGGCCACGAGGCCGCGGGGAACTAGGCGGGAGTATCGGGGAACAGACAGCTGACGGTCGTGCCGCGGCCCAACTCGCTCTGGGCGCTCACTCGGCCGCCGTGGGCCTCGACGAGGTGCTTGACGATGGCCAGGCCCAATCCGGTTCCGCCCTCCTCGCGCGAGCGTGACGGGTCGGCCCGGTAGAACCGCTCGAAGATGCGGGTCAGGTGCTCCCGCGCGATCCCGGAGCCGCTGTCGCGGACGCTCACGGTCACGCCGTTCTCCGCCCGCCGCGTCAGGCAGGTGACCTGGCCGCCGGCGGGCGTGTAACGGAGGGAGTTGTCCATGAGATTGGTGAGCACCTGGCGGACCGCATCGGGATCGGCCTCGATGGTCTCGGCACCGGGCTCGATGTCCAGCGCGAGCGAGACCCGCTCCGCGTCCGCCCTCCCTGCGAGCGCCGCCCACGAGTCCCGGGCCGCCCCGGCGACATCGACCTCGCTCAACGTCGGGTGCCAGCGGCCCGCCTCGATGCGCGACAGGTCGAGCAGATCGTCCACCAGGCGCTGCATCCGCCGGGCGTTGCTCAGAATGGTGTCGAGGAAGCGGCGGGTGGTCTCCGCGTCGGTGGCGTCGCCCAGCAGGGTTTCCGCGTAGCCGGAGATGGACGTGAGCGGCGTCTTGAGCTCGTGGGAGACGTTGGCCACGAAGTCCTGCCGCACGGTCTCGAGGCGGCGCACCTCGGAGAGGTCGTGGAGCACGAGCACGGCGCCGCCGGCGGGGAGGGGGCGCGCGTTCGCCAGCAGGACGCGGCCGTCCAGCTCGAGCTGGCGGTCCTGGACGGGCCGTCCCTGCAGCGCGGCGTCGACGATCGCGCGCGCGGCCTTGAGCCGGAAGAGCTCGGCCAGACCGGGGAGCGGCTCGGACGCGTCGTAGCCCAGCAGCCGCCGTGCGGCGGCGTTGGCCGTGACGATCCGCCCTCGGCCGTCCGCCGCGATCACGCCCTCCACCATGGACTCGACCAGCGCCGCCGACTCGGCCTGCTCGCGCCGCAGCTCGTCGAAGCGGTCGCCGAGTTGCTGGTGCATGTCCCTGAGCGCCCGGACGAGGACGTCGATCTCCGGGATTCCCGAGCGCGGGAAGCGGGGCGGGTCGCCGGCGGCGATGGCCCGGGCGGCGCCGGCGATTCCGGTGAGCGGCCCGGCGATGGAGCGCGCGGCCACCAGCGCCAGTACGGTGCCGACGAGCAACGCCAGCAGCGCCGCCCCCGCCACCGCCCCTTGTGCCCGACCCACGATCTCATCCACCTGCGACAGGTCCGCCGCCACCCGCACGGCCCCCGGGCCGCCCGGCACCGCGACGTACATCAGCAGCCGGCCCACCGTCTCGCTCCGGCGGGTCGCGACGCCGACCCCGCCGCCGTCCAGCGCCGCGCGCACCTCGGGACGGCCGGCGTGGCTCTCGATCGGTGGAAGCGGTCCGGGAGGAAAGTCGCTGTCGGCGCGGACCCGGCCGCGGCGATCCACCAGCGTGATGCGGTGGCGGTTCTCGCGGGCCAGCCGGTGCACCGCGCCGTCCCAGCCGAGCGAGTCCGCGGGGATCGCGGCGGCGATCAGCCGCGCTTCGTTCTCCAGACCGCGCGCGATATCGCCTTCGAGGTCCCGCCGGAGGGAGCGCTCGGCGCCCCAGAGGAGGATCGCGACGGCCAGGATCAGGATGAGGACGGTCCCGAGCACCAGCCGCTTCGCGAAGCTCACCGGGCGCGGACTCCGCGCTCGGTGCCGCGGAAGCGATATCCGAACCCGCGGACGGTCTCGATCAGCCGCCCCGCGTCGCCGAGCTTGGTCCGGAGCCGCTGCACGTGCATGTCCACGGTGCGGGTCTGGATGTCGGGCTGCGCGTCCCACACGGACTCGAGGAGCTGCGGCCGCGTCTGCACCCGGCCCCGGCGCTCGATCAGGAGGAGGAGCAGCTTGTACTCGGTGGCCGTGAGGGCAAGCTCGTGCCCGTGCACGCTCGCCCGGTGGGCCGAGCGGTCGATGGAGACCGGCCCGGCGGTGATGGTCGAGCCCGCCGCCACCGGCGGCGCCGCCAGCCGCCGGAGCACGTTGCGGACCCGGAGGGAGAGCTCCTGCGGAGAGAACGGCTTGGTCAGGTAGTCGTCCGCCCCGAGCGTGAGGCCGCGGATTCTGTCCGGCTCCTCGCGGCGCGCGGTGAGGAGGATGACGCCCACGTCGCGGGTCTCCTCCCGCTGGCGCAGCTCGGCCAGCACGTCGTACCCCGAGACGCCCGGGAGCATGAGGTCGAGGATGATCATGTCCGGCCGCTCCTCCCGCGCCGCCTTGAGCGCGTCGGACCCGTTGTGTGCCGTCGAGACGCGGAAACCGGCCCTGGCGAGGTGGTAGGCCACGAGCGCGGTGATGTCGGGCTCGTCGTCAACGACGAGGATGCGGCAGGTCATGCGGTGACTCGCGTCCTGCTGTGGTCGCGGCCGCGCTCGGCGGCGCGATTGCGCTCGGCCCGCATCGCCGGGTCGTGCGCCATCGCGTCCAGGATCGCCGAGAGCAGCCGGCTCTGCGGGCCGAGGTCGCGGCGGAGGCGATAGAGCACGAACTGCGCGATCGGTGTGTCCCGCACCACCTCGAGCCGCCGCAGCACCTGGAGATGTCGCGAGACCGTGGGCTGGGGCAGGCCGAGTACCATCTGAAGGTCGGACACGAAGAGCGGCGCCGCCGCGAGACAGTTCAGGATCCGCAGCCTGGTCGGCTCGGCGATGGTGAGCAGGAGGTCGGTACTGGAGGGGCCGGTGCGCATATTCACCAAAGCGAATATAAAGGCGGGGCAGATAGGGGGAAGGGATCGCGCCGGCCCGGGCTTCCGTCTCCGTCCGCCTTCCATCCCTCCCGCTCCTCTCGCCATATTCCCACGAGATGCTCCCCCTCCTCACCGCGTTCCTCCTCACGGCCGTTCCGCTCCAGGACACGGCGCACGTCGTGCTGGTCGCCACCACCGACGTGCACGGGCACGCCACCGACCGGGACTATCTGGCCGGCCGCACGTTCGACGGGGGGGTGGTGCGTGTCGCCACCGTCGTGGATTCGCTCCGGGCCCGGTATCCCGGCGAGGTGGTCGTGGTCGACGCCGGCGACCTGCTCCAGGGCGACGCGTTCGCCAGCTACTTCGCACGGGTGGCGCCGACCACGCCGCATCCCATCGTCGAGGCGATGAACCTGGCGGGCTACGACGTCGCCACCCCGGGCGATCACGACTTCGACCGGGGACTCCCGTTTCTCCGCCACGCCGTCGCGGACGCGCGCTTCCCCTACGTCAGCGCCAACGTCTATTCCGCGTCCGGCGACTCGCTGCTGTTCGCGCCCTATCGCGTGGTGCGGCGGGAGGGCGTACGGATCGGCGTCACCGGCTTCACCACGCCGGGCGCGATGGTCTGGGACCGGCTGGCCGGCCGAGCCCGGATCGCGCCGATCCCCGGCGCGGCCGCCCCGGTGCTCGAGGCGATGCGTCGCGACGCCGATCTCACCGTCGCGCTGGTGCACTCGGGAATGGATGGCCCGCCCTCGTACGACACGACCGGCGTCGGCGAGGAGCACGTGGCGGCCGCGCTCGCCCGACTGCCGGTGCGTCCGGATGTCGTGGTGGTGGGACATTCGCATCGCGAGATGCGCGACTCGATGATCGCCGGCGTCCACTTCGTGCAGCCCCGGCCCTTCGGCGCGAGCGTCTCGGTGGTGCACGTGGACATCGCGCGCGAGGACGGGCGCTGGCGGGTCCGCCGGGTCCGGGCCGACCTGGTCTCGACGAAGGCGGTCGTGCCGTCGCCGCTGCTGGCGCGACGGCTCGCGGCCGCGGACGCCGCCGTGCGCGAATGGGTACGCACGCCGGTCGGCCTCGCGCTCGCGCCGATGCGGTCGGCGGCGGCCCGTGCGCGGCCGGACCCCGTGGTCAACTTCGTGAACGACGTGCAGCGCCGCCGGACGGGCGCCGACCTCTCCGCGACCCCGGTCTTCGATCTCGGGGCCGGGTTCGACGCGGACACGATCCGGGTGGCGCACGTCCTCGCGCTCTACCCGTTCGACAATACGCTACGGGCCGTGCGGCTGAGCGGCGCCCGCCTCAAGGCCTATCTGGAATGGAGCGCACGCTATTTCCAGGTCGATCCGGCCGGGCGCATCCGGCTCAACGACTCGGTGCCCGGGTACGACTACGACATCGTCTCCGGCGCGCGGTATGATCTCGACCTCCGGCGGCCCGTTGGCGACCGGATCCAGCGCCTGACGGTCGGCGGCCGCGCGGTACAGCCGACCGACAGCTTCACCATGGCCCTCGACAGCCGACGGCAGACCGGCGCCGGCGGCTACACGATGCTGGCCGGCGCGCCCGTGGTCTACGACCAGAGCGAATCGATCCCCGCGCTGCTGGTGGACGCGGTGCGGAGCCGGAGTCCGATCGATCCCGGCCG
Source organism: Gemmatimonadales bacterium (assembly GCA_036262935.1). Lineage (GTDB taxonomy): Bacteria > Gemmatimonadota > Gemmatimonadetes > Gemmatimonadales > GWC2-71-9 > CAVVWJ01. The sequence continues at coordinate 7,949 of DATAHW010000016.1, read as the reverse complement.
GTACGCCGACGCCGAATGGCGAATCGTCCCAGAAGTCGCCGACCGGGCGGTCCGCGGCCTGTTCGGGCTTCCGGCGCCGCCGCTGACCAGGGGCGCGCGCGACACCGTGCTCCTCCGCGTCCTCACCACCGGCGACCTGCGCGGCGCGTTTCTCCCGGGCGCGGCCGCGCTCGCCGCGGCGTTCGACAGTCTGGGCGACGACTGCGCCTGTGCCCAGCTCCGGCTCGACGCCGGTGACGCGACCGGCGGCACGCCGCTCGGCAACGAGACCCGGGGCCGCGCCGGCATGGACCTGCTCGGCCGCCTGGGCTACGCCGCGGCCGCGCTAGGCGGGCACGATTTCGACTGGTCCGCCGACACGTTGCGCGAGCGTCTGAGGGATGCGCCGTATCCGTCGCTCGCCGCCAACATCGCGGACTCCGTCACGGGGCGCCGTCCCGGGTGGATCGTCCCCTGGCGCATGCTCGACGCCGGCGGCATGCCGGTGGCCGTGGTCGGCTACATTACGCCCGACACGAAGCGCCTGCTTCCGGCGGAGCGCACCCGCGGCCTCAGCTTCGGCGAGGGCGAGCTCGCGCTGCACGAGGCCCTCGGCGAGATCGCGCTGCGCCGCCCGGCGCTCACCATCCTCCTCGCGCACGCGGGCGGAAGCTGCGACGGCGTGGCCTGTACCGGCGAGATCGTGCGGCTGGCGGATGAGCTCAAGGGACGGGGTGTGAGCCTGATCGTCGCGGGGAACACCCTCCAGCCCATGACGACGCGGGTCGCCGGCATTCCCATTCTCACGACCGGGAGCGGAGGCGGGATGATCGGGGTGGCGGACCTGGTGAAGACGCCCGCGGGCGGGCTCGACTGGCGCATCGGATTGACGCCGGTGGACACTTCGCGTGCCGGCGGGAACGCCGCGTTCCGCGCCGCGCTCGAGCGCTTCCGGCGGACGAATGACTCGGTGCTCGCTCGCCCGCTCGCCAGGATGAAGCGGCCGCTGCCGCGAACGGGCCCTCAGTTTCCGCTCGGCGCGCTCCTGGCCGAGGCGCGGCGGAACGTGCTCAGGACCGACCTTGGGCTGGTGCGCAACGAGTCGATCCGGGCTGATCTTCCGGCCGGGACCATCACGTACGCGGAGCTTTCCCTGGTCGAGCCCTCGCGGAGTGACCTCGTCCGGCTCTCACTCACCGGGGCGCAGCTTACCGCGCTGCTCGAGAGCGTTCTGGCCGGAGCCGACGGGCCGACGGTGCATCTCGCCGGCGCGCTGGTGCGCTACGATCCACGCGCGCCGGCCGGCCGCCGGGTCCGCGGGGTGGTGCTTCAGGGCGGCCACAAGCTGCGCCCCGAGGCCGCGTACACGCTGGCCACCGACGAAGCCGGCGCCGCCGGCGCGAGTGGGCTGGCCGCCCTCGCGGGTCTGCGCTACGAGCGCGTGGGGCTGCTGGACGTCGAAGCCACCGCTACCTACCTGCGCCGCCTGCCGCAGCCGGTGGAGGCATCCCGACCCGCCGGGTTTCTCCCGACCCGACCGTGAGCGTGCCGATCAGGGTCTTCATCAATGCGTCGTCCGTGGAAGTGCCGCCCGGCACCGATGTCCGCGGAGCGATTCGCGCCCACGATCCCGCACTGGAGCGGCGGGCGGCGGCCGGCGCCGCGCTGATCACCGATGCACGCGGCATCGAGGTGCCACTCGACGCTCCGCTCGAGGCGGGCAGTATCCTGCGGATCGTCGTGCGCGCCCGCCGCGGGGAGCCGGACGCCGATGCTGACGCGTGAGCTGCTCGTCCGCCTGCCCAAGGCGGAGCTGCACGTGCACCTCGACAGCGCGCTCCGGCCGGCGACGATGGTCGAGCTGGCGCGTCAGGCCCGGTTTCCGCTGCCGACGACGGACCCGGATGCGCTGCGCCGCTTCATGCGCGTGGACGACGCGGGCAGCCTCGACGACTACCTCGCACGGTTCGAGTACACCATCCCCCTGCTGCAGACGGTCGAGGGCATCGAGCGTGTGGCCTACGAGATGGTGGAGGACGCGGCACGCGACGGACTCCGCTATCTCGAGGTGCGCTACTGCCCCCGGCTCAGCACCCGCGGCGGGCTCACGATGGCGGAGGCGCTCGAGGCCGAGCTTCGTGGCCTCGCGCGGGGCGAGCACGACTTCGGGGTGATCACCCGGGTGATCAACTGCTCGCTTCGCCACTACGCCCCGGAGGTGTCGCTGGAGATCGCGCACCTGTCGGTGGCCTACCGCGACCGCGGCGTGGTGGCGTTCGACCTGGCCGGTGGCGAGGCCGGCCGCCCGCCAGGGGTGCACCAGGCGGCCTTCGACGTCGCGGCCGATGGCTGCCTCGGCATCACCATCCACGCGGGCGAGGCCGCCGGCGCGGCGTCGATCGCGGAGGCGGTGCACCGCTGCCACGCCGATCGCATCGGCCATGGCACCCGGCTGTACGAGGACCCGGTGCTGCGAGACTATATTCGCGACCGCCGGCTGCTCATCGAGACCAACATCACCAGCAACGTCCAGACGCGCGCGGTCGCCGCCGCCGGGGAGCACCCGGTGCGCGGGTACTTCGATGCGGGGCTTTCGGTCACGCTCTGCACCGACGGCTGGCTGATGACGGGCGTGGCGCTGTCGGACGAGTACTGGCTGGCCCATACCGCGCTCGGCTTCACCCGCGAGGAGATCGACCGGATGATCCTCGACGGCTTCGCCAACGCCTTCCTGCCATGGCCGGAGCGGCAGGCGCTGCTGGGACGAGTGCGAGAGGAGCTGGCGGGGCTGCGGTGATGAAGGGCGGTCCCCATTCGAGGAGCGAGGATGCTGATGCGCGGTTCGGGGCTGGGAGGGCTGCGCGGCGCGGTGGTCGCTGCCGTCTTGATCGTCGTCGCCATCGCGAGCTCGTGGCTGATTCCCGGCCTGGCCCGGCGCGGACTCTCGGCGATGGAGCCGCCACAGGTCCTCCAGGGCGACACCACGCGTGGCGCGCGCGAGCCCGGGGCGCGCGCGCCGACGATCCCCGGAATGCAGATCCCCGCCCCCGAGGCGGGCCCGCCGTCCGGGCCCAGCTCACCCTGGAGCCGGCTCACCGGCCTTCTGGGTCTCGCGCTCATCATCGCGATCGGCGTGGCGCTGTCGCGCAACCGGCGGGCCATCCGCTGGCGGGTAGTCGCGTGGGGGCTCACGCTGCAGGTGCTGTTCGCGATCTTCGTACTGCGCATTCCCGCCGGCAGGGCGCTCTTCCACTGGCTCGGCGACCTCATCACCGCGATCCTGGGCTACTCGTATGTCGGCTCGCAGTTCGTCTTCGGGGAGCTGGGCAAGCCGAACTCGAGCCTCGGCGTGATCTTCGCCTTCCAGCTCCTGCCGGCGATCATCTTCGTCAGCGCCCTGTTCGCGATCCTCTACTATCTCGGCGTCATGCAGCTCGTGGTGCGCGGGTTCGCCGTGGTGATGAGCCGGGTCATGGGGGCGAGCGGCGCGGAGAGCCTCAACGTCGCCGCCTCCATCTTCATGGGACAGACCGAGGCCCCGCTCACCATCCGGCCGTTCCTGCCGCGGATGACCCGCTCGGAGCTGATGACGGTCATGACCTCGGGGATGGCGCACATCTCCGGCTCGATCATGGTGGCCTACATCGCCTTCGGGATCGAGGCGCGGCACCTCCTCACCGCCGTCATCATGACGGCGCCAGGCACCATCATGATGGCCAAGCTGTTCGAGCCCGAGACCGACGTGGCGGAGACCTACGGCACGGTCAAGCTCGACATGCCGAAGGAGGACGTGAACCTGCTCGACGCGGCCGCACGTGGCACCGGCGAGGGGCTCAACCTGATGCTCAACGTGATCGCCATGCTGGTGTCGTTCGTGGCGCTGGTGGCGCTGCTCAACGGTGGCTTCGAGGCGGTGCACCGCTACGTCGCCTGGTTCCCCGCCAACCTCCAGACGGTGCTCGGCTGGGTGTTCCGCCCGATCGCCTGGGCGATGGGCGTGCCGTGGCACGACAGCGGCACGATCGGAAGCCTGCTCGGCACCCGGATGGTGCTGAACGAGTTCATCGCCTACGCCCAGCTCGCTCCGCTGAAAGGCCAGCTCGACCCGCGTTCGTTCACCATCGCCTCGTTCGCGCTCGCCGGATTCGCCAACTTCAGCTCGATCGGGATCCAGCTCGGCGGGATCGGCGCGCTGGCGCCCGAGCGGAAGCGCGACCTGGCGCGGCTCGGCTTCCGCGCCATGCTCGCCGGGACGCTGGCCAACTTCCTGTCGGCCACGATCGCGGGGATGCTGCTGTGACCGCCACGCGGGCGCCGGGTGTTCCCGCGATGATCGAGGAGGCGGCCGCAGCCGTTCGCGAGCGGCTGGCGGGGCGCGCGCCGTCCGTCGCCATCGTGCTGGGCTCGGGGCTGGGGCAGTTCGCCGAGCGCCTGGACGACGCGGTCCGCATGCCCTACGCCGAGCTCCCGTACTTCCCGTCACCCACCGTGGTCGGCCACAGCGGCGAGCTGGTGGCGGGGACGCTCGCCGGCCGCGGCGTGCTGGTGCAGAGCGGCCGGTTCCACATGTACGAGGGCCACCCGGCGGCGCTCACCGCGCTGCCGGTGCGGGTGTTCGCGCGGCTCGGGATCGAAACCCTGGTGCTCACCAATGCCGCGGGCGGCATCCGCCGGAGCTTCGGGTCCGGCACCGTGATGCTCATCGCCGACCACCTGAATCTCAGCTTCCGCAATCCGCTCTTCGGCCCCGTGCTCTCGGGCGAGGAGCGGTTCCCCGACATGTCAGATCCGTACGACGCCGCCCTCCGCGGCCTGGCGCGCGAGGTGGCGCGCCGCCGGCGGATTCCGCTGGCCGAAGGGGTGTACGCCGGACTGCTGGGGCCGAGCTACGAGACGCCGGCGGAGATCCGGATGCTCGAGCGGCTCGGCGCCGACGCGGTGGGGATGTCGACGGTGTTGGAGGTGATCGCCGCGCGCGCGGCCGGCATCCGCTGCCTGGGGTTCTCCGCCATCACCAACCCGGCGGCTGGGATCACGATGCAGAAGCTCCACCATCTCGAGGTGATGGAGACAGCCTACCGGATTGCGGGAGAACTCGCGGGGCTCATCGAGGGGGTGGCGGCGGAGCTGTGACGGTGTGGTCGAGCGGACCGTGCCCGCCGCCGAGGCCGGGCGCCCTGGCAATGGCGCGATGCACGAAGTCGAGCGCATCGGCGACCGCCGTCTCCAGCGGGCGGCTCAGCGCGAGTCCCGCCGTGATCGCCGCGGAGAGGGTGCAGCCGGTGCCGTGCGTCGAGCCCGTGGAAATGCGTGGGCGGGTGAACCGGCGGACGCCCTCGGGGGTGACCAGGATATCGGTGACCGTCTCGCCGGTGAGGTGCCCGCCCTTGACCAGGGCGGCGGCGGCGCCGAACCGCACCAGCGTCTCGCCGGCGCGCTCCATGGTGGCCACGTCGTGCACCACCCGGCCGGTGAGCACCGCGGCCTCGTCGAGGTTCGGGGTCACCAGCGCGGCGAGCGGCACGAGACTTTCCCGGATCACGTCCTCGGCCTCCGTCGTGAGCAGGCGCTGCCCCGAGGTGGCCACCATGACCGGGTCTACCACCAGCGGCTGCCAGCCGTTCTCGCGAATCGCCTTGGCCACGAGCCGCACCAGCGCCGCCTCGGCCAGCATCCCGGTCTTGAGCGCGTCGGGCGGGAGATCCTCCGCGAGGGCGGTGAGCTGGGCCGCCACCATCGCCTCGGGCACCGACTCGACCGCGCGCACGCCGCGGGTGTTCTGGGCGGTGAGCGCTACAATCGCCGACGTACCGTACACGCCGAACTGGTGGAACGTCTTGAGGTCGGCCTGGATGCCGGCCCCGCCGCCGGAATCGGAGCCGGCGATGGTGAGCGCGATCTTCATCCGGTGAGCACCTCCATGTCCGGTTCTCTGCTGACCACCATTCGCGATCTCCACCGCCGGCGCGGCCGGGAGCGCCGCGGTCTGGCGCTCGCCGAGGGCGTACGCCTGGTCGAGGAGGCACTCGCCGCCGGGATCGGCGTGCGCGGGGCGGCCGTCTCGCCGGCGCTGGAAGGTACTCCCCGGGGGAGCGCGCTCAAGAGCGCGCTCAGCGAGCGGGGCGTGCCGATCACGGACGTGGGCGCGGCCGAGCTGCACGAGCTGGCCGACACCGAGCATCCGCAGGGCGTGATCGCGGTGGTGGAGCCGCGCGTCTGGACGCTCGCCGACCTGTCCGCCGCGCCCGGTGACGTGCTGCTCGTGCTCGACGCGGTGCAGGACCCCGGCAACGTCGGCACCGTGCTTCGCACGGCGCTCGGCCTGGGCGGCGCCGGGGTGGTCGCGCTCAAGGGGACGGCCGATCTCACCAACCCGAAGGTGCTCCGCGGCAGCATGGGAGCTGCCTTCCGCCTCCCCGCCGTGTCCACCGACGCGGAGAGTTTCCTCGCGTGGGCGAGCGAGCGCGACGTGGAGCTCTGGGTGGCCGCGGCCGACGGCGAAACGGCCACGCGGCACGGGGCCCGGCGCGCGCGCGCGCCGCTCGCGCTGGTGCTGGGCAACGAGGGCGCGGGGGTGAGCGCGGCCATGGAGCTGGCGGCGCGCCGCTGGGTCTCGGTGCCGCTCGCTCCCGGAGTGGAGTCGCTCAACGTCGCGGTCGCCGCCGGGATCCTGCTGCACGAGGTCATGCGTGACGACTGACGCTATTCTCGTCGCCTATGCCGGAGTGCTCGGCGCCGTCGTCGGCAGCTTTCTCAATGTCTGCATTCTGCGATGGGGCGCCGAGCCGAAGCAGTCGGTGGTGCGGCCCGCGTCGCGCTGCCCGAAATGCGGGCGCGGGCTCCGCTGGTACGACAACATTCCGGTCGTCTCCTGGCTCCTGCTCCGGGGCCGCTGCCGCGGCTGCGCCCAGCCGATCTCCGCGCAGTATCCGCTGGTCGAGCTCGGCACCGGGCTCGTCTGGGCATTCATGGCGTGGCGGTTCGGGTTCGGGCTCGAGGCGTTGAAGGGCGCGGTGTTCGCCACGATCCTGCTGGGGATCGCGATGACCGACGCGCGGGCCTACATCATTCCGCACGAGTTCTCGATCGGGGGGACCATCCTGGGGCTCGCATTCGCGGCCGCGCTGGGGGCGGGGCTGCCCGGCGTCCGGGAGGCGCTGCTCGGCGCCTGCTTCGGCGCCGGTCTCGTGCTCCTGGTGGGCGAGGTCTCGGAAATGCTCGCGGGGCAGGAGGCGATGGGCGGGGGCGACTGCGCGTTGATGGGATTGGTGGGCGCGTTCTACGGCTGGGAGGCGGTGGTGCCGGTGGTCGGGGTCGGCGCGGCAGTGAGTGTCGTGTTGTACGTGCTCGGCTCGCTCCGGCCCCGCGCGTCCATGGCGGTGGCCGGCGGCGGCGTCGAGGGGGACGGCCCGTCGCTCCGCTGGGGGATGCTGCTCAAGCTGCTCCTCGCCGGTGGCGTGCTGATCGCGGCCATGGTGGCCGCCATGCGGGGGCGGGTGTTCGGCGGCGTGCTGCAGGCCGGGTTCGAGGGGACAGTGGTCGCCGGCGCGGTCTATTACGCCGCGTTCCTCGCCCCCGCCGATCTGCAGGCCGGATGGCTGCGCGTGGTGGGTCTCCTTGGCGCCGCGGCGGGTGTGGCGTTCGGCGGCGGATACTCGCCAGTGCGGCTCGCGGCCGGAGCCGCGGTGGCGATCGCCTCGCTCTGGTATGCGCGGCGGGTCGCGGTCGCGGAGTCGCCCGCCACAGCTGAGGAGCTGACCGCTGGCGGGTACCTGCCCTTCGGGGTCGGGCTGTCGCTCGCGGCGGGGGCCCTGGCGCTCATGGATGCATATCCCGGAATCCGCGCCGGGGTGGCCGAGTACCTTCAGCTCCTGGGGATCTCGTGATCCCGCGGCGTGGGGCCTGGGCGGCCGCGGGCGCGCTGCTGGTGATCCTCGCGGGCGCCTGTCGGGGCCAGAGCCGCGACGCCT
>DATAHW010000015.1:0-36740 GCA_036262935.1 Gemmatimonadales bacterium | reverse complement strand
GTTCGGCACGGACGGGGCCGCAGGCATCTAGCCCGCCAACGGAGAATGGTGGCGCAGCAGCTCCCACCAGACCGCCAGGTCCTCTCGCAGGCGGCTGCGCTGATCTACCGAGCGGGCGGCGGAGTACCGCACACCGTCACGCAGCAGCCGGCCGGCGGTCAGGGCGTACTCCGCGGTCAGCCCGGCCGCGAGCGGGATGCCCCGGTGATGCCGCCGGTAGAACTCGATCGAGCTGAGCCGAGTGCGCAGCAGCATCTGCGCGCGGCGCTGCCGGGTGCTGGCCCCGACCAGGTGGACCACTTCCGCTTCGGGCGTGAAATGAGTCTCCCAGCCAGCCTTCCGTAGCCGATAGGACAGGTCAACCTCCTCGAAATACATCTGGTACGATTCGTCGAACCCGCCCACGGCCTCGAACGCGGCGCGGCGGATCGCGAGGGCCGCTCCCACCACCCAGGGCACCGGTCCGGCGCGGTCGTGCGGCAGGGACCGCGCCCGGGACCGGGTGAGCGGCCGGAGCGGCCGCGGAAAGGGGAAGCAGGAGGCCTGGAGCGTGCCGTCCGGGTGCACCAGTCGCGGCCCCACGATGGCCGCTCGCTCGTGGTGGTCGAGGTACCCGCGAAGCGCTTCGAGGGCTCCCGGCCGCACCCGGGTGTCGCTGTTGAGCAGGAGCACGTATTCCGCCGAACAGCGCGCGAGGGCCCGGTTGGCCCCGGCACCGTAGCCGGGGTTCTCGGGGTTCACGACCAGGGTGACGGAGGGAAAATCCCGCCGCACCATCTCCACGCTTCCGTCCCCCGAGCCGTTGTCCGCCACGACGAGCTGAATCGGCTCCTCGGCCGACACCGCGGCAAGGCAGGTGCGGAGGAGGTCGCGGGTGTTCCAGTTCACGATGGCAACTGCCATGGCGGTCACGAGATGGGCACCGATCGAATAAGGGGGTTCCCGCTCCGGCCAGGCGCAGAACGTCCGAATACTATAGACCCGGCCCGGGCGCGCCACCATCGCGGGCGCCATGCTGCGGCTGGACAGTCGGGCCGGTCCGGGCGAGCTTACGGTGCAAACATCGCCTCTCCCCACTCACGAACGAACCCGGCACACGTCCGCCGGCCCACTCTGCCCGCCAGAGCGAACCCACATGGGACTGCCTGATGCGTCCGCCTTGCCAGGGGTGCCGGCCCTCCCGCCGGGCCCCGCTTCCGCCGTCGTTCGAGTGGCGCCGGCGGGCGCCTGGCCGGGGTTCGACCTCCCCGAGCTCTGGCGCTACCGGGGCCTCCTCTTCTTTCTCGTGTGGCGGGAGATCAAGGTCCGCTACGCCCAGACGGTGCTCGGAGCCGCCTGGGCCATCCTGCAGCCGTTGCTCACCACGGTCGTCTTCACGGTGATCTTCGGACGCTTCGCCCGCCTCCCGTCGGACGGCGTGCCCTACCCGCTCTTCTCTCTTGCCGCCCTGGTGCCGTGGACCTATTTCAACACCGCAGTGTCGGGAGCGAGCAACAGCCTGACCGCCAACACCAGCCTGGTCACGAAGGTCTACTTTCCCCGGCTGGTGATTCCCGGTGCCGCGGTACTCGCCGCGCTGCTCGACCTCGCAGTTTCCATCGTTGCCCTGCTCGTCCTGATGCTGTTCTACCACGCGGCCCCGCGCCCGGCCGCGGTGGTGCTGGTGCCCTTGTCGGTATTGATGATGGTGCTGACGGCGGCCGGGATGGGATTCTGGCTCGCCGCGCTCAACATCCAGTACCGCGACGTCAAGTACGTGGTGCCCTTCTTGCTTCAGCTCTGGATGTTCGCGTCCCCCGTGGTCTATCCGCTTTCGCTCGTCCCGGACCGGTACCGGCTGGCCTATTCCCTCAACCCGCTCGCCGGCGCGATCGCGGGGTTCCGGTCGGCGCTGCTCGGTGCCGGCGGCCCGACGGGTGTGGAGTTCGGCGTGTCGCTCGGCATGGCGTGCCTCATCTTCGTAGGGGGCGCGGCATACTTCCGTCGAACCGAGCGCGTCTTCGCCGACGTCGCCTGAGGCGCCGACAGTGTCGCACACCATGATCCGGACGCAGGGACTGGGCAAGCAGTACCGGATCGGTGCGGCCCGCAATCGTCCCCGCAGCTTTCGCGAGGCGATCGCCCGGTCGGCCGCCGCTCCGTGGCGTCGTCCGGAGCCGGCCGAGCTGGTGTGGGCGTTGCGCGACCTCTCCATCGAGGTGGCCTACGGCGAGGTACTCGGCGTCATTGGCCGGAATGGCTCGGGCAAGAGCACGCTGCTCAAGCTGCTCTCCCGGATTACCAACCCGACCACCGGCTACGCCGACATCCGGGGCCGCGTCGGCTCGCTCCTGGAGGTCGGGACCGGATTCCACCCCGAGCTCACCGGACGGGACAACGTCTTTCTCAACGGCTCGATCCTCGGCCTGGACCGCGCGAGCATCGCCCGCCGCTTCGACGAGATCGTCGCGTTCGCCGAGGTGGAGCGCTTCATCGACACGCCCGTCAAGCGCTACTCGAGCGGCATGTATCTCCGGCTCGCCTTCGCCGTGGCGGCGCACCTCGAGCCCGAGATCCTCCTGGTGGACGAGGTGCTGGCCGTCGGCGATGCCGCGTTCCAGCGGAAATGCATCGGCAGGATGGGGCACGCCGCGGAAGAGGGGCGGACGGTTCTTTTCGTCAGCCACAACATGACGGCGCTGCAGGGTCTGTGCTCCAGGGCCATCTGGCTCAAAGATGGCGAGCTGACGGAGGAGGGCACCCCGGGTATAGTCGTGTCCCACTACCTCCAGGACGCGGCGGCGACGCGGCCGTACCAGTTCTGGCCTGACGCCGGCGCGGCCCCGGGGAACGATCGGGTCCGCCTTCGGGCAGCCCGGGCCCGCCCGGCCGACGCGGACCCGGAGGAACCCATCACCACGCGCACGCCGGTGCTGGTGGAATTCGAGTACTGGAACCTGCGGGAAGGCGCCCACCTCAGCCTGACGCTCCATCTCACCAACGAGGACGGAGTGCTCGTGCTGGCTGCCGGGCCGGTCGACGGCCGGAACTGGCAAAGCCGGCCCCTGCCCCGCGGCCTCTTCCGGGACACCTGCCTCATACCGGGAGACCTGCTGAATGACGGACTTCACCGGGTGGAGGTTCTGGTCGTCGACCGGGACACCGACCTGGTTTACCGGCACACGGATGTGCTGGTCTTCGAGGTACGGGACACACCGGACCTTCGCGGCGGCTGGTTCGGCAAGTGGAAAGGGGCGGTGCGGCCCATCCTCGACTGGACGACCGAACGCCTCGAGGTCGCAGTCGCCGCTCCACTCTCGACGACCTCGTGATTTCATGGCCCGGGATGCGAGCGGCTACGCCCACCCCGGATATGCGGACTCGCTCGCCGAGTTCGGGTCGCCCCGCCTCCTGTCCGGCTGCGGAGGCTGGCTGCTGGAGCGGGCGATCCCCGGCGGGCGGTACCGCGACGCGATGGGGTGCTATCCGCTGTTTGCCTGCCGTGACTGGTGCCGGCTGGCGGAGGATCTCGACGCACTCGTCGGCCAGGACCTGGTGAGCGTGGTGCTGGTGGCGGATCCGTTCGGTACTGGAGATGAGGGCCTGCTGCGGCGGTGCTTCGATCGGGTCGTCCCGTTCAAGGAGCATTTCGTGGTGGATCTCACCCGGCCGGCGCCGGGCAGCGCCTCGACCCACCACCGCCGCTACAGCAGGCGCGCGCTCCGTGAAGTCATCGTCGAGCGGGTCGAGCGACCGGTGGATTTCTCCGACGAGTGGACGATGTTGTACCGAGGCCTGGTCGAGCGGCACCATATCCGCGGCATACCGGCGTTGTCGCCGACCGCTCTCTCCCGGCAGCTCGCGGTACCCGGGATGGTGGTGTGGCGGGCGCGTCGCGACGGCGAGACCGTAGGTGCCACGCTGTGGCTCCAGCAGGGCGACGTGGCCTACTATCATCTCGGAGCGTACACCGAGGCGGGCTATCACAGCCGGGCCTCCTTCGCGCTGTTCTGGACGGCGATCGAGTCGTTCGCCGCGACCGGACTGCGGTGGCTGGATCTTGGCGGAGGCGCGGGGGCCCGGGCGACCGCGGCGGACGACGGGCTCACTCGCTTCAAGCGCGGATGGGCCACTTCCTGGCGTGTCGCCCATCTGTGCGGGCGGGTGCTGGATCCGACGGCCTACCGCCTCCTGACCGAGATGCGGCCCCCCACCGAGTACTTCCCGGCGTACCGGCAGGGCGAGTTCGCGTAGGGCGTCATGTTCGCCAAAGTCACTGCGGAATACGTGCGGCCCGGGTTGACCCGCCTGGGGTACTACTCGAGACCCACGTTCCTGATCATCGGCACGCAGAAGGGCGGCACAGTCGCGCTCCGGAAATACCTCGCCCGGCACCAGAACATCGTACCGGCGAGGCAGAAGGAGATCGGCTACTTTGACCAGGATATATCATACGGCAGAGGGGCCCGGTGGTATCACGGCCACTTCCCACTCCCCCATCGACTCGGGCGCCGCGGCGTGACTTTCGAGGCCACGCCGGAATACCTGTACTATCCGAAAGCGGCACAACGAATCTGGTCGTATGACCCTGGCCTGAAGCTCATCGCTCTCCTGCGGGAGCCTGTTGAGCGCGCCTTTTCGGCGTGGAACATGTTTCGGACGCTGCGGTACGAGCACCCCGAGTACCTGCGGGCCATCTTGCCGGAATGTGATCCGGAACTCCGGCAATCGATCAGTCAGATGCTGGCCGGCCACTCCTTTCCCGAGTTCGATAGGGCCGTTCGAGATGAGATAGCCGGATTACTCTCGGCAAGCTCACCGCTGGAACCCGGCTATGTACGGCGGGGCCTGTATCAGGAGCAGTTGCTGCGATACCTCGAGTGGTTTGCCCGTGAGCAGATCCTGGTACTCGATAGTGCGCGGCTGAAAACGGACCTGGGCAACGTGCTTCCCGAGGTCGTCCGATTTCTGGGGCTGCCGGAATACGCGGCGTTGCCCGTGGGTCTGCCTCCGCTTCACGTTGGCCGGTATGAGCAGCCGATCGCGGAGAGCACTCGTGGGTTCCTTCGTGAATTCTACAAGCCGCACAACGCGACGCTCTATGAGCTGCTCGGGCGCGACTTCGGCTGGTAGCCAGGTGGGAGAGCGCGATGTACACCAAATCTGCCGCGTACTACGATCAGTTGTATCAATTCCTGAACTACGCGGAGGCGGCGGCACGAGTGCGCGAGCGCATCCTGGAGCAGACACCGGCTGCCCGGACGCTCCTGGACGTGGGCTGCGGCACCGGGCAGCATCTGGAGCACCTGTCCCGCACGTTCGAAGTGGAGGGACTGGATCTCAACCCCGAACTCCTGCGAATCGCGCGGGAGCGCTGCCCGGGGGTGCGGTTCCACCAGGCCGACATGACCGCGTTCGCGCTGCCCGCGAAGTTCGACGTGATCGCCTGCCTCTTCAGCGCCATCGGCTACGTCCGGACGCTGGAGAACATGCGGAGCACCATCGCGACCTTCGCCAGGCATCTCAGCCCTGGCGGGCTGGTGCTGGTGGAGCCCTGGTTCACCCCGGAGAGCTTCTGGACAGACACGCTGACCACCAACGTGACCGATCATGGTGACCCCAAGATCGTGTGGATGTATACCAGCAGACGCGAAGACCGGCTGGCCGTGCTCGACATCCACTATCTCGTGGGTCAGCCCTCCGGGGTGGAGCACTTCACGGAGCGTCACGAGCTCGGATTGTTCACTCACGAGGAATATCTGGCGGCGTTTCGCGATGCCGGACTGACGCCTGAGCACGATCCCGTCGGGATCCGTCGCCGCGGGCTTTATCTGGGCCGGCCGGCTCCGGCCGCATGACGGTCCACCGGCGCATCCCGCTCGAGTCGCGGACGGAATGGGAGAACGCACTGGTGGGCATTCCCCACGCCTTCGCGCATACCTGGGGTCACTGCCGGAGCGTGCACCTCAGCAGCAAGCTGCCCACGTTCCTGTACCGCTTCGAGAACGGAGGCGCGCGAGTGGTGTGTCCCCTCTCGGAGCGGCGCTTCCATGGCGAGCCTGACCTCGTGACGCCGTACGGGTTCGGCGGGTTCGTCGGCACTGGCGACGACGTCGACTTTCCCGCGCGCTGGGCCGAGTTCGCCGCGCGCGAGAAGTATGTGTGCGGGTACATCGGGCTGAACCCGCTGCTGCAGGATGAACGTCATTACCGGCAGGATACCGCTTCAGCACACAACAGCGTGTTCGTGCTCGATCTCCGACTCCCGACCGAGCGGCTGTATGCCGCGCTGGACGCGAATCGCCGCCGGCAACTGAGGGCGCCGCTCGCCCCGGGCCACCGCATCGTCTGGGACAGGCAGCGCCTGGTGTCGTTTTTCCTCGAGACCTACCCCGACTTCATGCGCCAGGTCGGGGCGGCGGCGGTCTATCACTTCAGCCCCGACACGCTGGCGTTCCTCTGTTCGTTGGACACCGTGCTCCTGATCGGCGCGGAAGTGGACGGCCGGCTCGAGGCGGTCGTGATGTTCGGGCACACGCCCGCGGTGGGTGACTATCTCTTCGGCGTGGCCCCGCCGGAGGGCCGCCGCCACGCGGCCCGCCTTCTGTGGTGCGGGATCGAGCGGCTTCGCGCCCTCGGCATTCCTGCGCTCAACCTCGGCGGGGGCGCCCGCCCGGGCGACGGCATCGCGGAGTTCAAGCGCCGTTTCGGTGCGCGGGAGCTTCCGCTGGTCTCACTCCGGGAGGTGTACCGCCCCGATGCGTTCCAGGCGCTCTGCCGGGCCGCTGGCGCCGCCTCAGGCGTCGGCGGCTACTTTCCTCCCTACCACTCGCCGGGGCTCCATCCATGAAGCTGTCGCTCGACGATCTGGCGATTTTCGGCGGCCGGCCCGCGTTCGCGGAGCCGCTCCATGTCGGGCGTCCCAACATCGGCGACCGGGCCCGCCTGCTGGAGCGGATCAATGACCTGCTGGACCGGCGGTGGCTCACGAATGAAGGGCCGTACGTCCGGGAGTTCGAGCTTCGGATCGCGGCGCTCGCAGGCGTGGCACATTGCATCGCCACCTGCAACGGCACCATGGCCCTGGAAATCGGCATCCGCGCCGCCGGGCTGTCGCAGGAGGTGATCGTGCCGTCGTTCACCTTCGTCGCCACCGCGCATGCGCTGCAGTGGCAGGGGATCACCCCGGTATTCTGCGACGTTGATCCCGCCACCCATACGCTCGATCCCGGCCGCGTCGAGGAGCTCATCACCCCGCGGACCACCGGGATCATCGGGGTCCATCTCTGGGGGCGCCCGTGCAGCATCGACGAACTCGGCGAGATCGCGCGGCACCGCGGCCTGAAGCTGCTGTTCGACGCCGCCCACGCATTCGGTGGCTCGCACCGTGGGCGGATGATCGGCGGGTTCGGCGACGCGGAGATGTTCAGCTTCCACGCGACCAAGTTCCTGAACAGCTTCGAGGGCGGCGCCATCGTCACCGCCGATGCCGACATCGCGGCCCGTGCGCGAATGATGCGCAACTTCGGGTTCGTGGACTACGATGACGTCCGCTACGTCGGGACGAACGGCAAGATGGCCGAAGTGGCGGCCGCCATGGGCCTCACGTCGCTCGAGAGCCTGGCCGAGTTCGTGGAGGTGAACCGCCGCAACTATCACCTGTTTCGAACCGGCCTCGAGGGGATTCCAGGCGTCTCGCTCCTGCCCTACGACGAGTCGGAGCGCTGCAATTACCAGTACGTCGTCCTCGAGATCGATGAGCGGGAAGCCGGCATCGGCCGGGACCTGACCCAGCAGCTCCTCCACCGGGAGAATGTGCTGGCCCGACGCTATTTCTACCCCGGCTGCCATCGGATGGAGCCGTATCGATCCTACTTCCCGTCCGCCCGGTTCATGCTCCCGCAGACCGAGCGCCTGGTGCAGCGCGTCCTCTCGCTGCCCACGGGCACCGCGATCGGCCCCGAGGAGATCTGCACGATGTGCGATCTGATCCGCTTTGCCCGGGACCATGCGCCCGGGATCGCGGCTCGGCTTGCCCGACCCGAGCCGGCGGCCGGCGCCCCTGCATGAAGGCCACGGTCCTGCTGGTCACCTACAACCACGCCCCCTACATCTCCCAGGCGCTGGACAGCGTGCTCGGCCAGGTGACCGACTTTCCCTTCGAGGTCATCGTCAGCGAGGATTGCTCGACCGACGGGACTCGCCGGATCATCGAGCAGTACGCCGAGCGGCATCCCGGACGCATCCGGCTCCTGCTGTCGGAGCGCAATCGGAACGATAACGAGGTCACCGCTCGCGGTATCCGTGCGGCCGCCGGAGAATTCATCGCCTTCCTCGACGGGGACGACTGGTGGACGGCACCGCACAAGCTGCAGGCCCAGGTGCGATTCCTCGAGAGCCACCCGGGTTGCACGATGTGTTATCACCCGGTCCTGCGCGTTTACCAGGACGGGAGCCGGCCCGCCCATCCCTCGCTCCCGCCGGGCGCCCGCAGCCTGGTAACGCTCGAGGACGTGCTGGTCCGGTATCACGTGAACAGTTGCTCGATCGCCTTCCGGCGGGACGCGCTGCCCGAGCTGCCCGACTGGTATTACGCGGCGGACCTCGCCGACTGGGCACTCGCGGTGCTGCTCAGCACCCGGGGCGCGGTGTGCTATCTGGATGAGGTGATGGCCGCGTACCGGATCCATGGCGGCGGGGTGTGGTCGGGCGTGACGCAAGTGCAGCGGATAGAGACGCGCCTGCGATTCTTCGACCGGCTCGGGTCCGAGATGGGCCGGGAGCATGCCGCCGCCATCCACGGTGGCCGGGCCCAGGCGTATCTCGACCTGGCGCTCGCGTGGGAAAGCCAGGGTCGGTCCCGGCGAGCGGCGGCGAGCGTGGCGCGATCGCTCCGGGCGAGCCCGGGCAATCGCTTCGTTTCCCGGACCGCCCGCCTGCGGGTGCTCGCCCGCGTGCTGCTGCCGCGAGTGCGGGCGCTGGCATCGGCCCGGCGGAAGGCCGCCGGGTGACCGCACCGGCGGTCTCCGTGGTGATTCCCACCTTCGAGCGATGCTCGTCCGTGCGACGGGCGCTCGACGCCCTCACCCGCCAGACGCTTCCGTTCGAGACCTACGAGGTACTGATCTCGATCGACGGCTCGGAGGACGGCACCCGGGAGATGGTGGCCCGCCAGCGCGTCCCCTTTTCGCTCCGGAGCGTGTGCCGCGCCAATCGGGGCCGCGCGGCAGCCAGGAACGCGGGGGCCCAGGAGGCACGAGGGGCCCTGCTGGTCTTTCTCGATGACGACATGGAGGCTTCACCCGGGCTTCTGGCGGCTCACGTCGAGGCGCAGCGATCCCGACAGGAGGCGCTGGGCGTGGCCGTCGTCGGCGCGGCGCCGATCGTGACCCGATCGTCGTCGCCGCTGACCGACTACCTGGCCCGGGGGTTCGAGGAGCGCCTGAGGGTGCTCGCGCAGCCGGGTCGAGCCGTTCGCTTCAACGAGGCGTACACGGGGAACCTGTCCGTGCGGCGCTCGACGCTGCTCCAGATCGGCGGATTCGACGAGACGTTCCGACTCTACGGACACGAGGATTACGAGTTCGCGCTTCGGCTGGTCCACGCCGGTGTGCCGCTGGTGTTCAGCCCGGCCGCCGTCGCGCTGCAGCACCAGGAGAAGGAGTTTCCGGCGGTGGCACGCGACGCGACGGCGCGGGGGCGAACCGCGGTGTTGTTCGCCCGGAAGCATCCCGAGGTGGTGGACTCCCTCAAGCTGGGTGCGTTCAACGCCGGGACCCGCAAGTGGCGGCTGCTCCGGGGTGTGCTCCTCGGGCTTACACGCCTGTCCGGGAGCGTGCCGGACGCCGTCATCCGGCTGATGGCCGGCCTGGAGCAGCGCCGCCCCCCGCGCCTGGATCGCTACTACGCCATGGCGCTGGACTACTTCTACTGGGTCGGCGCGCGAACGGAGCAGCGGGAGTCGGGGTCGGCATGAGGCGAATCCCGATCCTCATGTATCACCAGGTGACGCCGACGCCCGCCGCGGGATTCGCCAGATACACCGTGACGCCGAAGGCGTTCGCGGCGCAGATGCGGTGGCTCGCGATCACCGGACGTACCCCGATCACGATGACCACGCTCGTCGAGGCTCGCCTCGGGAGCCACGGGTGGCCGAGCCGGGCCGTGGTCATCACCTTCGACGACGGCTTCCGCGACTGTGTGGAGTTCGCGCTTCCCGTGCTCCAGCGGCACCGCTTCATCGCGGTGTTCTACCTGGTCGCGGGTCTCATGGGACGAACCAGCCGGTGGATGGCCTCGGCCGGCGGCCTTCGGTTTCCCCTGGTGGATTGGACCGCCGCACGCTCCCTTCAGGATGCGGGCATGGAGTGCGGCGCCCATTCGGTGACGCACCCGCCGCTCGCGACCTGCTCCGCCGCCAGGGGCCGCGAGGAACTGGTCGCCTCGCGCCGCATCCTCGAGGATCGGCTCGGACGCGAGGTCCTGGACTTTGCGTACCCCTACGGGTCGGTAACTCCCGGCGTGCGCACGATGGCCGCGGAAGCGGGCTACCGCTCGGCCTGCACCGGCGAGAAGCGGCTCGCCACCGATGGGGACGATCTCCTCCTTCTGCCGCGTGTGCCGGTGTACGGCGGGGAGTCGCTGCTCGACTTTGCCTGGCGGCTGCGGACCGCGGAGCGCCCGCGCCAGTGGCTGCGGCGGAAGCTCCGGCCGGGAGGGCACGCCTGATGCGCATCACTCGCGTGGGCGCCGGCGTGGTTTTGCTCTGTCTGTACGCGGCGGTCTCCGATGCTCGCTGGAGCTATCGCGCCGTCCGTGGCTGGGCCGACAGCCGCCACGAGGACCGGATCAGCCGCGACGGCGACCGATTCCGCGAGATCAGGCGGGCGCTGCCGGCCCACGGCGTGGTCGGCTATATCAGCGGGGCGCAGCCGGATACCTTCACCACCGAGGACTTCAGGCGTTTCCTGCTGGCCGAATACGCCCTGGCACCGTTGATCCTGATCCACGACACCACGCCCGACCTCATCGTCGGGAACTTCCCGCCCGACAGCGTGCCGTCCGCCTTGCCCGAGCGTGGACTCAGTCTCGTGCGGGATTTCGGCGACGGCGTATGGCTGATCCGGCGGGCCCAGCCGTGAGCCTCGCCCTTCTGGGTTCGGAGGTCGTGGCGGTCGCGATCGGATACGCCGTTCTGTGCGCGCTCTGGCCCCGCGGCGTGCCGCTTCGGCCCTACCGGTGGCTTGTCCGGTCGCTCGCGGTGGGGGTGGGTCTCGGGCTTACCGCCGTCGGCCTGTTCTGCTGGCTGCTGCTCTTCGGCGTTCCGGGGCGGGCGCTTGTGGCCGTCGAGCTGGTGGTGCTGGCGGTGTTCGGCGGATGGCTCGCTCAGCAGCGCGGGGCGAGGGCTGCCGGAGCGGTGACGAAGGAAGTGGACAGCACGCCCTCCCCGGAGCGCCCGCCCATCGTCGCGCTCGCGTTCGGCGTCACGCTCGTTTGCGCCGTGGCGGCGTTCGTCGGCCTCTCAGCGGCGGCGCCTCACGGCGGGTGGGACGCGTGGATGAATTGGAACCTGCGCGCTCGGCTCATCTTCCGGGGAGGGGCCGACTGGCGGGCGGCGTTCTCGCCGCTCCTCGACTGGTCCCACCCCGATTACCCGCTCCTGTTACAGGGCTCCGTCCTCCGCACGTGGGTGTATCACGGGCGCGAGACTCTCGCCGGTCCCGCGTCGATCGCGTTTCTCTTTACGTTTGCGACGTTCGCCCTGCTCACGTCGGCGGTGGCGGCGTTCCGGGGCCACGCCCAGGGACTGCTGGCGGGCCTCGTGCTCCTCGCCACTCCGTTCTTCATCTTCCACGGCATCTCGCAGTATGGCGACGTGCCGGTCGGCTTCTTTTTCCTTGCCACGCTCGTGCTGGCGGCGCTACACCAGCGCCACGGCGAGCACACTGGCGTCTTCCTCGTGCTCGCGGGGCTCACCATCGGGCTGGCGGCCTGGACCAAGAACGAGGGGATTCTGTTCCTCGCGGCCTTCGTCCTCTCGGCCGTGGTGACGGCGCGCCGGCCGGGTGACGCCCGGCGCCTCGGGAGAGAGGGTCGGGCGTTCGCGCTCGGGCTGCTCCCCATGCTGGTTGTCGTAGGGCTGTTCAAGCTCCATCTCGCACCGCCCAACGATCTCATGTCCGCGCTCGGCTCGGGAGAGATCCTCCACCGGGTGACCGATCCTGGACGCTATGCGCTGGTGGTCAGGTCGTTCGTCACCGGCATCCTGGGCTTCGGCGCCAACGGGCTGGTGAGCGGGGTGTGGTTGCTGGTGGCGTACGGGCTCTGCGTCGGTGTGCGTCCCGGGCAAGCGAGGACGCGCTGGTTCAGCCTGGCCGCCGGCGCTCTCGGGCTCATGCTGGTGGGCCATGCGGCGGTCTTCGTCGCGACCGCGGACGATGTGGCGCGGCTGCTGAACAGCTCGCTGGAGCGGCTCCTGCTGCAGCTGTGGCCCGCCACGCTGTTCGCCTGCTTCATGGTGATTGCCACGCCGGGCGAGGCCTCGAATCCCGGCGCGGCTTAGCCGGACTGCTGCCGCAGTAGTTCCGCCTCCCAGAGCCGCAGGAAGAGGCTCCCGCGCAGCGCCTTGTCGGACGGCGCTCCGCCCGCGTCGGCGGCCAGGCGTGCACGCTCGGAGCGCGCGTGGAGGAGCCACAGGAGCAGCCTCAGCGCCGGCAGGCAGCCCGGATCGAGGCCGATCCCGTCGGCGTAGCGGCCGAGGCACTCGCGATAGACCGCCCCGGTGAACGTCGCCGGATCGTGCGCTTCGCGCGAGGCGCCGAGCACGCCGTCCGAGGTGATCTTCCCGCCGAGCCCCGCTCCCAGATACACCAGGAAATACAGCAGATCGAGCGCCGGAGCCCCAGCCATCTCCGCCGACTCCCAGTCCAGCACCGCGAGCTGGCGATCCGGGGCGAGGAACACGTTCCAGGGCGAGAAGTCGCGGTGCTCGCAGACCGAATGCACGCCGTCCAATTGCGAGAGCACGCGGCGTGCGTCGGCGAGCTGCCGGGCGCTGAGGACGTGCCCGAACGTGCGCTCGAATTGCGCCCACTCCTCCGCCACTACGCGACCTGCCGCCGGTGCGCCGCTCTGCCGGGAGCAGAGCGCCAGACGGATCAGCCAGTCCGTCGCCTGCAGCGCCAGCGCGCGGTAGTTTCGCCGATTCAGAAGCGAGAGGAGCGGCACGCCTCGGAGAGCGGTCTCCCCGACAGCCACGAGGGCGTGATCGTCCACGCTGAAAATCACCCGTGGCATCCGGAGCGGGCCGCCGGCGCAGGACGCCTCGAGCGCGCGCAGAATCCTCGCTTCGCGCATGAGCCCCGGAGCCGCCCCGGGTGCGCGCGCCATCTTTACGACCAGGGGAGGGCCGGAGTCGGCGTCGGTGAAGACGAAGCCCGCGACCTTGCTCAGGCTCCGCGGTCCTCCGGTGAGCAGCATGAGCGAGAGCGCCTCTGGCGTGCCGGGAAAGCCCCAGCGGGCCCAGTCGCGCCGGATAATCCCGAAGAACGCCGGCTCCGGAAGCTCATCACCCGGGCCGGGCTTCCGGGCCACGGTCGAGAGCGTTCCCGCGATGCCCGCCCGGCCGCCGAGCGTGACCAGCGTCCGCAGCACTCGCGCCACCGGCCGCCGCGTGCGAGCGTGGAGCTCACGCTCGAAGTAGCGGGCGGCACTCGGGCTCTCGAGCGGAAGCCAGACGCTCGCCCGGCGGGCGGAACGCCAGGCGAGGTATGAGCGGGGCTGCTCGAACCCCGCGGTACGCAGCATGGCTGCAAGTCGCCGGCGGCCGCCAGGGCCCGGCCGCGGCCACTCGATGTAGCAGACCCCACCCGGCCGGAGCGCGGCCGAGGCCGCGAGGAGCGTGGGGAGGTCGGGACCCGCGACGGCCGCGAGGTCGCAGTCGGCAGCTCCGGATTCGGCGGCGACCAACTCCTCGGCCACCAGCTCGAGTCCCCGGCGGAGCTCGCCATCCGCGAAACACACGGCTCGCCGCACTCGGGGTGCGTGAAGCAGGAAGCGCCAGTCCACCCGCCGCAGCAGCGGATTGAGGAGCGCCTCCGGCAGGTCAGGCGCGGACACGACGCGCGGCGTGCCGATCGAGGAGCTCCTCATAGACGTCCGTCACCTGGGCGATCATCCGGTCGGCGGAGAATTCCCTGCACGCGCGGCTGGCGCCAGCCTCACCCATTCGCGCCGCCCGGGCCGGGTCAGCCAGCAGAGCTCGGATGGCATCGCGAAGCGCGGGTGCGGCGCCGGGCGCAACCAGCAGGCCGGTCTCGCCGTGCGACACGGCTTCGCCAGTGCCTCCGACCGCGGTGGCGACGACCGGCCGGCCGGCCGCCATCGCCTCGAGCACCGACAGCGGGAGGCCTTCGTACAACGAGGGAAGCACGAAGAGATCGCACAGGGCGAGCAGCTCCGGGACATCGTCCCGGTGCCCGAGGAAGCGCACGCGGTCGGTGACGCCGAGGG
The DNA here is from genome assembly GCA_036262935.1 of Gemmatimonadales bacterium. GTDB lineage: Bacteria > Gemmatimonadota > Gemmatimonadetes > Gemmatimonadales > GWC2-71-9 > CAVVWJ01. Next base: position 22,250 of record DATAHW010000015.1, on the reverse strand, counting down.
CGCGCGTCTGTGCCTCCAGCCGCGGGCGCTCCGGCCCTTCCCCGGCCAGGAGAAACAGCGCATCGGGAATCTCCGCGGCCGCCGCGAGAAGGTGCGCGTGTCCCTTCTGGGTGTCCAGGCGGGCGATCGTGAGCACGATCGGACGATCGCGATCACCTGTCAGCGCCGCCCGGAGGCGCGGGTCGGAAGGGCGCCGAAAGCGGTCCAGGGCGACACCGTTCCGCACGACACGGAGCTTGCGCTCGGGCACCCCGGCCCTGACCCGCATCCGACGCGCGACCCCATCCGACACGGCGAGATAGCGATCCACGCACGCCGTGACCATCCGCTGGTTGATACGCTCCCGCCAGTCGGCCGGGTCGTCGTCCAGGAGGTGCGCGGTGGCGATCACGGCGGGCACGCGGCTGATCGCGGCACCGAGCAGGCCATACTTGCCCGTCAACGGCGCGGGCAGATGGGCGTGGAAGACCGCGGGCCGCTCCATTCGCAGGATCCGGACGAACTCGCGCAGGCCCCGGCCCATGTGCTGCCGCCTGGAGAGTCGGGGCACCACGCGGGACTCCACGCCCAGTGCGCGCGCGCCTGCGACCAGCCGAGCGAGTCCCGGCTCGGTGTGGTGCAGGAGCACCGGGCGCCAACGCGCCCGGTCCAGTCCTCCGAGCAACTGGAGCATCACCTGCTCCGCCCCGCCGAAGCCGTTGCTGTCGCTGAAGTGAACCACCGTGCTCGTCACCGGGACACGCCGTACTGCCGGTAGAACCGGTTCTGGAACTGCACCCACGCGGCGAGTCGCTCCCGCCCCTCCCGCACGGCCGCCGGGTGGCTGCCGGCGAGGTCGATCGTCTCGCGCGGATCGGAGGCCAGATCGTAGAGCGCCGCCTGATCGGCGATCGCGTCGTAGATGAGCTTGCGCGACCCATCCCGGTACCCGAACAGCCCGGAATACGGGCCAAAGAGGTACACCCGTCCCGTGCGATGCGGATTGAAAAGGCTTCGGCCCTGCCATTCGGCGGGCAGCCGAAGCCCCAGCAAGTCCATGACGGTCGGCGCGAGATCGATCGTGCCGCCGATGGCGGAGTCGCTCTCGCCGTGGAACAGCCGACGATTGATGAGGAGCAGCGGGACGTGCACTTCCTCCTCGTAGAGATATCGATGAAACGAATTGCCGTGCTGCCCGAAGGCCTCGCCGTGATCCCCCAGCACGACGACCAGAGTAGAATCCAGTTGCCCCTGCTGGTCGAGCCCCTGGAGCAGCTTGCCGAGTGCCTTGTCGGTCTCGCGGAGCGCGCGGAGATAGCGGGCGAAGCGGACGTCCGCAGAATCGGAAGGCTGCTGCCCCGCTGGGCCGGCCGGCGGATTCACCAACTCCTTGCCGCCGCTCGGCGCGAGGTAGGGGAAATGAGTCTGATAGGTCCACAGGATGCCGAAGAAGGGCCGCGTGGAGTCCCGGCCGATCCATTCAGTCAGCTTGCGAACCATGCAGTCGTCGTATGGCGGAGTGCCGCCGGGCGTTGCCGCATCACACGGACTCGAGCTGGCGTCCTCCACCAGATCGAACTGCCGGTGAGCAAGGAAGGCGTCGGCTCCCTGGAAGCCGACGTCTTCAGCGTTGATGAACGCTGTCCGGTAGCCCCGTCCCTTCAGTTCGCCACTGAGCGAAGGCAGCGCGATGTCCGGGTGCTCACGCGTGAGCACCCGGAACGAGTGAGGCGGATAGTCGGCGAGCAGGAGCGCCACGAGCGAATGGGTCGTGGAAGGTTGGTGGGCGTAGAAGTTCACGTAGCGTCTCGCGGAGCCCTGATAGCGCTCCAGCTCGGGCATGCGCCCGGAATCCGGCGCTCCGAACCCCCACAGGTATTCCGCACCCACGGACTCGAGGACCACGACGATGACGTTCCGCACGCCGGCCTTGCGGGCACGAGCGGTGAACGGCGTCGAGGTGACCGAGGCTCCCCGGGCCCCGACGGTCAGGAAGTCATCCGGCCCGATGCGCGTCGGCATCCGGTCCAGCACCGGGTTGGCCCCGGCGTCGAACACCGATGCCGCCAGCGCGACGACCGGATTTTCCAGGCTGGCGGCGCTCCAGTTGCCGCTGCCGTGCCAGGCCCAGCCGAGTGCCAGGTAGCTCACGCACGCACCGAGTGCGGCGGCGGCGGTCCATGGCCGCACCGCCCTCCCTGACAGCGCCCGCCCTCCGATCCGCGCCAGCACGGACGACCCCAGCAGCAGCCCGAGACACGCGGCGAGTACGGTAGCCACCCAGCTCCACGAGAGCAGCGCGGCCAGGGCAGTATAGCTGTCCATGCTGCGCATGAAATGCGAGTAGTAGAGCCACTGGTAGTTCACCGGACGCCCAAGCTCGGCGACGGCCCGCACGTTCACGAACCCGAGGATCAGCGAAAGGCAGGCCGCCGCGGCGAACGACCGGGCAATCAGGCGCTGGAGTCCGGGCTGCCTGGCCACCAGCACGCAGAGCGCCAGGAAGACGCCGGTCAGGGCGGCGACGTAGGCGAGATCCGAATAGGCGATACCGGGAAGCGCACGGAGGATCCTCCCGGGTGAGCGCAGGTCCGCGCGGGTGAACGCGATCTTGGCCCGCAGCGCGACCAGGACGAACGCCAGCACGATTGCAGCGCAACAGATCTGGAGGACGGGTCCGCCCACGCGGCGGGGTGGGTGCCTCACGCCAGCGCCCACGGCCCAGCCGGTCCGCTCATCTGACCGCACCGGATGCATCCGGAGTCCCGTCCACCGAGTACACCTCGAAGATCACCGTGCCCGCCGGACTCTTGAAGACCCGCTCCAGGACGGGTGCCAGACCGAAGCTTCGCGCCCAGGTGATGAAATTCTCGCGCACCGTCGGCATGATGTCCCAGCGTGGGCCGAAGAGCACGGCGACAACGTGGCGCTTTTCGAAGTCCCTGCGATAGAGGCCTTCTTGATGCTCTCGATCGGCCAAGGTGCGAAACTCCGGCCATAGGTCGCGGCTGACGGCGCGCGTACGGGGCGTGCCGAGCGCGAAGATCTGATTGTGCGTCCCCCAGTCCACGGACACGATCCGATCGGCGGAGCTCTGGTTCAGGTAGGCCACCAGATCGTTCACGACCGGGCTCCACTGAGCTTCGAACTCCGCCGTCGGTCGGAATCCTCGGGCATACGCAGCACCGACATTGAGGCCGCAGCCCGTGAGCGCGGCCGCAACGGCCACGGCTCCCGCCGGGCCCGCGAGGCCGCTGGCCGCGCCGAATACTACGAAATGCTGAAAGGGATACAGCATCATGACGTGGTGGGGGCCCCAGGCCTTTTGCGTGATCAGGATCTGGATGCCGATCAGGACGAACAGCAGGAGGTGGCACGCGAGAATCCGGCGCTGGAGCGGCAGGCGGGCCACGCCGCCCGCCCGCGTGATGGCCCGCAGCGTCGTCCCGCCGAGCGCCAGGAACCCGAAGCCAGCCACGACGTTTGTCGGGCTCCGCGCGCCGAGCGAGGACTTTGTCACCTGACGATAGAACTCCTGCCCATTCATCGTTCTGCCATACAGGCCGAGTACATAGTGGAAGCGCTCCAGCAGGCCCGCGCCGCGCTCTGTGGCCTGCGATCCGGCCAGTAGCGGGAGGATGAGCGCCACCGTGGTGACGCCCGTGACGACTGCAAGGAACCCGAGCGGCAGGAGGACTCCGATGCGATCACGCCGGAGTGCAGCCGCCAGCTCCCCGCGAAAGAGCAGTCCGCCCACGATCGCGAGCGCCAGCAGGAACCAGATGAAATTCAGCTTGTCGAACAATCCCAGAGCACAGGCGATGGTCATCCCCCAGAGGTAACGGGGCGATCCGGTGGTGACGGTGAGCAGGGCGAACAGAAGGGCCGAGAGCTTCAGGATCAGCATCAGCGCGACCGGGCCGTAGTCGAGCGTGGTCAGGTAGATGAACGCCGGGTCCACGGCGATGACCAGTACCAGCAAGGCGGCGACGACTCGCCCGAACGAGAAGCGCGCGACCGAGTACGTCACGCAGAGCGTGAGCACGGACACCAAGATCACCGGCCAGCGGACCGTCGCCGTCGAGACCCCGAAAAGCCGGAAGACGGGATAGTAGAGATACGCCTTGAGCGCCCCGATGTAGCCCATGAGCATGACCGGAATGCCCAGAATCCTTTTGGCTACGAACAGCCCATTCGTGGGTTCTCCGGTGGCGGCGTTCACGAAGAGCACTTCGTCGTACTGGAGGCCGGGCGCGGTGATCAGCCCGGCAGCCTGGTGGACGAAGTACCCGATGGCGATGACCAGAATGAAGAGGGCGACGCGGTCGCCGGACCGCAGCGCTGACGCGTTGATCGATCCCGTCAGTGCTCGACCAGACGATGTCATGAGATGAGTGCCCGAGGCGAGATTCGAACTCGCACGGGGTTGCCCCCGGTGGATTTTGAGTCCACTGCGTCTGCCGTTCCGCCACTCGGGCCAGGAAGCGCGTCGGGAACGAAAGCTAACACGCGGCCGCCCCCCGGCGCTCGGTCGGGCCGATGCTTGCCGCGTCAGCGCGGCTGCAGGGACGCATACAGCCGCTCGAAGGCAGCCAGCGGACCCTCCCAGCCCAGCGCCGCCAGCGCCCACGCGCGTGCCCGCGTGCCCAGCCCCGCCCGCCGGTCATGACATTGGAGCAGCTCGATCGTGAGCCGGGTCAGCTCCTCGTCGGTCCGCCCGATTCGCACCTGCTCGCCGTCCGCGACCTCGAGTCCCTCCAGGGCGAGTGGCGTCGCCACTACGGCTTTCCCGCCGGCCAGCGCCTCCATGACCTTTACCCGCATGCCGCCGCCGAGCGACAGCGGGGCCAGCACCACCGCCGCCCGGTCAAGGTACGGGCCCACGTCAGGCACATTGCCGGCCACGAGGATACCCGCCGATTGGCGTCCGGACCATCTCGCCAGCGGATGGCCCCCCACGACGCGGAGCACCGCATCAGGACAGGCGGCGCGCACGCGCGGGAGGATGACGTGAATGAGCCGCTCCACCGCCTCGACGTTGGGCGAGTGGGTGTAGTTCCCGACGAAGAGCAGCTCCGCTGTCGTCCCTGCGGGGTCGAAGGCGCGGACGGGCGGCACGAGGGCGAGGGGAATGCACTCGATCGGCGTATTACCCGCGAGCGGAGCCAGCGCCGCCGCGTCCCGCGGGGTTAGCGCGACCACCGCCTGGACCCGCGCCATGACGCCGCGCTCGTAGCGCTCCCAGGCCCGGCGCTCGAGCGCGCCCGTGAACCGCGCGAGGCCTGGCCGATAGCCCGCTCGCTCACGAGCCGCGGCGGCACCGGGCTCGAGTTGCCGCAGCACACGGGGCGCCCGGCAGCCGGCGAGCGCGGGCAGGTAGGCACCCATCAGGTGGTATTCGAGCTGGACGATGTCGGGCCGGAAGCTCCTGGCGGCATCACGCACGGCCTCGGCGAACTCCCCGCTCGCGCTCCCCGTGACCATAGCCGGCGTGCCCCGCACCAGCGCCGCCGCCACCCGCGCCCGCCGCGCGAGGCGGCCCAGGGCACTTCCCGCCACGGGCCGCGCCACCTCGCGCACCATCTCGCAGCGCTCCAGCAGCGCGGGATCGGCCGGAGGCTCCACCGCGCCCCGCAGGCAGACGAGCGCAACCCGGTGCCGCTCGGCCAGCCGCACGAGCAGCTCGGCTACGGCCCGGCCGCCTCCGTGGCTGCCGTCGCGCCGGGGCGCGAACGGGGCGAGAAACAAGAGCCGCAAGGTCGTTCCGAGTGTGGCGGGGGGCCGGAGGAGTACCGGGCAGGATTATAGCCGCGCCCGGCTCGCTCCGCAGGGCCGGGATACCGCTGCGCTCGCGGCGGGGCCGGCGGGCAAGCCGCAGTTGCCTGATCTGGCGGCATCCCAGTCGCTCTCATCCCGAGCGAATGCGAAGGATAGGGTCGCCCGCGCTCGAGCCACGCTCGGGCAAAAACCCCTGGCGTTCACTCGGGCGGACCGGGCTCAATCCCGCTCAGAAGCGCCGATCACCAAGATGCAGAAAACCATTTAAGTCAGTCGCCATAAGCTGCTGCGTGTCAGATGCTTGAAAGCACGTGCTCAAGTAACTTAGCAGGTACAAACGCGCAGGATGCAGCGCGCTCCCCGGCACGGCGCGCTTGATAGCCCGCTCGCCGGACTCGCGCCCTACAGGCTCCCCTCGCACCGCACCGCCCACGTATATTCACGCCCGACGACCGCGCCGCACAGCCGCCCCTACTCTCAGCCGGTAAACCCGTGTCCCTGGTGCCCCCCCGCCACTTCCACCCCTGGCACGACATCCCCACCGGCCCCACACCCCCGGCGGAAGTCACCGCCGTGATCGAGATCCCGACCAACGAGCGCAACAAATACGAGCTCGACAAGGAGCTCGGCGTCTTCCGGCTCGACCGCGTCCTGCACAGCGCCGTCCACTACCCGGGCGACTACGGCTTTCTCCCGCGCACCCTGGGCGACGACGGCGACCCGCTCGACGTCCTCGTCCTCATGACCATCCCCGTCTTCACCGGGTGCCTGGTGAACGCCCGTCCGATCGGACTCTTTCACCTGGTGGACCGGGGCGCCGCGGACGAAAAGGTCCTCGCCGTGCCCACCGGCGATCCTTACTCCGAGGGCCTCAACGACATCGGCGACATCCCCCGGCACCATCTCAAGGAGATCGAGCACTTCTTTCAGGTGTACAAGGACCTCGAGGGGACCCGCACGGAGACGCGCGGGTTCGAAGGGGCGGCGGCAGCGAGGGAGGCGATCACCCAGGCGATGGGGAGTTACCTCGAGAAGTTCGGCGGTTGAGCCTGGGCGGCGGCGGCCTCATTCCGCCGCCGCGGACTCGCCGTAGACGTAGTAGCGCATGCCGTCACCCGCCACCTTCCCCTCCGGATCGTTGAGTACGGCCCCGATGACATTCCCGCCGGCGTCGCTGAGCTGCTGACGCGCGCGGTCGATCGCATCGCGATCGGTATGCGCGGCGCGGACCACGAGCATCACGTCGTTCGCCACCGGGGCGAGAATGACGGCATCGGCGCTCGCGAGCGCCGGCGGCGTGTCGAGGATGATCACGTCGAACTCGCTGGCCAGTTCGCTCAGCAGCGTGCGCATGGCGCTCGCCTTGAGCGTCTCCGCCGTGCTCCGCCGGACGGTGCCGCACGGCAGCAGCCAGAGCCCGGGGCTGCTCGTCTCCCGGATGTTCCGGAAGCTCGCCGGGCGCTGGGCTCCGCCCGGCGCGTTGGCCGCGGGCCGGTGGCCGTTCCCATTCCGGTTTCCGTTGTGTACGGCGCCCGGGGGTTCCGCGGCCGCGGGCTCGTACTGCCGGGCAACGTCGGGGAGCATGCTGTACGCGTGCTCCGTCCGGGGCTCATCGCCCGGACGCAGGTCCTGCTCCTCCGGGTCGGCGGGACGGAGGAGATCCACCAGCCCCGGCGCCCGCGACACCCGAAAGAGCTTGTGCAGCCGCGGCCGCCTGAGGTCGCAATCGATCAGCAGGACCCGGGCGCCCTCCCGGGCGAACGTCACGGCCAGATTCGCCGCGACCATTGTCTTCCCTTCGAGCGGGGCGACGCTGGTGACCAGGATCGTCCGGGTCGAGTCGCCCCAACCCTGCGTGAGGCTGCTGTAGAGCAGCCGGAACGCTTCCGCGCCCACCGAGGGCCAGACGGTCGAATCGGTCACCAGCCCCCGCGGGCGGCGTGCCGGGTCTCCACTCGCGCCGGCGGTCCCGCCGAGCGCCAGCGCCTCCTCGCCGGCGATCACCTCCATGACCGGCGGGATCACCCCAAGCCCGCGGACGTGGAGCATCTCCTCCAGTTCCTCCGTCCCGCGGATCGAGTGGTTCTTGAGCTCGAGCAACAGGGACAGCACGGTGCCCAGCACGAGACCGAAGACGAGCGCCAGGCCCACCTTGAACCACCACGGCACGCCGGTGGGCAGGTAGGGCAAGGTCGCGAGATCGACGATCTCGATGTCGGCCGCCGCCAGCGCTTCCGCCATCCGGGCCTTCTGATACTCCAGCCGCAGTTGGTTGGAGAAATCGGCCAGCGCCGACACTCGCTGTCCCAGCCGCGCCTCCTCCGCCTGCAGCACCGGGAGGGTCGCGATCTCGTCGGCGCTCCTGCTGCGGAGATCCTGCAGGGCGGCGAGTCGATCCTTGATCGAGGCCATCCGGGCCCGCACCGCGCGGGTGAGCTCTCCCTGCGAGGCGCTGACCATCTGCCGAAGCTGCAGCACGTCGGGATTGGTCGAGGAGCTCTGGTACGGCCCGCTCGTCAGCGAATCGAGCCGAGCCCTGTAGGTCAGGAGCTGCTGGAACACCTTGCCGACGATCGGGTCCGTCGCGATCTCCGGCGAATACGCCAGGGTGTACAACTGTTCGGCGCGGCTGCTGTCGTCCGACGCCTCCAGCCGGGTAAGAAGCGAGCCGAACACCCGACGGTCGGCCTGCAGCTCCCCGCGCCGTGCGTCGAGGTTCATCAGATCGACCTGCTGCCTGGCCAGCTTGTCGGCCGAGTTGGCCAGGCGGCCGCGGCTCCGGAACCCGGTCAGGCCCTCCTGCGCCTGGCCGAGCTGGCGATCGCTCTCCTGTAGCTGGCCCTCGAGGAAGATGCGCCGCCGCCGAGCCTCTTCCTGCGACGAGTTGATGGTCGAGGCGTAGAACGTATGGACCACCTGATTGGTGACGGCCTGGGCCAGCCGCGGATCGCTATCGATGTAGCGCACTTCGAGGGCGTCGGTGCCGGTGACGGGAACGACGGCAAGCTGGGCCAGCACCTGGTCGATGGCGAAGTCTCGCGGGATGATCGCCAGCACCGCGCCTGCCACGTCCGGCGCCTTGGGCACGGTGAAGCGGGCCCCCGCCGCCACGATCGGCCGGCCGTAGGCCTCGCGGCGGAAATCCTTGCCGTGCCACACGGCCAGCGAGTCCGGCCCGAAATACAGCCGGAGCGTATCCGGCTTGGCTGCCGGATCGACCCGTACGCCGCTGAGCGGGATCGAAGGCTGCATCAGCGGCTGCAGCAGGGAGAACGTCGGAGCCGGCCGCAACTGGAGGCCCAGCGAATCCACCACCGCTCCGATGACGCTTCGGCTCCGCACTCGCGGCACCAGCGAATTGACCAGGATCACGTGGCGGTCGTCCACCGGGGAGACCGGATCGGCCGCCGGCGCGATCACCCGCCGGTCGCCCATCAGGCGCAGAACCGCGTTGGCCCGGTAGAGTGCCGGTTGCCGGAAGGCGATGAAGGCGAACGTCGTCGTGAACGTGGTGACCACCAGCATGAGGCCCAGGTGGCGGTGAATGGCCGTCAGGATCCGGCCGACGGCGATCGCCCCCCGCGTTTCGGCCTCATAGCCCGCGGGCGCGGGGAGCCGTCCCGACCGCGACGGCGGCTGGACCTCCGGGCCTGCGGGAGCTTCGTCGGACATTGAGACCCTTGCCTCTCGTGGAAGTCGCCCTACTTGCGATTGATCCCGAGCTCCAGCCTCGGGGCCGGTGGGGCCGACCTCAGCCTGGCTCGACCCTGTGACATTCCGAGCTCCAGCAACTCGCCGACACCCTGCACCCATTCGCCCAGCGCGGGTGCGGGATCACTCCGCCGCCACGCCTCCAGCCGGGTGCCGCGGGGCTGGCGGCGGAACAGTTCCGCGATCCCCTGCAGCCGCGTGGGATACGCACCCGGAAACCCGGGTGGGGCGCCGTGCAGGATGGTGAGAAACCGCTTGACGTCGCCCCAGAACCACCGGAGCGTGACGCCCGGCTGGTACTCCATCGTGCTGGCGACCCGCTTCCCCTCCAGGAGCTCTACCCACGCCTTCGGCACGTCGAGGCCCGCGTCCACGGCAAGCTGGGTGGACCCCCAGAATCGCCCGTTCACTTCCATCAGGCAGGGGTTGGGCCCGCCGTCATCCCGGAATTCCACCATGACCGGCCCGTGCCAGCGCAGCCGGGCCAGCAGGCGCACCACCGGATCGCGGAGCCGAGACTCGAGGGGAATCGACCGCCGCAGACTGCTGCCTGAGCCGCTGGGCCGGACGTCGCGCAGCCGCTCGTGAGCATACAGGGCGATCGGACGACCCCGGTCGCACAGGCCCGACACCCCCGTTCCGGTGCCGGCGACGAACTGCTGCAGGATCGGCCAATGCGGCCCCTGCCGGTTGTCGCGTACCGCCGCCGTCAGGTCGAACGGGCCCGCGACGTAAGCGGCGCCGCCGCCGCGAATGAGCGTTCCGTTGACCAGCGCCTCGCTGAAACGCGTCTTGACGACGCACGGGTATCCCAGCTCCGCCGCATAGCTGGCCGCCTCTGCCTCGGACGAGGGCAGCCGCGTGGGCGGGATGGCCACCCCGCACGCCTCCGCCGCCCGCAGCGTCCGCGCCTTGTCGAACGCGCCGAGCAGGATGGCCGGCTCCGGGCAGCCCACCCGGATCCCGGCCGACTCCCAGGCATCCCGCGCCACGTTGCACAGGAGACAGGAGCGCTCCGTCATCGGGAGCACCATGGCCACGCCGCTCTCCGCGGCCCACGCCCGGAGCTCCGCGAACGCGGCGCCGGTCTCGCTGCCGATCCGGCGGTGACCCGCCGCCCAGCGCGACCAGCCCGCGAGCGGAAGCCGCCGCCGGCTGGCCACCAGCACTTCGTACCCCGCGCGCCCGAGCGACCTCACGCAGGCCAGCGCCTGATTGGTCTGCCCGTCGAGGACCAGAATCCGCGGCAAGCTCACGGGCATCCCTCCGACGCGCGGCGCCGCTACCGGCTGAGCGCCACCCGGGCCGCGGGCCGCGGTGACTTGGAGGACCGGAGGAAATGATTCCGGATCCCCCGGAGATAGCCGACGCCGTAGCTCACGTGCATCGTCGGAAACACCGCGGCCAGCGCCAGCGCCCCGCGCGCGCCCAGCCGCCGCGCTGACCGCAGCGCCACCACACCGATCAGGAGGCCATACGTGGCCAGCACGGCCCCGAGCGCGACGCCGGCATCGGGCCACCAGAGCGCCGCGGCCAGGCACCCGGCCACGCCGAGCACAAAGAGCGCCGGCACCAGTTGGCGGACCGTGAGGATCTTCCCGGCCTTCCGTGCCACCAGCGGTTTGAAATAGCCGTACTGGTACATCATCCGGGCGAGCTGGCGGAGCGACTTCCGGGCGTGATAGCCGGAGGTGAGGTCGGGCAGCAGCAGGATCCGCCCGCCGTGATTCAGCAGGCGCGCATTGAACTCCACGTCCTGCGCCCGTTCCAGCTCCTCGTCGAAGTAGCCGATCCGGTCGAACAGCGTCCGCCGCCAGCAGCCGAACGGCACGTGGTTGACCCAGCGTCTGACCGTCGTCCCGATCCGGAAATGGGAGTTGCCGACGCCCAGCGGATGGGAGAGGCCGGTCGCGATCGCCGCGGCTACCGGCGTGCCATCGGCTGGAAGCGTGACGACGAGCGTCCCGACATTTTCCGCGCCGGTCTCCTCCTGCGCCGCGACCAGCCGCCGCAGATAGTCCGGCGGGTACATGGCGTGGGCGTCCATCCGCACGATGATCTCTCCCCTGGCCGCGTGGATCGCCAGGTTCATTCCGCAGGGCGTGGTCCCCTTCGGATTGTCGATCATGGTGATCCGGCCGTGGGCCGAGACGTATTCGCGGATGAGCTCGCGTGTCCCGTCGTCGCTCATGCCGTCGGCGATGACCACCTCGAGCCGCTCCTGGGGAAAATCGCTGGCCAGGATCGAGTCGAGGCACGCGCCGATATAGCGCTTCTCGTTCCGGCACGGGATGACGATCGACACGAACGGGCCTTCGCCGCTGGTGGGGGTCAGAACGCCTCCCGCGCTCGCTGGCTCACGACGTAGCGATACAGTGGCGGCACGCTCCGGCGAGCGACCGCCTTGAGCCGCCGCGCCGCGAGCGCGCCGGTCCAGCCGCGGAACCGGGCGAGCTGCCCCACGCGGGACGGCGGCGTGCCCTGCTTCACCATGTACCGGCCGAACACCCGGCAGTCCCGCACCATCCAGGGCCGGAGCCGGGGCTCGACAGTGAACAGAAAGCGGAAGCCCGCCGCCGCGCCCGTCTCGAGCACCGCCGGGGAGATCTCGCCCCCGGGCACCGACGCGGTCTCGCACGGCGCACCGAGCAGGTCGGCGATGAGCCCCGCGCTGGTGCGCCACTCCGCCAGCATCGCCGCGGGCGAGAGCTCGCGGAAGATGTCGGGATGGGTGTGGGAGTGGCTCCCGATCACGTGCCCGCACCCGTGCAGGTAGCGAATGCCGGCCGCATCCAGGAACGTGGAGGTGCCGATCCGGCTCGTCACGATGAAGAAATGTCCCTGCCAGCCTCGGCGGCTGAGCTCGTCGGCCGCATCGAGCGCGCTCCGGCCGCCATCGTCGAAGGTGAGGAGCAGATGTCGGGCGGCCGCGTCGCGGTCCAGCTCCGCCACGCGGCAGGGCGACCACGGACTGCTTGCGATCGCCTCCAGATGGTCGTTGAACGCGCGCGGCGTCAACCTGAACGGCGCCGCGCCCCGCCGTTGAAAGCCGGTGGAGCGTGGATCGTCGGTGACCTCGTGAAAGCAGAAGCCGGCGACGTCCTGGCTCAATGGGCGCCTCGCCGCGTGAGGACCGCCGGCACCGTCCGCCACAGGATCGAGAGGTCCGCGCCGAGTCGCCACCGCCGCACGTATCCCAGCTCGATGTCGGCGCGCTGGGGATAACCCACGCTGCTCCGGCCGGTGATGGCCCAGGCGCCGGTCATGCCGGGTTTGACCGAGAGCAGCACGCGGCACTTCCCGCCGTACTCGTTCAGCTCGTCGGGAACCACCGGCCGCGGCCCGATGAGCGACATGTCGCCCCGGAGCACATTCCAGAGCTGGGGCAGCTCGTCGAGGCTCGTCTTCCGCAGGACGCGGCCCACCCGGGTGATGCGCGGGTCCTGGTGCTCCGGGAGCTTGTAATTGTGCTTCACGTATTCCGAGAACAGCACGGGGTCGTTGCGCAGCAGTTGCTCCGCGTCCACCCGCATCGTGCGGAACTTGAGACAGCGGAAGGAGCGCCCCCAGGCGCCGACGCGGCGGTGGCGGAACACCACCGGCCCGGGGCTCTCCAGCCGGACGGCCAGCGCGATCGCACCCAGGATGGGCGCGGCCAGCACGAGCCCGATCGTCGCGCCCGCCATGTCCACGAGCCGCTTGACGAGCTGTTGAATGGTGCGGCTGACGGGACTCGCCAGTGACAGCAGGGGCGGTCCGTGGCGCCGGCTCCAGCGCGGCCGCGGGGCGGGTCCCCGGCGCGGGCGGCCGAGCGAGACGAGATCGCACTCCATGGCGTTGACCGCATCCGCGACGACGCCGAAAGAGCGGTCGGGGAGCGGGCCGCAGCACAGCATGACCGTATCGGCGTTGCAGCGCCGGATCGCATGACACAGGGCTTCGAGCGCCCCCTCGTCGCGAAGCTCCAGCGGGTCGAAGGCTCCGCGAATCGAATACAGCCGCCGGTCCGCCACGGCGGGATGGCGGTAGGCGCGGGGGATGTCGCGCTCTCCCGCCACCAGGAGCACTTTGGCGGCACGCAAGCGGCGTGGGGTCAGGACCCGCCGCCCCGCCTCCGCGGCCGTGTACGCGGCGATGAGGCAGAGGGCCAGCAGCGCCGTCAGGAGGAGATCGCTCTCGGCGAGCAGCGGCGCGGAGCCTTCCCAGAGCGCCGTCCACGCCGGCAGGTTCACCACCAGCACCGCCGCGACGGTTCGCCGTGCGATCGCGTCGTGAAGATCGGTCACCCCGTACGCCCTCAACACCGCAAGCGAGAGCATGACGACGAGGGGGAACCTCAGACCCAGGAGGGCGCCGTGAGGCATCAGTTGGTGGAGGGCCTGGCCGAAGTCCGGCGGCGTCCAGGGCCCGAATCGCAGGGCATCGACCAGCCGCACGAACAGGGCGAGCACGAGGAGGTCGGCCGAGAGCAGCAGAGCGAGCCGCGTGCCCCTGCGCGCCAGGTGCCGTCCACCGAGCCAGGGGGCAGGCCCGGCCCTGCCGTCATCGGCCGGTCGCTTCATGCGAGAGATCACGGCTGAAGGGGCGGAAAACACGGCCAGCACTTTCGTCTGGTGCGGACGGCCACGACCCGACGGCGAGTTGGATCAGGGCACGGGACCGACTGCATCGTATTGAGTGATGGTGCGACGGTTTGGATTCACGGATCGAACAACGTACAAGTCACGAGTCGGTATTTAGGGATCTCCCGGGCGGAGTGCCATAGGTTGGTTTTGCCTATGGATTTCGGTCCGCGGAGTACGCACACTTTGCCACCTGGTCAAGTCAGAATCGAAATCATCCCACCGCCAGTCGGCGGCTGCGGCTCACGTGCAAGGCACCCTGGATCGCGCATGAAGGCTGGCCATGTGGGGCTGACCCGCCGCACCCTGGGCGGCCTGGTCTGGATGGGCTCTGGGAAAGCGGCGTTCACGCTGCTCCAGTTGCTGGTGCTGAGCGTGCTCGGGCGCCTGCTGACTCCAGCGGATTTCGGGGTCGTGAGCGCGGCGGTCGTGGTGATCGGGCTCTCCACGATCGTATCCAACCTGGGGCTCGGGCCCGCCATCGTTCAGCGTCCGGAGCTCGAGGAGCGCCATCTGAACACCGCGTTCACCGCGTCCCTGGCGCTGGGCATCGGACTCGGGGTCATCGTGTGGCTCGCCGCGCCGCTCGCGGCCGACTTCATGCGCATGCCCGGCATGACGCCGGTGCTCCGCGTCCTCGCCTGGGTGTTCCCCATCAACGGGCTGGGGACGGTGGCGGGGTCACTGCTCGCCCGCGACCTCGAGTTCTCCTGGCTCGCGATCCGCGACGTGATCACCTACGGCCTCGGCTACGGGCTCGTGGGCATAGGCACCGCCCTGCTGGGATGGGGAGTGTGGGCGCTCGTGGCCGCGCAGCTCGCGCAGGCGGCACTCAAGAGCGCCGTCCTGCTGGCCAGGCATCCGCCGCCCCGGCGCCTGGCGCTCCAGAGCCAGGCGTTCAAGGATCTGGCATACTTCGGCGGCGGCTTCACGGTGGCCAGACTGGCGAACTACGCGGCGGTCTACGGGGATAACGTCGTTACCGGCCGCTTTCTCGGGCCCGCCGCCCTGGGGTACTACGGGCGGGCGTACTCGCTGATGTCCGCCCCGGCGTACGCCTTCGGCACGGTGCTCGATGCCGTGCTGTTCCCCGCCATGGCAAAGGTGCAGGACGATTCGCGCCGGCTGGCCGCGGCATATCTGCGGGCCGTGGCGCTCATCGCCCTCCTCGTCCTGCCGCTCTCCGCAGCCCTCATCCTGCTCGCCCCCGAGGTGGTCCGCGTGGCGCTCGGCCCGCGCTGGGGCCTGGCTGTGGCCCCGTTCCAGATCCTCGGCATCGGCATGCTCTTCCGGACGAGCTACAAGATGAGCGACTCGATCGCCCGCTCCACGGGGGCGGTGTACCGGCGCGCGTGGCGGCAGGTGATCTATGCCGCCCTCGTGGTGCTCGGCGCCTGGATCGGGCAGCACTGGGGCATCGCCGGAGTTGCATGGGGGGCACTCGCGGCCCTTACCGTGAACTTCCTGATGATGGCGGCGCTGAGCCTCGACGTCGCCCGGATCACCTGGACGGATTTCTGGGTGGCGCACCGCCCGGCGGTGCTGCTCACCCTGGTCTCCTATCCGCCGGTCTGGCTCGCCACGAGGAGCGCGCGCACGCTGGGCCTTCCCGCGCTCGCCGTCCTGAGCCTCGCGGGCGCGACGCTGCTGCTGGTCTGCGGCGCGCTCGTATGGGGCGCGCCGTCCCGCTTCCTCGGCGCTCATGGAGAATGGATGGTCAAGACGATGCGATCCTTCGTCCGCCGGCCGGCGCGTCCCGTGCTCGCGGCCACCGATGCCCTGGAGGCGCGATGACCTCGGTTCGGGAAGCTCCCCCCGCGTCCCGTCCCGCGCACGACGCGACGCGGCCCGGCCTTGCCGTCCTGCGTACCCTCTTCGAGCGGCTCGACGCCGAAGGAATCCGCTACTGTCACTGGAAGAGCAACGAGCACCTGGGCGCCTCGCTCGAGGGGACGACGGACGTGGACGTGCTGGTCGACCGCCGCGCCATCGTGCCGCTCACGCGGCTCCTGGGCGAGACAAACTTCAAGCGATTCGTGGTGAAGGCCGGGCGGGGATACCCGGGTATCGAGGATTACGTGGGCTTCGACCGGGACACGGGCGTCCTGACCCACCTGCACGTGCACTACCAGCTCACGCTGGGCGAGAAATTCCTGAAGGGGCACCGCATCCCCTGGGAGGAGCGCTACCTGTCCACCCGGGTCCTGGACGAGAGCCGGGGCCTCTATGTGGCCGATCCGCACCTCGAGCTGGTCGTCCTGGTGCTCCGGGCGGCGATGAAGCTGCGCGCGCGCGATTTCTTCATCGAGGCGCTCGGCAAGCCGTACTTCCGCGGCGGCATGGTGCGCGAATTCCGCTGGCTCGCCGCCCGGGTTCGGCCCGGGGAGGCGGCCGAGCTGGCTACCCGGCTTGCCGGGCCCCGCGTCGGGGCGCTCGTCCCGGCAATGCTTGCCGCGGGGGGGCCGTCGCTCGGCCAGCTAGTCGCGATCCGCCGCACCGCCACGCCCGCGCTCGGAGAATACCGGCTGTATGGCGCGAGCGAGGCGATCCGTCATGCCCTGGGCCGCGAGCTGGGCGTCGTCTGGTGGAAGGTCCGGAACTGGTGCCTCGGCGCGCCGACCAAGTCGTCACGCACCCTGCCCCACGGCGGGCTGCTCATCGCCTTCCTCGGCGCGGATGGCGCCGGGAAGTCCACCGTCGCCCGGGAGATCGCCGAGTGGCTCTCGCATGAGGTGGCCGTCGTCACCACCTACGGCGGGAACGGCAAGGGATCCGCCGGGTGGCCCCGCCGGGTCATGCAGTTTGTGGGAGCCATGCGGCGCCGGGTAGCAGGCGGCCTGTCGCGCCGGACGGCACCACCCGCGGCCGGCAGGGCCACGTCACCCGCCGGCCAGTCCATTTCACCGGCGCGGGCCATCTGGGTCGAGGCCTTGGCGCGGGAGCGCCGAGCGCGGGCGCTCCACACGCGCCGGTCTCGCGGGATGGGCATGATCGTGGTCTCGGACCGGTTTCCCCAGAGCCAGTTCCCCGGCTGGAACGACGGCCCCCGCCTGACGGCCTGGATCGATCATCCGTCGGCCTGGCGCCGCGCGGCCGCCCGGCGGGAGCGCGACGCGTTCCGGCTGGCCGAGCTCTGTCCCCCCGATCTCGTGCTCAAGCTGCACATCCCGGCGGAGCTCGCGGCCCGGCGGAAGCCCGAAACCCCGCGTGAACAAATCCGCACCGGGGTGGAGCTCCTGCGGCGGCTGTCCTATCCCGGGACGACGCGCGTGGTCGACGTCGACGCGTCCCAGCCCCTCCGGCAGGTCATCCTCCAGGTGAAGCGGGCGGTATGGGACGCGATCTGATGCGCGCTTACGCGCGACCGACGCGGAGCTTCGAATGCTGATCACGTTTTCCGGCCTGGATGGCGCGGGCAAGTCCACGCTCATCGAGTGGCTCCGGACGAGACTGGAAGCACAGGGGCATCGGGTGGCCGTCTTCCACATGAACGACCACGTGGGATTGTATGCCTATCTCCGCGCCGTGCGCGACCGCGCCGTGCGCGACCGCGCCGTGCCCGGCCGCGCCGTACCCGATCGCGTCGCGCGTCCGGCCGCCACGGGCCTGCGCGCGCGAGTGAAGCCCGTGCTGCGCCGCGTTCGCAACGCGGTCGTCTGGAACAAGCCCCTCCGCCGCTGGATCTACCTGCTGGACCTCGGCGTCTTCTTCTGCTACCGGCTGATACTCGAGCAGGCGCGCGACCGGGTGCTGATCATGGACCGGTACTTCTACGACACGCTCGTGGATGTCTCCGACGGCCGCCACTGGTTCTGGGTGCGGCTGCTCGAGCGCCTGACGCCGACACCGACCGTACCGGTGTTCCTCGATATCGGCCCCGAGGAATCGTTCCGCCGGAAAGGCGAGTACTCCGTCGAGTACCTGCGGCGGCGCTACCAGGCGTACCAGCAGGTCTTCGAATGGGTGCCATCGGTGGTGCACGTCGTGAACGACGATTTCGATGTGAGTCGGGCCGCGCTGTGGCGTGGCATCGCCCAGCGGGTCCCGTTCTGTTCGCCAGCCGCAGGCGGTCTGGAGCCGTCCCTGGATGATCGCAACCCTTGAGCGCTCCGGACCGGCCAGCGCCGCCAGGGAGCCGGCGCGTTCGCTCGTGGTGGAGCTTGCCGGGCCCGCTGCGGCCGGCAAGACATCCCTGCTGCTTGCACTGGGCGAGGTAGACGGGACGCTCCGGACGGGCCTGCGGGTGCCCCGGCAGCGTCACCTCGCGACCGCGCTCACCATGGCGCCGACCTTCGTGGCGCTGCACCGCCCGTACCGCGGGCTGCTCTGGAAGGAGATGAAGCGGATCACCTATCTCGGTTCTCTCTATGAGCTGCTGCGGGAGCGGAGTGGCGCGAGCGCCGGCACGGTGCTCCTCGACGAGGGAGCGGTGTACATGCTGGCGCGGCTGGAGGTGCTGGGGGCAGAGGGCATCCGGAGCGCGGCCTACGCCGGCTGGTGGCGCGCCG
Source organism: Gemmatimonadales bacterium (assembly GCA_036262935.1). Classification (GTDB taxonomy): domain Bacteria; phylum Gemmatimonadota; class Gemmatimonadetes; order Gemmatimonadales; family GWC2-71-9; genus CAVVWJ01. The sequence goes on along the minus strand of DATAHW010000015.1, from coordinate 3,652 downwards.
CCATCGAGGCATGGTCGAGCACCCTGGACCTGATCGTGTGGCTCGATGCCCCCGATCCCGTCCTGCGGGACCGGCTTCGCCGGCGCGCGCAATCGCACCCGGTGAAGCGGCTCTCGGACGACGCCATCGACCGGTTCATCGCCTCGTACCGTGACTCGTACCGCCACGTGATCCGAAGCCTGATGGAGGCGCGCGGCCCGCGGCTGCTGACCGTGCGGACCGATCGGGAAGACGCGGAATGCATCGCACGGCGGCTCGCGGCAGAGGTGCGCGACATGGAGGCCGGCCCATGACCGGCGCCGCCGTGCAGGCATACACGGGGCCGGTTGCGTCCGCTGCCGGCGACGTCCGGGTCCTGCCGCTCGTGCGCTGGACCCTGTATGTGACCGTGTTTCTGATTCCGCTCGAGTACCCGGACCGGTTTCCGTTCGAGGTCAGCACCATCGCGGGCTCCTGTTTCCTCCTGGCGACGCTGCTCCAGCCGCGCACCTGCTATCGGCTCGTGCCCTGGGCCATCGGGGCCTTCGCGGTGTATTTCGGCGCCGAGCAGGTGGCCTTCATCACCCAGGGGCCGCGCTATCCCGGCGGCCTCTTTCTGGGTGAGGTGGCCAAGAGCTCGCTCCTGTTCCTGCTCTGGGCGCTGTTCGGATGGGTGTGCTTCAATCTCCTGCGGCAGGAGGGCATGTACCTTGGCGTCCTCCGGTCGCTCGTGCTCGGGTGCCTGGTGCGGGCCGCGCTGCCGCTTCTGGGCATCGGCCGGACGGCACACCTGCAGGGCACCGGAGGCGAGCGGGTCACCGCACTGGGACAGAACGCCAACCAGAGCGCACACGTGCTCGCGGTCGGACTGTTGGCGCTGATCGGCCTGGCGTATATCCAGCCGCGGGGCGCGCCGCGGAGGCGTGTGCTCGGGTGGGGCGCCGTGGCGCTGATCGCCGTCGGGCTGGTCGAGACGGGGTCACGCGGAGGACTGGTGGTCTTCTCCGTCGGCATGCTGGTCTACCTCTCCACCGGGCGAACGCTTCGGACGCGCATCAGGAACGTGGGCATCGGCGTGGTGGGGTTTGCCCTGCTGCTGTTCCTGGTGCTGCACTCCGACGTGATGCTCGGCCGCCTGGCCAAGGTGCCCGAAGGCAGCTTCTCGCAACGCGAGCACATCTTCCCGACCCTGCTGGGCATGCTGCGGGAAAAGCCGCTGCTCGGCTGGGGACCCATCACCAACAAGTACGAGCTCGCGAGCCGTCTCGGGGACGCGATTCATGATCGCCGGGACGCCCACAACATCCTGCTCGAGGTGCTGACCGCCAGCGGGCTGCTCGGTGCCATCCCGTTCTGCCTCGGCCTGCTGCTCTGCGTGCGCTCGGCGTGGACCGCGCGCGCGGGGCCGCGAGGCGTGGTCCCGCTGGCCCTGCTGCTTGCCGTGCTGGCGGGCAACATGAGCGAAAACCGGATCGCCGGGCCCCTCCTCTGGCTGACTCTCGGGTGCGCTCTGGCGAGCGGCGCCATGGCTCGCCCGCCGGCGGCGCGGACGACCGGGCCGCCCGAGCCACCGGTTGCGACCCCGCAAAGGCGCCGGGGCACGGCCGGGGCCCTGGCCTGACGATGGAACGACTCACGGCACTACGCCCCGACCAACACTCCAACTGAGGACGCCGGCAATGAAACTGGCCGTGTTCACCACCAGATTCCCGGGCAAGGTGTCGACGTTCTTCGCGCGCGACATGCGGTCGCTGATCGACGCCGGGATCGAGGTGGACGTGTTCCCCATCCGCCGGAACGACCCGAGCCTCTGGTCGTACGTCCCCGACATCCTGGACGAGCGCATCCTCCCGCGGAATCGAGTCCACCACATCGATTCGACGGCGCTGCTCCGCTCGCTCGGCCGGGCCCCGATGGAGCGGGCGCTCGACTTTCTCCGTGACACCGCCGCCGTCGGCTCTTCGGCCGCCCGGGCCGGCGTACCGCCGCTCGCGAAGAGTCTGTACGTCGTTCCACTGGCATGGGCATGGGCCGCGCACTTCGGCGACAAGTACGACCACGTGTTCTCCTACTGGGGACACTACCCCGCGACCTGCGCATGCCTGGCGCACCGCTTCGCCGGGCGCTCGATCCCATTCACCTTCCAGCTCCACGCGGGTGCGGATCTCTACTTCAACAAGGTATTCCTGCGGCAGAAACTGCTTTACGCCGACAGCATCGTGACGGTCTGCGAGTTCAACCAGCGCTACCTGCAGGAGCATTTCGGCGACATCTACGAGCGCTTCGCGCACAAGATCCACATCAATCACATGGGCGTGGATCTGAGCGAATTCGCCTACGCGCCGGGCGGCCGTGATCCCCGGCGGGTCACGGGCGTCGGCCGTTTCGTGAGCACGAAGGGTTACGACTATCTGATCCGGGCCATCGCCGAGCTGGTGAGACGCGGCGTGGACGTGCAGTTGGAGCTGGTCGGCGACGGCGAGGAAGGCGGCCGGCTGCGGGAGCTCGCGCAGCAGCTGGACATCATGGACCGGGTGACGTTCCGCGGCTGGCTCAACAGCGACGGCGTTCGCCTGGCCATGCGCCAGGCCGCGGTCTTCGTGCACCCCTCGAGCGGGCTCGGAGACGCCAAGCCCAACGTGGTCGAGGAAGCGATGGCGGTGGGGACGCCGGTGATCGCTTCACACGTATCCGGAATCCCGGAGCTGCTCGACCAGGGGAGGTGCGGCATTCTGGTGCCGCCCAAGGATGTGCAGGCGCTGGCCGCCGCCATCGAGCGGCTGCTGGCCGACGCGGCGCTACGGCGGACGTATGCCGAGGACGCCCGGCGGTACGCCGAGGACGCGCTCGATCTCTGGCGCAATGGGGCGCGACTGGCCGAACACCTGCGCTCCGTGGAACGAGACTATCACGAGAGCAGGACCACGGACCGGCGCCCCGCCCAAGTCGCATAAGAGCCGGACATCCGACCCGGGCCGCGAGGCAGAATCCAGAGTGACCGGACTCTGCCTCACGCCACGGTGAGCTGGGTCAGCGCCCGTAGAGCCAATCCGTAAAGCCGAACATGCGCCCGCCGTTCCCTGCCCTGGCGGGATAGCTGGTGCCGTAGGCGGCATTCAGCATGTACGCCGCGAAATAGGCCACCGACTCGGCGTTCCAGGTGCCCGTGCGCCCCAGGAAGTCGGCCACGCGCCGGAGCTGGCTCGCGTTCACACTCCATGCTGGGTAGCCGGCCCGGTCGAGCAGCATCGCTTGCACCGACAGCCCGCTCAGGGCTTCGTTGACATAACCCTCGTCGGGCGTCGTGGTGTTTCCCGAGCGCGACGCGTCCTCCACCGGCGCGCCGTTGTGATCGGGGCTTCCGCAGTGCCCCGGCTCGATGGCGAAGTAGGTCGTGCAGTTCCAGCCGGCCAGATAGTCGGCCGTTGGCTGGAATCCCGTCCATGTCCCGTCGCCGTAGCCCTTGAAGATGGCCCAGTCCTGGGCGAGGGCCGAGGCGTCGCCGAGGTAGCGGTCGGCCGCGATGACCGACGCCAGGGCCCAGATGCCCCAGTTGTTCGCGCTGTTGCCGGCCGTGAAGCGGAGCTGGTGCCAGCGGCTGTGGCCGCCGATCTCGCGGGTGCGGAGCTGGCGCAGCCAGCCGACGAAGGCCGCGTCCCGGTAGCCGACGTAG
>DATAHW010000014.1:0-12603 GCA_036262935.1 Gemmatimonadales bacterium | reverse complement strand
CCGGCGGCGCCCCCGGCGCCCGCCTCGACGGAGATCTCGTACCCGGCCTGCTTGAGTTTCTTGCAGGACTCGGGCACTAGCGCGACGCGCCGCTCGCCGGGGGCGGTCTCCTGGGGAACTCCGATGCGCATCGGGACTCCGGAGAAGGAAGGATGTTCTGGTCTGTCTAATGTGACGCCGAACCGGCATGGGTCAAGGCGACCCGGACCGCCCCCCCGCCGGGCCTCGGTCGACTTCACCCCGTCCCGGTGCACGGGAGCGGGAGCCTCACACTTACCGCGGCCCATGGCGGCAAGCTCGAGGCACCGGGGACACCGACAATCTGGCGCCCGACGAGTGCGGCCTGTTTCACGAATTTCCGCATCATCACAGGCGGCACCGGCTCGACGAACCCATCGAGCACATTTTGAGGCGCGAGGCTGGGATTCCGAGCGATCGGACGGGTCACCGCAGCCGGGCAACCGCCTCGGTGAAGGACGGATCGGGCCCCATACCCAGGTCGCGCCGGAGCAGCTCCTCGTGTCGGCGTGCTGCCACCAACGCGCCGGCACGGTCTCCCGCCGCGGCCAGGGTCTGCACCAATCCCAGCGCAACGCCGGTGTCATAAGGAGCTGCCCCGGCGGCCTGCCTCCACCATTCCGCGGCTAGCCGGTGATCCCCGCTCGCGACGGCGCGATCGGCCAGTTGCGCCAATGCGGCCAGCACTCGCCGGGCAAATCGGGCTCGCTGATCCTCGGCCCAGCGTTCGAATTCCGGGGCGTCCTTGAGGAAGAAGCCGTCCAGGAACGGCCCGCGGTACAGTGCCACGCCGGTCTCGAGGTCGCCGGCGCCGAACGCCTGCTCCAATGCCGACGCGTCGCTCCACAGCACACCCGGATTCAGACGCAGGGTCTTCCGGCCGAGAAAGAGCGACTGGGTCCCGACTTGCCTGCGCTGAGCGTAGACCAGTTGGTTGAGCACATGCCGCGCGCGGTCGGCATCGGACTCGGGCCAGAGATAGGCCTGCAATTTGTCCCTGCTCACGCCCGGCTCGCCCGTGACGGCGAGCAGGGCGAGCACGGCCAGCCGCCGCCGCTGCGTTACGGCACCGGTCAGGTTCTCCGTCCCGCGAGACAGGGTCAGCCCGCCGAACGTTTGCAGCCGAAGCATGGATGGATTGACTCCCGCTGACGGTGCGGTGCCCCCGCACTCTACCATATATCGCGGCGGTGCCCTCCGGAGCAAGCGACGATAGTCCAGCCCCCCCGATTGACTGGCTGGTGATCGGCGGCTGACCGCCGCGTCCTACCTTGTGGCACATGACACCCGGCCGCACTCCGCGGCCGCTCGTCCACCGACCCTGAGAACCAGTCATGAAGACCGCCTTCCAGTGCGCCATCCTCATGCTGGCCGGCGCGTGCTCCGGCACCGGCTCCGTCGCGCCGACCCCGAGCGGCACCCTGGTCATCACGATTACGACCACGGGCGAGCCGGCCGATCCCGACGGCTACACCATGAGCGTGGACGGCGAGACGGGTCGGCCGATCGGATCCGACGCGAGGCTCGTCCTGCCTAACGTGCCGGCCGGAGAACACCGCCTGGGGCTGGGCGGAGTTGCGGGCAACTGCACCGTATCGGGTGACAATCCTCGGGCCGCCGATGTCGCAGGAGGAGACACCACGCGCGTCGGCTTCGCGCTGAGCTGCGCGGCCATCGGGGTAGACGTCTGGCTGACCGCCCGGACCTCCGGCCCGGCTTCCGATCCGGACGGATACTCGTTCATTCTGGACGGTGGCCCGCCGCAGCCGATCGGCCTGCAAGCCATACTGCGGCTTCCCACGCTCGATCCGGGCAACCACGCCATCCAGCTCACCGGGCTCGCCGACAACTGCGTGGTGGACGGGCCCAACCCGATTTCCTTCGTGGTCTCCGGAGCTGCCGCGCCCGGGCTCACGTTCCGCGTGCTCTGCGCCGGCATCACCCTGTCGACGTTCACGACCGGCGCCGATCCGGACCTCGACGGCTATCTCTACTCCATCGATGGCGATGGACCAACGCCGCTTGGCGTGAACGTCACCCGGGAGCTCCCGCTTCAGCCTGGGGACCACGAGGTCGCGCTGAGCGGGCTCGCCGGCAACTGCGCGCTGACCGGCAAGAGCGAGCGGCCGGTGATCGTGGTGGCGGGCGCCCCGGCCGTCGCCAGCTTCGAGGTAGCGTGCCGCCCGAGGGTGGCGGGCCCGGCCCAGCTGCTGTACTGGGGTGGGCCCGCCGGTCACATCTACCGCACCGACGGATCGCGCACGGTCGATCTGACGCCGAGCTCCGACGGAGCCAAGGGCCGGTGGTCGCCCGATCGCTCGAAGATCGTGTTCGAGACGATGCGAGGCGGAGCGGCCGAGATCTTCGTCATGGCCGCCGACGGGTCGTCGCCATCGAGGATCGGGCAGGGGGCCAGTCCCGTGTGGTCGCCGGACGGGGGCCGGATCGCGTTCGTGCGGGGCGGCCTGGTGACCACCAAGCTCGACGGCTCGGACTTCCGGCGGCTGACCGCTGACGAGTCCGATAATGTGCCGGTCTGGTCGCCGGACGGGACGCGCATTGCCTTTGAGCGGCGGGGCGCCTGCCAGGCGGTCTGGTACCTGGGCCTGATCTGCGCGGTGGACCTTTATACCATCGGGCCGGACGGATCGGGATTGGTGGCCCTCACAAGCCTCACAGCCGACCGCGCGGCCAGGCAGCCCGCCTGGTCGCCCGATGGACGACAGCTCGTCTACTCGTTCGGTCCGAGGCTGGGTCTTCCCGGGAACCTCTACATCCTCGAGCTCGCCACCGCGACGATTCGACAGCTCACCACGACGACCGAGCGCTGGGAGTCTTCGCCCGTCTGGTCGCCGGACGGCGCGGAGATCGCGTTTACCGATGCCGATGGCGCCGGGGTCACGACGCTGCTCACCATTCCGTCGAGCGGCGGCCCGCTCACGGCGCTCTCCACTGGGGAGGGGCCGGTATATCCGTCGAGCTGGCGCTGAGGCCGGCGCGGGAGACTGACATGCTGACGGTCGAGCGGCTCCGGCTTCTGCTTCTGCTTCTGGCCGCGACTTTCCTCGGATCCTGCGGCGGCGAAGATGTCGCCGGTCCGGTCACGGGGAGCCTCCGGGTCGTCGTCACGACGGGCGGCGATGCGCCCGATGCCGATGGATACCTCGTGGCCGTGGATGATCGCGCCGGCGAGCGAATCGGTACCAGCGGCGTCCGCACCTTCGCGGATCTCTCCGCCGGCAGCCACCAGGTGAGACTCGACGACCTCGCACCGGGCTGCGGAGCGGTGGGTGAGCTCCAACGGACGGTCTCGGTCGATGCGGGCGCCACCGCAGAGCTGGCCTTCGAGATTACCTGCTCGGCCGAGGCGGGTGGCCTGCGCCTGGTGATTTCGAGCACCGGCGCGGCGCTCGATCCGGACGGCTACGAGGTGTCGATCGATGGCGGCGCGCCACTCGCCCTGCCCGCCGAGGGTGAAGTTTCGGTCGCCTCGATGGTGCCGGGCGACCACACGCTCGGCCTCTCCGGCCTGGCCCCCAACTGCGCGCTCGACGGACCGAATCCGCGCAGGATCACGATCGAGGCGGCCACGGTGCTCACGGTCGACTTGACCATCGCCTGTGGAGCGGCGGTGGGCAGCCTTACCATCGTGGTCGAGACGGCCGGACCGCGCCCCGACTCCGACGGATACGAGGTGAGTGTTGGCGGCGACCCGGCGCGGGCGATCGGGGCCAACGCGTACCTCACCGTGTCGGTGCCGGTGGGGCACGTGCGCGTCGGACTTTCGGGTGTGGCACCGAACTGCACGCTCGCCGGCAGGAATCCGCGGACCGTGGCCGTGTCGGAGGGAGGTTCCAGCCAGCTCACGTTCGAGGTCAGCTGTGCTCCCACAGGGGATGGGAGCATCCTCTTCACCAGCGATCGTACCGGCACGTCCCACCTTTTCAGGATGCGCGACGACGGCTCCAGCATCGTCGACCTGACTCCGTCGACCGGCGGGTGCTGCGGGGACTGGTCGCCGGACGGGACGCAGATCGCGTTTTCGTCCCGGGTCGGGATCTCCATCATGAACCAGGACGGCTCGGGCCGAATCGGGCTCGGCGTCTCTGGCGGGGGCGTCAGGTGGTCTCCTGATGGAAGCAGACTCCTGTTCACCTCCGGCGGCACGTTCACCACCGACGCCACGATCCGGGTCATGAATGTGGACGGCTCGGGCGTCCTCACGCTCTCGTCGGGCCAGGATCCGGACTGGTCGCCGGACGGGACCCGGATCGTGTTCCAGCGGATCGGGCCATGTGTCGCGGACATCTGCGGGTCGGATCTCTACCTCATGGCGGCCGACGGCTCTCAAGTGCATAAGCTGACGAGCAGCCAAGGCGCATTCGACTCGTTCGCACGGCCGGCCTGGTCACCGGATGGCGGCAGGATCGCCTACCGTCGAACAACGTTCTTCGGGGGCGGCGGCCTCTATGTCATGACCTCGGGCGGCTCGGGCAACACACGACTCACGGCAACCGGTGGGTCGGGACGTCCGGTCTGGTCGCCCGACGGCTCCGCCATCGCCTTCGATGCCTTCGGCGCCGACGGTTCGACTGAAGTGATGGTCATCCCATCGACCGGAGGCGCGGGGGTCGTGCTGGCGAGCAGCCGCGGCTCAGAGTATCCGAGCTCGTGGAAATGAGATCCCGGGCACCTTGAGCGCGGCGACGGCACGCTCCGCTCCCCACCCCGGCTGGCGGCCCGGGAGACCGGGCCTCATCTTATTTCCCATCCCCGTTGCCGGGATGGCCCCTCGTGCCGGACGCCCTCGCCCGCATCACCGCGGCCTTTGGACGGCGCTACGCGGTCGAGCGTGAGCTCGGACGCGGGGGGATGGGTACGGTCTACCTGGCGCTCGACCGGAAGCATGGCCGCAGGGTCGCCATCAAGGTGCTGCCGCCGGATGTCGCCGCGGCGCTCGGCCCCGAGCGCTTCCGGCGCGAGATCGGGATCGCCGCTCGGCTGAGCCATCCCAACATCCTGCCGCTGCACGACTCGGGCGAAGCGGGCGACGTCCTGTATTACGTCATGCCCCACGTGGCCGGGGAATCGCTCCGCGAGCGTCTGCTGCGCGAGCACCGACTGCCAGTCGCCGAGGCCGTGGAGATCGCCTGCCAAATCGCGGGCGCGCTCGACTACGCGCACCACGCGGGCGTGATTCACCGCGATGTGAAGCCCGAGAATATCCTGCTCACCGCGTATCCACCGCTCGAGCGAGCCGCGCCGGGTCAGCCTCCCGCGGAGCGGGTGCACGCCTTGCTGGCCGACTTCGGCATCGCCAGAGCGCTCGCGCGGAACGGCGATGGCCCCGCCGATCGGCTGGACTCCCTGCGCACCGACTCGGGCCTTCCGGTCGGCACCGTCGCCTACGCCAGCCCGGAGCAGGCGGCCGGCAGCCGCGAGCTCGATGGCCGAACCGACGTCTACAGCCTGGGCTGCGTGCTCTACGAAATGCTCGTGGGGGACGGGCCGGCCGGGGGGCCGGCGGCGTCGCAGATCTTGGAGAAGCGCTTCGCCGAATCGCTACCGCCGGTTCGAAGCCTCCGCCCCGAGGTGCCGACGTGGGTGGAGGACGCGCTGGCCCGGGCCCTGACGGCGAATTTCGCGCACCGTTTCGCCACGGCAGGCGAGCTTCGGCAAGCACTCGCGGCCCCCGCCAGCTCCACAGCACTTTCACTTCTTCCCGATCCGCGGGTGTTCCCGAAGCAACCGGGCGCGCCGCGCCAGCGCAGGGCGCTCTGGATGGGCGGCGGCGCCGCTACCCTCGCCATCATCGGAGCCGCCGCCGCCTTTCTCCCCCGCTTCCCCCGGGCCGATCCGAGACGCGTGGTCGTCGCCGGGTTCGAGAACCGGACCGGCGATTCCGGCATGGCGCCGGTAGGTGACATCGCGAGCGACTACATCGCCCGCGGCTTGGCTGCGACCCGACTCATGCACGAGGTGTACGATCTCAGGGTTGCGGCAGAAGAGGCCGGCGACACCACGCGGGTGGGTGGAGCGGCCGGCCGCGCGCTGGCCAAACGCGTCGGGGCAGGCACGGTCATCTCGGGGCGCTACTACCGCGATGGGGACAGCCTCCACATCGAGGCGCAGCTGGTGGACGCACCAACCGGGAGGGTCATCGTTTCGTTGGAGCCGGCGGTGGGTCTGGCGCGGGAGGAGACCCGTGTGGTCGAGACCCTTCGTCAACGGGTGATGGCGGGCTTTGCCGTCGTGTTCGGCTCCGAGTTCGACACCTGGAAAGCGGCGAGTCTGCCGCCGACCTACGAGGCTTACCAGGAGATGCTGGCGGCCGGGCAGACGGAGTTCGACTTCGCCACCGCGGCCGAGCACTACCGTCGGGCCGCCGCCCTCGATCCGAGCTTCACCGGGGCCGCGACATCCGCGGCGGTGGCGCTGTGGCTGGGGAGGGACTGCAGGGCCGTGGACTCGATCGCCCGGCACCTGGAGCCGCAGCGCAGGCAGCTTCCCCCTGTGGATCGCGGGCAGCTCGAGCTGGCAACCGCCGCTTGTCAGAATGATCCGGATGGAGCAATCGCCGCCGTGCGGCGAACCATCCAGGCGTCGCCCCGCTCGGTCGCGTTCACGATCCTCGGTGCCGTGATCGCCATGGAGAACGGTCGGCCTCACCAGAGCCTTGAGATCCTCCACCTGGTGAACCCGACGAAGCTGGGGATGAAGGGATGGCTGTACGGGGTCTACATGGACTGGCTCGCGATGTCCTACCACATGGTGGGCGACTATCGTGGGCAGTTGGAAGCGGCCCGCACGGGGCTTCGCGGCGACTCGACGTCTCCCCACCTTGCAACCGACCAGGCCATCGCCCTCGCGGCGCTGGGCCGAGTAGCGGAGGCTGAGCGCCTCGCGCTCGGCTTCCTCCCCCAGGGGCATTCCGCCGATGACCCCTGGCCAGCGCCGATGGCGACCGAATGTGTCGCGCTCGAGCTCCGTGCGCACGGCCATCCGGAGGCGGCGCGGCGCATCTTCGAACGGGTCATTGCATGGTACGGCGCCTCCGCCGTGACTGACGCCACCCGCGATGATTGGCCCTGCACCCGGCCTCACTTGAACGTCTTCTATCAGACCGGCCGCTGGCAGGATGCCCGCGCGGGGTACGAGCACTTGCTGGCCGAGGACAGCGCGAGTCTGAAGGCCCATGCGGCGCTGGGTGTGCTGGCGGTACGAAGGGGAGATCAGGCCGAAGCGGATCGGATGGACGCGTGGCTCGCCAGCAGGGCGCAGGACGCGGATGCCGCGTACGCGCGAGCCCGGCTCGAAGCCGTGCGAGGTAACCGCGATCAGGCAGTGATGCTGCTCCATCAGGCCTTCGAGCGTGGCCGCGGGGGCCGGATATTCCTCCACCTCGACCCCGACTTCGAGTTGCTCCGCGATTACCCGCCCTACCAGGAGTTGATGCAGGTCAAGCAGTAGTCGGTACTCAATATGGCGCCAGGAACCCGGGGCGATGCAAACAGTCTCACGGCGATTTGCCGGCCTGCTGCTGTGGACCGTGGCTTCCGCAGTGTCGCTGCGGGCCCAGAGTCCGACGGGAGCGGCCTTCGAGGGCGAGGTCACCGGTGTCGACCGCACCCCGATCGCCGACGCCACCGTGCTGGTGACGAACACCGCGACCGGTGAACGGTGGGAAACGCGGACCGGCACGAAGGGCCGCTTCTACATCGAGCATCTTTCGATCGGTGGTCCGTACCGGCTGCAGGTCCGGGCGGTCGGCTTTGCCCCCCTTCGTCGGGAGAACGTCTATCTCGCGCTCGGCCAGCGCCTCACCCTGGAATTGGGTTTACGGCCGGCCGCCATGGAGCTCGAGTCGCTCACGGTGGTCGCGCGCGCGGATGCCCGAATCAACCCGAGCCGAACCGGCCCCGCCCAGGTGATTGCCGAGTCCACCATCGCCCGGGTACCGATCAGGGGACGAGACTTCTCCGAGCTCGCGCTGCTCTCGCCGCAGGTCGTCCGGGGACCGACAGGGGGACTGTCCATCGCCGGCCAGCCCGACCGGCCCAACTCGTTCCAGCTCGACGGAGCGAGTTTCAGCGATCTGCTCGGCACCTCGTTCCTGGGCGGCGCGGGGGCGCCCGGCCAGGATTTCGGCGCGAAACCGCTTGCCGTCGAGGTGCTCCAGGAGCTCCAGGTCGTGAGCGCCCCGTTCGACGTCCGCTTCGGCAACTTCGCGGCCGGGCTGGTGAACGCGGTCACCAAGACCGGAACCAACCGGTTCGAAGGGGCGGGGTTCGGCTACTTCGCGGGCCGCGGGCTGGTCGGTAAGGACTCCCAAGGCGGACGAGGCGGCGACTTCGAGAACTGGGAGCTCGGCATGACTGCGGGCGGCCCGATCGTGCGCGACCGGGCGGCGTTCTTCGCGAACTTCGGAGCGCAACACTCCATCTTCCCGGACGGATTCCCCCTGATCGGCAGCGATACCGCGAACGGATCCGACTCCGTGGGGGTCGGGATCCGGCGTGCGAGCGTGACCCGCCTGCAATCGATTCTGCGGGAGCGCTTCGGAGTGGATCCCGGCCGCGACGACGAGTCGATCCCGCTCCACGGCGACGGGCAGAACCTCTTCGCCAAGGTGACCATGCAGCTCGGCGTGAACAGCCGGATGGAGCTGTCCCACAACTACTCCCACAACCTGACCACGCTCTTCCCGTTCAACTTCGGCGCCTGCCGCGAGCCGGGCGCGCCCTACTGCCTCTCCTCCATGGCGTTCAGCCTTCCGGTCACCACGCATGCGACCCGGCTGAGCTGGACCGGCACCATCGGACGCCGATTCGCCAACGAGCTGCTGCTCGCGCGGATGCAGGAGGTTCAGCGATGCCGGCCCGCCAGTACCTTCCCGACCCTGATCGTTCACGCCGACCAGGGCGAGCTGGCAGCCGGCACGGCCGAGTTCTGCGGCGGCGAGTTGACCGTGCAGCGGATGCTGGAGCTCACGGACAACCTCAGTTTTTCCGCTGGAGCGCATCGGCTGGTCGCGGGGACCCACGACGAGCTGATCCGGCTGCCCACCCACCAGGGACTCCAGTTCCTGTTTCACGACGAGTGGCACTTCAACAGCCTGGATTCACTCGAGCAGGGGCTCGCCGACCACTATACCGGCACCTTTCTCAATCCCGCGCGCCCGGCCGGCCCATTCTCGGATCTCACAGTCCGCCAATTCGGCCTCTACCTGCAGGACCAATGGACGCCCGGGCGCAGGCTGACGATAACCGCGGGCCTCCGGGTAGACGTGCCGTTCATCTCCAACAGGCCGAATCCCAATCCTGTCCTCCGGCAGGAGCTCGGGCTGGACAACACGGTGAGCCCCACCGGCCATCCGCTCTGGTCTCCCCGGCTCGGCTTCAACGATGACCTGGCCGGCGATGGCGTCACCTTCGTCCGAGGCGGCGTCGGAGTGTTCGCCGGAAGACCGGCGTACAAGTGGCTCAACGAGGTCTACGTCCACACGGGCCTGGATGCGCTTGCGGTGGACTGCACCGGCTCGCTGGTGCCGCCGTTCACCATCGACCCGCGCCGGCAGCCGACCTCCTGCGGTGAAGCCGCCACGACGGCGTCGGCTCTGGTGAACACGTTCGACCCGGCATTTCGATACCCGCGCAACCTGAAAATCGCCCTGGGAGTGGATCGCCGGCTGCCGGGGGGGATGGTCGGCACGCTCGACCTGCTCTATACCCGTTCGCTCGATCAGCTCGATCTCGGGGACCTCAACCTGGCTGCTCCGGTCGCGGCGAACGGCGAGGGTGGCCGGCTGCTGTATGGACGCATCGACAGCGCCGGAAATGCCACGCCGAGCCGGCCGAGCCCGGACCTGACCCAGGTCATCCAAGTCCGCAACTCCAGCGGCGATCGGGCATTCTCGGTGACCGGCCAGCTTCAGAAGAGCTTCGGCCATGGAACCGAGCTCGCCGCATCGTACACCTTCAGCAGATCCCGGGACCGGCTGTCCGCCGCCGACGACGGACTCGCCGCCGATCTGAGCATTCCGCTCGACGGCAGCCTCGCAGCCAGGCGGCTCGCCACGGCGGCGTGGGAAGTGCCCCACCGGCTCCTCCTCCTCGCCACCACCGACTTGCCGTACGGCCTCAGATTGTCCCTGTTCTACGAGGGGCTCTCGGGCAGAGCGTACACCTACATCGTCGACGGAGACGCCAATGCGGATGGATTCGGCAATGACATCGTGTACCTGCCCGCGCGCAGTCGGATCGGCGGCGACGTGGCGCTCGGCGAGCGCGACAGTCTGGGGAATCTGGCGCCCGCCGTGGCGGGGGTCTACGACGAGCTCGACGCCTTCCTTGGTCGGGAGGGGTGCCTGCGCGGCCAGCGAGGCACCATCATGCGGCGGAACAGCTGCCGCAATCCCTGGGTGAACCACACCAGCGCGAAGCTGTCGGCGCTGCTCCCCGCGCCCGGTGGTCACACGATGGAGCTCTCGCTGCAGGTGTTCAACGTGCTGCACCTCGTGGACCGGGATTGGGGCGTCGTCCGTGGCGTGGAGCACACCAGCCTGCTTCGGCTGATCGGGTATGACTCCGCCCTGAGCCGCGGGATCTACGCGCTGCAGATCCCGCGGCTCAAGGTCGTGGACGTCGATGCCTCTCGCTGGCGCATGTCGCTGGGCGCGCGGTACTCGTTCTGACTCGTTCCAATCGGGTCGGCTGCTACCCCCGGCACTCCTCGCCGTCCTTGTCCACCTGGACGGTTCCATCCTTGTGATGGTGCAGCACGATCTTGGTGACGAAGTTGGGCGTGCCGCCCTGGCTGTTGATCACGGTGCTGATGACCACGTCTTCGGTCTCACTGCCGGGGAACTCGCCTTTCCCGTTCCCGGTAGACGTCCCCTGGTAACGCACGCCATTCGCGTCCACGCCGGTGAGGTTGACGTCGTAGTGGGACTTGAAGTGGTCGTTGTCCCAGACGCTCCCCTGCCCATGAATGATCCCTTCGAGATCGATGGCCTCGATCTCCGGCGTGCACGGGTTGTCCACGTCAAGCAGGGAGAACTCGACTCTGATGTTGGAATGCTCGGTCCGCGTCGCCCAGGCCGGTGAGCCGGGATCGAGCGGGATAGGGGCGCTCTCGCTGCAGGCCGGGACGCCGGCAGCGACCAGGAGAGCAACCAGGATGTGAGCCGGGGAATGTGACATGGGACGATGCCTCCAGCCAGGGAAATCCGACCAGACCTGCAGCTGGAAACGAGAGTAACCGGACCCGCTCAAGGCGCGGTCACCGAAAAATCAATCAGAAAACAACGGGAGAAGCGGGGTTACAGCTTGATCTTCGGCAGCTTGATCCCGGGCGCGAGCCCGGCGGTGAGCCGCTCGAGTTGCTTCTGCAAATCGGCCTGTACCTGATCGAGCCGCTGCCGCTCCGTCGCCGCCCGCTTCGTCGCGTCCGACTGCACGGCCGCGATCCGCTGCTTCACCGGCGCGACCTTGTCGCTCACGATGCTGTCCACCTTGGCCCGCGCCAGCGCCTCCGCCCTGGCCACCTCATCGCCGACGACGGCCTTGAGCCGCCCGGCCACGGCCTGGTCCAGATTGCTCCTGACCGAGAGCGTGGGCGCGTTCACGGTGCCGCGCACGTCGGCGCTCACGTCGAGCTGCTTGAGCCCCGAGAGCACCCGCCACACGAGCTGCACGAGATCGTTCCGCCGGCCGCTCGCGGTGTCGAGCGCCCACGCCACGTCGTTCGAGCCGATGGACCAGTGCCCCCGGAGCTGGTCGCCGCGCAGGGCGAACATGAGGTTGGCGGCTCCGGTGCCGGGCGAGACCCGGAACGGCAGCCCGGGCAGGTTGAACGCCGGCAGCCTGGCGCCCCGGATCCGGGCGGCGACCGAATCACGCAGGATCGAGCTCCGGTGGTCCACCACCGCCCCGACATCGATCCCCGCGATGGCCGACCCCGGAGCGTTCCGCCTGGCGCTGACGATCATCGGCTTGCCGTAGAGCGCGGGCGCCGAGGTGAGCCCCTGCACCGTCGCGGCGTAGTCGCCCTTGAGCAGCCCCTCGGCGATGCTGAAGTCCACCTGCCCTACCTGCAGCAGAAACGCGGGCCAGGTGCGCGCCTTGGGAAATCGCACCGTGGTGCCCGAGGCCCGGAGCCGCTTGGGGCCGGGATCCTCCCGAGGCAGCAGCCCCGGCGGCATGTAGTGGCGCGCCAGCTCGGCCCAGTAGAGTGCCTGCTGGAACCGGTCCACGCTCACTTTTCCGAAGAACGCATTGCCGATGTCAGGCGCCGAGAAGCTCGGCAGCTTGAGCAGCGACCGGGCAAAGGCGTAGTCCTGCTTTCGCGCCCCATCGAGCCCCTCGACCCCGGTGCCCAGGAGCTTGACGCCCTGCGTCACGTTCCGCTCCAGCCCGGTGACCTGCTGTTTCGCGGCGTCGAGGCGCTTCAGCGTCTGCTGCACCGACTGCACGGCCTGCCGCGTGCCGTCGAGGCCGAGCGAGCGGACGTCGGTGGCGGCGAGGCGGTCGGCGAGGGCACGCGCCGAGTCCACGGTGTTCGCCACGTCCACCGCCTTGAACCCCT
>DATAHW010000013.1:0-2954 GCA_036262935.1 Gemmatimonadales bacterium | reverse complement strand
AGTGTTGTTACTGCGTACCGGTAACTCGTGACGACTTATGTGTATGTCGTCACTGAATTTCCGGCCGTTTCCCGATCCTCTACCGCGGAGGCCAGGAGCTGGGCCGACCGGCCCCGGGGTGCTGCACGCTCAGGAAGATTGTCCCCTGGTTCGAGCTGAAGGCCGGGCCGGTCGCTTCCGCGTCGGACGGCATCGCTACGATTCGGAACGCCTCGCCGTAGGTCGCCTGGGTGACGCCCGCCGATCCCGCCCGGTGGGTGGGATCGAGATCCAGGTAATAGAGACCGTCAGCGGTGCCGTTGAGGCTGAGGTTGCCGTCGGTGGCAAACCAGACCCCGCCGTCGCCGTCGATCATGAGGTTGTCCGGATGGGCCGCGTCGAAGAGCCCGGCCGCCTGAGTGCCGCGCCAGGCCGCGAAATAGCGGAAGGTTCCAGACTGCGAGGGATTGGAAGGGTTGGCTTCCTCCAGGACGAACACCGCGCCGGTGCTGTAGCGGAAGGGGGAGGCGGTGGCGTGGTGCTCCGGGTCGAAGACGACGCCGTTCTGGTCGAGCGCGACCTGCAGGCCGTGGCCGGTGAAGGCGATATAGAGCCGCGGCGTGCCGCTCGGGTCGCGCGGGTTCCACTCCACGTCTTCGGGACGGTTCAGCTCCATCACCCCGATTTTGTTGCTGGCGGTGAAAAGCGCGAGGCGGACATCGTTGTCGTCCCGGAAACCGCCGATCCGGTTCCAGGAGAGGTCGCGTAGCGCGGCTCCGACCGTCTTGCCCGGAGAGCCGAGGGCGTCGGCGTTGGGAGCGACGTCCGTGCTGGCCGTGCTGAGGCGGATCCAGCGTCCGGTTCCCGGGGCGGCCTCGGTCGGGGACTGGCCGGTCGCCTTGAGGGTCAGGCCAGTTGTGTTGTCGAGCCCGGCAAAGTGGGCGACGTAGAGGGCGCCGTCGTCCAGCAGGGCGCGGACCTCCGCGCGGGTCATGCCGGCGGTGTAGGTCCGGGAGCTCACGAATTTGAAGACCCGGCCGCCCGGACGGTCATCTCCGGAATAGAAAACGATCGGTTCCCCGGGGACCAGCTTGAGGTTCTTGCCGACCGCGAAAGTGGCGTTCTCCCAATGCGCCCGGCCGGCCGAGCCGATCTTGCGATGGCCGAGGCCGTCGCCGCCGGGCTGGCCGGCGCTCAGGTAATAGAGATCCGAGGGCAGGCCGGGATCGATCTCGACGAGATAGCCGTAGACGTCCCGGTTGTGCAGCCCGGAGCTGGCCCGGCCGAATTCGGCCGCGGTGTTCGGCGCGAGGAAAGGTTGAATCAAGGAGCCCGCGTCGAAGCCGGTGCCGGCGATAAATTTCTGGCTGCCGTTCCAGCAGGTCTCGACTTCGCCGTAATAGCCCTGGACATTCTCTTCGGCGGTGATCACCGTGCCCCAGGGGGTCTGGCCGCCGGAACAGTCGGCGAAGACGCCGGCCACGACTTGCGGCGGCAGGGGGGCTCCGGCGTCGTCGCGGTCGAGCGCGCGCAGCGGCTGGCCGGTCAGGGTGAGCAGGGTCTGGCTGGTGGCGTCATAACGGACGGCGCCGGCGCTCGGCACGACCGTCCAGCGCTGGGTGGCGGAGTCGAAACGCACGCGGTACCAGGAGCCGCCGAGCTGCTTTTTGTAGTGCTGGATGTAGGTGTCGATTCGTGATTGATTCCAGCTCGCGAGATCGACGTCATGGGTGAACACCCCGGCGGCGCGCAGGAACCGGGCGAGCGTGAGGTGCTGCGCGGTCGGGGGTCCGAACTGTGTCGGCGAGGATCCGAAGACGAATTCGTGATTGGTCCAGAGCCAGCCGGAGCGGCCGTCCCCCTTGAATTGCGGCGCGCTGTTGACGGCGCCGCCGGTCCAGTCGGCGTCCCAGCCATCCCCGAAATAAGCGATGAAATCGTTGTTGGCGCCGAAGCGCAGAGACCCCGCGGTGGCGCGGCGGGAGAGCGGATCGAGCCATTTCACCAGCACGTCGGAGCGCAGATTGGTGATCGTTCGCACGCTCTCGCTAGTGGCATTGGCAAGTGGAAATTGAACATTCGCCGGCAGGGTGCCGCGGGCGTACTGCTCGACATAGCGCCGCACCATCAGCGGGATCGGCCGGCCGGTGCGCTGTGCCACCGCGACCACGGAGGGGAGGGGGCGGTCCGGATCGGGCTGCTGGGCGGCGCCGCTGCCGGCGCAGCCCACGAGGATTGCGATGGCCATGGCCGCCCTGGGCCCGAGCCGCCGAAGTCTTGGATTTGTCATCTTGAGGGAGATTCTACGCCACCCGCCGGCCGCGGCATTGATCTTCCCGGCGTTGTACGATCCCCCCAAGGAGGATCGAAATATGAAAGTGCGTTTCAGCCTGCTTCTCGCGTTCGCCGCCGTCCTGCTCCTGCCTGCCGGCGTCTCGGCCGCTCCGGGCGGGCTTCGCTGTGAGGATGTGGCCTTCAACGTGACGCTGTCCCCGACCGACACCACGCCCTACGAGGTGTCCGGCACTCTCTGCTCCCGCGGCAGCGTCCACCACAAGACGATCCAGATCGCGCTGCACGGCGCGACCTACAGCCGCTCTTACTGGGACTGGCCCTACCAGCCGGAGACCTACTCCTACATGCGGCGCGCCACGGCGGCGGGGTACGCGGTCCTCAGCCTCGACCGGATCGGCGTCGGCGCGAGCGACCATCCGGCCGCGGAGGCGGTCACCATCGAGTCCAACGCCCATGTGGTCCACCAGATCGTGCAGGCTCTGCGGAGCGGCAGCGAGGTCATTCCCTCTTTCGGGCGCATCCGGGCCGAGCGGATCGCCCTCGTCGGGCACTCGCTGGGATCGGTGATCTCGATCCAGGAGGCGGCGACCTACGGCGATGTGGACGGCATCGTGCTGACCGGCGTGTCGCACACGGTGACGCCCGCCCTCAACGATGTGTCGTTCTATCCCGCCAATCTC
>DATAHW010000012.1:0-13142 GCA_036262935.1 Gemmatimonadales bacterium | reverse complement strand
TGCTCGAGGCCACCGGCGGCTATGAGGCGCCCGTCGTGGCGGCGCTCGCCAGCGCGGGCGTGCCCGTCGCGGTGGTCAATCCCCGGCAGGTCCGCGATTTCGCCAAAGCGCTCGGCCGACTCGCCAAGACGGACCGGCTCGATGCCCACGTCCTCGCGCTCTTCGGCGCCCGCGTGCAGCCGCCGGTGCGCCCGCTGCCCGAGGCGGCCACCCAGGAACTCGAGGCCCTGCTCACCCGCCGCCGGCAGCTGCTCGAGATGCTCCACGCCGAGCGCCAGCGCCGCCCCCGGGCCCGGGGCCGCGTGGTGCGCCGGAGCCTCGACACGCATATCCGCTGGCTCGAGCGTCAGGTGCTCGACACCGACGCCACCCTGGCGGCCGCGATTCAGGCGAGCCCCGTCTGGCGGGTCCAGGACCAGTTGCTGCAGAGCGTGCCCGGGGTCGGGCCCACGCTCGCCCGTACCCTGCTCGGCCTGGTGCCCGAGCTGGGGCACCTCGACCGCCACGCGATCGCCGCGTTGGTGGGCGTCGCCCCCCTGGCCCGCGACAGTGGGACGCTCCGCGGGCGGCGCACCTGCTGGGGCGGCCGGTCCGCCGTGCGGACGGTGCTGTACATGGCCGCGCTGGTCGCGGCGCGGCACAACCCGGTGCTCCGGACGTTTTATCAGCGGCTGCGCGCCGCGGGCAAGCCCGCCAAGGTGGCGCTCACGGCGGTGGCCCGCAAACTTCTGGTCCTGCTCAACGCCATCCTGCGCGATCAGCGCCCCTGGTGCCATGCCTAAGCGAGCCCCCGCCGCAAGACAGTTGCTCGCTTCGCTCGGGATGACAGTGCCGCCCGGATGCGACGTTCCGTCCTTCCATCCTTCCGCCCTTCCGTCCAGACTTGTCCCCCCACCCCCCTCCGGTTACTTTCCTGTGCTGTAACGGATTACGGCGCCCCAACGGACAGAGGACGACAGCGGCATGAGCTTCGACAAGCAGGCGGTAGTGGCCAAACACCAGGAGCATCCGGGTGACACCGGGTCCGCCAAGGTACAGGTGGCCCTCCTCACCGAGCGGATCAACTCCCTCACCGATCATTTCCGCACCCATCCCAAGGACCACCACGGACGGCGCGGTCTCCTCAAGATGGTCGGCACCCGGCGCCGCCTGCTCACCTATCTCCGGCGCAACGATCTCGAGACCTACCGCGCGCTCATCGAGCAGCTCGGTCTCCGCCACTAACCGCCCGGCGCCAAAGGGGCGTCCCGATCCTGGCATCGGGACGCCCCTTCGGCATTGATGTGTCCAGAGCAGCAAAGAAACCCGAGAACCGAGAGAGAAGGTAGTAATCGTGCAACGGATTGAGACCCAGTTCGCCGGACGTCCCCTCATGCTGGAAACCGGACGTCTCGCGAAGCAGGCGGCGGGCTCCGCCCTCCTGCGCTTCGGCGACACGATGGTGCTGTCGGCCGTCACCGTGTCCCCCAACATCTCCAACCTCCCGTTCTTCCCCCTCACCGTCGAATATCGCGAGAAGACCTACGCCGCCGGCAAGATTCCGGGCGGGTTCCTCAAGCGGGAGGGCCGCCCGTCGGATGACGAGATCCTCGCCGCCCGGATCATCGACCGCTCCATCCGGCCGCTCTTCCCCGAGGGGTTCAAGAACGAAGTCCAGGTGTTCGTGACGGTGCTCTCGGCCGACCAGGAGAACGACGCCGACATCCTCGGCGTCGTCGCCGCATCGGCGGCGCTCAGCCTCTCCACGGTGCCGTGGAACGGTCCGCTGGCGGCGGTGCGCGTGGGCCGGGTCGACGGCAACTGGATCCTCAACCCCACCTTCCAGCAGCTCGAGTTCTCCACCCTCGATCTCGTCGTGAGCGGGTCGGCCGATTCGGTGGTCATGGTCGAGGGCGGATCGCTCGAGATCTCCGAGGCCGAGATGCTCGAGGCCTTCAAGGTGGCGCAGAAGGGGATCCGGGAAATCATCGGCATCGAGAAGCAGCTGATCGCGCAGGCCGGTGCCGCGCCGAAGCTCGCCTGGACCAAGGCGGAGACCGATCCGGCGCTCGCGGCCAAGGTGCGTGAGGCCGCGGAGACCTCCATGGGACAGGCGATCAACGCCCGGGACAAGGCGGGCCGGAGCCGCGGAATCAAGGGAGTGAAGGAAGAGTCCCTCGCCAAGCTGCTGCTGGAGTATCCCGAGAAGGCGCGCGACATCGGCAACGAGCTCGAGGAAATCGAATACCGCGTCATGCGGAAGCAGGTGCTGGAGAAGGGGGAGCGGGTGGACGGCCGCGACCTCGACACCATCCGGCCGATCACCATCGAGACCGGCGTGCTCCCGCGCACCCACGGCTCGGCGCTGTTCACCCGCGGGCAGACGCAGGCGCTCGTCTCCGTCACCCTCGGCACCAGCGAAGACGAGCAGCGGATCGACAGCATCGACGTGGCGGGCGAGACCACCAAGTCGTTCATGCTGCACTACAACTTCCCGCCATTCTCCACCGGCGAGGTCAAGATGATCCGCGGCACCAGCCGCCGCGAGATCGGTCACGGGGCGCTGGCCGAGCGGGCGCTGCAGCCGCTGCTGCCGCACTACGAGAACTTCCCCTACACGCTGCGCGTGGTGAGCGAGGTCCTCGAGTCCAACGGTTCCTCGTCGATGGCCACGGTTTGCGGCGGCTCACTCGCGCTGATGGACGCGGGGGTGCCGATGCAGGCTCCCTGCGCGGGCGTGGCCATGGGGCTCATCAAGGAGGGCGACAAGATCGCCGTCCTCACCGACATCCTGGGCTCCGAGGACCACCTGGGCGACATGGACTTCAAGGTCGCCGGCACGGAGAAGGGGATCACCTCGATCCAGATGGACATCAAGATCGAGGGTCTCGATCTCAAGATCATGGAGCAGGCGATGGAGAAGGCTCGCCGAGGCCGGCTCTTCATCCTGAAGGAAATGGCGAAGGTCCTGGACATGCCCCGGACCGAGCTGTCCCAGTATGCGCCGCGGATCTTCACCATGCAGATCAAGCCCGACAAGATCGGCGACGTCATCGGGCCGAAGGGCAAGACCATTCGCGGCATCCAGGACGCCACCGGCGCCAAGATCAGCATCGAGGACAGCGGGCTCGTCACAATCTCTGCCGTAGGCGGCGAGGCCGGCGAGAAGGCCCGCGCCATGGTCGCCGCCATCACGACGGAGCCCGAAGTGGGCCGCACGTACGAGGGCCCGGTGAAGAGCACCACGGCGTTCGGCGCCTTCGTCGAGATCCTGCCCGGCGTCGAGGGGCTGCTCCACATCAGCGAGCTCCAGCACGGCCGCACGGAGAAGACCGAGGATGTCGTCAAGAAGGGCGACATCGTGCAGGTCAAGCTCCTCGAAGTGGACGACCGCGGCCGCATGAAGCTCTCCAGGAAGGCGCTGCTGCCCAAGGAGTAGCGCCTCGTGGAAACGGTCCGCCTGGACGAGGGGCTCTTCCGCACCACGGTGCCGAACGGGCTCATCGTCCTCACCGAGCACCTGCCGGGCGTCCGCTCGGCAGCCACCGGCCTCTACGTGCGCACGGCCAGCGCCCACGAGCGCCGCGAGCAGATGGGGATCTCCCATCTGCTCGAGCACATGGTATTCAAGGGCACGGAGCGCCGCACCGCCCGGGAGCTCGCGCTCGAGCTCGAGGTGCGGGGCGGGAGCCTCGACGCCTTCACCGGGCGGGACTATACCAGCTACCAGGCCCACACCCTCGATGCCGATCTGCCGCTCGCCGTGGAGGTCCTCACCGACCTCGCCCGGCACCCGCTGCTGCGCGAGAGCGATCTCGAGCCGGAGCGAAACGTCATCCTCGAGGAGATCCACGGCGTCGAGGACACGCCGGACGACCTCGTCTTCGAGCTGCACGCGGCCGAGCTCTGGCCCGACCACCCGTACGGCTTCTCGATTCTCGGCAGCCCCGAGACGCTCGCCGCCATGTCGGCGGACGACCTCCAGTGCCTGCACGCGACCGGGTACTATCGCGGGAACTTCGTGGTGGCGGCCGCCGGGAACGTCAACCACGAGCAGCTCCTGACGGTGCTGGAGCGGGAAGGGTGGTTCGAAGGCGCCGCCCCCGAGCCGGCCCGGCGCCCGGTCGCGGCCATGCCCGCCGTTCGCGGTGTGGGGCGGCGCGAGGAGCGCGACACGGCGCAGACGCACATCGTCTTCGGCACCGACACCTTCCCGCTCCGCGACCCGCGTCGGTTCGCCCTGGCCATCCTGACGAACGTCTTCGGCGGCGGCATGTCGAGCCGGCTGTTCCAGCGCATCCGCGAGGAGCTCGGCCTGGCCTACGCGATCTTTGCCTACAAGCACTTCTACCAGTCTTCCGGCCAGCTTGGCGTCTACGTCGGCGCCCACCCCGGCAGCGCGGACTCCGCCGTCGACGCCATCCGGGACGAGTACGCCCAGCTCGCCCGCGAGGGTCTCCCCGCGGCCGAGCTGGCGGACGGCAAGCAGCAGCTCAAGGGGCAGGTGATGCTCTCGCTCGAGAGCCCCGGGGCGCGGATGGGCCGGCTGGCCGGCTTCGTTCTTCATGACGATGAATACCGCCCGCTCGACCGCATGCTGGCCGAGATCGACGCGGTCACGCCGGAGGAGGTCGCGGACGTGGCCGCCGAGTTCTTCGCGCCGGAGCGGCAGACGGTCGTGCGATTGGGGCCGGGCGGCGGTGAGCGGTGAGCGGCGCTTCCAACAATTCCACGCAACTTCGAGGTCTCGCATGCTGATCGGCGTGCCGAAAGAGATCAAGACGAACGAGAACCGCGTCGCCCTCGTGCCGGCGGGCGCGGAGGCGCTGGTCGCGGCGGGTCACGAGGTGGTGATCGAAACCGGCGCGGGGCTTGGCAGCGGCTTTCCCGACGACGGGTACACGGCGGTCGGCGCGTCCATCCTCCCCTCGGCGGACGCAGTGTGGCGCCGCGCCGAGATGATCATGAAGGTGAAGGAGCCGATCGCGGTGGAATGGCCGCGGATGCGGCGTGGCCAGGTCATCTACACGTACTTCCACTTTGCCGCCGCCGAGGAGCTGACCCGCGCCGTCATCGACTCGGGCGCGGTCGCCATCGCGTACGAGACCGTGCAGCTTCCGAGCGGTGAGCTGCCGCTGCTCACGCCGATGTCCGAGGTGGCCGGCCGCATGTCGGTGCAGGAGGGGGCCAAATACCTGGAGAAGGTGTTCGGCGGGAGCGGCGTGCTCCTGGGGGGCGTTCCCGGTGTGGCGCCCGGTCAGGTCGTCATCATCGGCGGTGGCGTGGTCGGCATCAACGCGGCCAAGATGGCGGCCGGACTTGGCGCCCACGTGACCATCCTCGACATCTCGCTCGACCGCCTTCGCTACCTCGACGACGTCCTGCCGGCCAACGTGGACACCGCCTACTCCAACCGCCATAACATCCTGGAGGCGATCCGCCGTGCGGACCTGGTGATCGGCGCCGTGCTGCTGCCGGGCGCCAAGGCGCCGCACTTGGTCAAGCGGGCCGATCTCCGGTCGATGAAGCCGGGCACCGTCATCGTGGACGTGGCGGTGGACCAGGGCGGCTGCGTCGAGACGATCAAGCCCACCACCCACGAGAATCCCACCTACTTCGTCGACGGCATTCTGCACTACGCCGTCGCGAATATGCCGGGCGGGGTGCCCCGCACCTCCACTCTGGCATTGACCAATGCGACGCTGCCATATGGACTTAAGCTTGCCAGGCACGGCTGGCGTGCCGCGTGCAAGGCCGACCCGGCGTTGGCGCTCGGCCTGAACGTGGTCGAGGGCAAGGTGGTCTATCCCGGCGTCGCCGAGGCGTTCCGGCTCCCGCTGACAGACGTCGCCGCGGTCCTGTGACCGAGGTGCTGATCGCCCGCCTGCCGCATGCGGACGGGCTCCCCCTGCCGAGCCTCGGCACACCCGGCGCGGCGGGGTACGATATCGCCAGCGCGGACGAGGGCCGGCTCGCCCCGCTGGAGCGGAAGCTGTTCCGGACAGGCTTCGCCATCGCGGTGCCGGCCGGCTTCGAATGCCAGATCCGGCCCCGCTCGGGCCTGGCGCTCCGGCACGGCGTCACCCTGCCCAACACGCCGGCCACGATCGACAGCGACTACCGGGGCGAGCTCCTGATCATGCTGATCAACCTGGGCGCCGAGCCGTTCGAGGTGACGCGCGGGATGCGGATCGCCCAGATGGTGATCGCGCGGGTGGAGCGGGTGACCTTCCGGCCGGTGGAAGCGCTGCCGGGGACGGAGCGCGGGGCGGGGGGGTTCGGGAGCACGGGACGGTAGCCAGCGCCCACCGGACCTGTCATCCCGAGCGGAGCGAGGGATCTACTCACCCGATGCTCGAACTCGACCCGGCAGGATCCCTCGCTCCGCTCGGGGTGGCAGCGGGCGCACGCGACAGCCGCTGCACGCGAGAGTGGCTCACGCGTGCGATGCACAGCTTTCCGATCCACCAGCGTCCATTTACCTTGTCACCCATGCGCCTCACGGCGACCCGATGAAGCTTCCGTCCCTGAATCTGATGACCTGGCTTCCCGCGAATGAAATCGCGGTGGATCTCGGCACGGCCAATACTCTCGTCTATGTGAAGGGCGAGGGCATCGTGCTGAACGAGCCGTCCGTGGTCGCGATCGAGAAGGCGACGGGCCGGATCAAGGGGATCGGGCTCGAGGCCAAGCGCATGCTCGGCCGGACACCCGACGGCATCCTCGCGGTGCGGCCGCTCAAGGACGGCGTCATCGCCGACTTCGACGTGACCGAGAAGATGCTGCGGTACTTTCTCAAGACCATCATCGACAAGCACGTCTTCCGGGTGAAGCCCAAGGTCATCGTGTGCGTGCCGTCGGGCATCACCGAGGTGGAGCGCCGGGCGGTGCGCGATTCGGCCGAGACCGCCGGCGCCAAGCAGGTCCTGATGGTGGCCGAGCCGATGGCGGCGGCCATCGGCGTGGGCCTCCCGGTCGAGACGCCTACGGGCAACATGGTAATCGATATCGGCGGGGGCACCACGGAGATCGCGGTGATCGCGCTCTCCGGCATCGTGTCCGACACCTCCATCCGAACCGGCGGCGACGAGCTCGACCAGGCCATCGTCCAGTTCATGCGCAAGAATTACAACCTCCTGGTCGGCGAGCCGACCGCCGAGGCGATCAAGATCAAGATCGGCTCCGCCGCGCCCACCGGCGACGAGCGCGAGATGGAGGTCAAGGGACGCGACCTCGTCTCCGGCATCCCCAAGACCGTGCGGGTGCACTCGACCGAGATCCGCGAGGCGGTGCAGGAGCCCATCCAGCAGATCGTGGACGCGGTCCGCCGCGCGCTCGAGATCACGCCGCCCGAGCTGGCCAGCGACATCGTGGACCGGGGGATCGTCATGACCGGCGGCGGCGCGCTCATCCGCGGGCTCGACATCCTGCTGGCGCAGGAAACCGGGCTCCCGATCCACGTGGACGAGGACCCGCTCACCTGCGTGGTGCGCGGGACCGGCCGGATTCTCGACGACTACGAGAAATACCGCAGCGTCTTGTCTGTCTGAGCATGGCCAGCGCGTCGGAACGCTCGTACACGCGCCGGGACACCGTGATGTTCCTCGTCTGCCTCGCCCTGGCCCTCCTCGCACTCGTCTCGCCCGACAGCTGGGGCCTGGGCATCGCGGCCGCGCTCCGGGAGACGGTCCTCGCCCCTGTGGTCTGGCTCCAGGCCCGGGCCGAGGAGGGCCGGAGCAGCAGGGACCGGCTCCGCCTCATCACAGCCGAGCGGGACTCGGCCGCCTACCGCGCCCAGGCACTCCCGTCGCTTCTCGCGGAAAACGAGCGGCTCCGCCAACTGCTCTCGCTCAGCCGCCGGACGTCCAGCCCCTACGTTGCCGCCGAGGTACTGCACCAGGCCCAGGCTACCGACGGGCGCACCCTCCTGCTGAGCGTGGGCACCCGCGACGGCGTGGCCGCCTTCGACCCGGTGCTGGCCCCCGAAGGGCTGATCGGGGTGGTGCTCAGCGCCTCCGAGCGGACCAGCGTGGTCATGACCTGGGCGCATCCGGAATTCCGGGTGAGCGCGTTCACCGTGACCGGGAACGCGGCCGGGGTCGTGGCACCGTTCGCGGGCGCCGACGGCGTGGATGGGGCGCTCGAATTTCGTGGCGTTCCCTATCGTGATTCGGTGCCGGCCGGCACGCTGGTACTGTCGTCCGGCCTCGGCGGGGTGTATCCCAAAGGCATTCCGGTGGGCACCGTGACGGGCGTGATCCGCGAGCAAGCCGGATGGGAGCGGGTCTACCGGCTGCTGCCGGCGGCAAACCCCGGATCCGCGGCGCACGTGCTCGTGCTGGTCGCGCCGGGCGGGGACATGGCGCGGGCATTCCCCAGCGATTCCGCCGTCCGGGCACAGGAGGCCGATTCGGTCGAACGGGTGCGGCTGGCGGATTCGGTGGCGCAGGCGGCCCCCCGATGATCCACGCCCGCGCCAGCCGGCTCCAGCTCGCCGGCGTGCTTCTGCTGCTGGTGGTGCTGCACTTCTACGTCCGCCCGCGCCTCTGGGGCCCGCGGGTGAGCCCCGACTTCCTCTTCGTCGGGCTCATGCTGTACGCCATGCGAAGCGGCCCCGGCGCCGCCGCGCTGGCGGGGTTCCTCGTCGGGCTGACGGCCGACGCGCTGACGCCGGCACGCTTCGGGGCGGGCGCGCTGGCGCACACGGTGGTGGCGTATCTCGCGTCCTGGGGCCGGGCGGTATTCTTCGCGGACAACCTGCTGGTCAACGCGGCGTTCGTCGCGGTGGGACTCTGGATCCGTGACCTGCTGGTGCTCGTGGTGAGCGGGACCGCCGACCGGCCCCTCCTGGCCGAGCTCGCCGTCTACAGCCCGCTCCAGGCGCTCACCTCGGCGCTGTTCGCGCTGCTCGTACTGGTGGTCTTCCGGGAATGGTTCTCGATCCGGCTGGACGCGTGACGTGAACGGTTTCGATTCCTACCGCGTGCGGGAGCGCGCCGACGTGGCGCGCTGGATCCTGATCGGCGCCTTCCTGGTGCTCTCCGGCGCCTTCTTCCGGACCCAGATCCTTCAGCACGACAAATTCCAGCTCAAGGCGGAGACCAACCGGCTTCGCCCGATTCCGCTCACCCCGCCGCGCGGGGCCATCTTCGATCGCCACGGCGAGATCATCGCCGAGAACGTTCCGGGCTACTCGGTCAAGCTGCTGGCGCCGAACCGGGATTCGCTTCGGGCCGTGCTGGCGACCGTGGGCCACTTCGTCCCGCTGGATACCTCCGACGTCACCGAGATCGTCCGGCGCTACGCGGCGGCGCGCTATCAGCCGGTGGTCGTGTTCGGCGACGCGACGTTCGAGACCGTGGCCCGGCTGGAGGAGCACCGCGCCGTGCTGCCGGGACTGGTCATCCAGTCGGAGCCCAAGCGGCTCTACCCGTCGGGCAGGGCGGTGGCGCACCTCGTCGGCTACGTCTCGGAGGTCACCGAGTCCGATCTCAGCGCCGGCCGGTATCCCGGCGCCGGGCTGGGCTCGATCGTCGGCAAGGCCGGGCTCGAGCGCGAGTACGATGACACGTTGCGCGGCGGCGAGGGCGTGCGCTACATCGAGGTGAACGCCCGCGGCCGCCTGGTGCGGGAGGAGGCGAGCGCCGCGACGCTCCCGCCGACGCCCGGCCGGCCGATCACGACCACGATCGACCTCGACCTGCAGAAGTACATCGACAGCATGTGGCCCGCGGGGATCCGCGGCGCGATGGTGGCCATGACCCCGTCCGGCCAGGTGCGGGCGCTCTACTCCGCACCGACCTACGATCCGAACGCGTTCGTCGGCGGGATCTCCGCCGCGCTCTGGCGCGCGCTCAACCAGGACGAGGCGCGCCCGCTCCTCAACCGGGCCATCCAGACCCGCTACCCGCCGGCCTCGCCCTTCAAGCTGGCCATCGCCGCCATGGCGCTCAAGCGCGGGCTCATCGGGCTCGACACCCACATGCCGGCCCCGTGCCGGGGCGGCATGCGGCTCGGGAACCGGGTATTCCGCTGCTGGAAAAAGGAGGGGCACGGGTCGCTCGATCTGGTCGGCGCGGTGGCCTCGAGCTGCGACGTCTACTTCTACCAGCTCGGCCTGCGCCTTGGCCTGGACGCCATCGTCGAGGACGGCGTGCTGATGGGGTTCCGCGACAAGAGCGGCATCGACCTGGAGAACGAGGTCGATCCGATCTACCCGGCCACCACCGCCTACTTCGACCGGCTCTACGGCCCGCGCCACTGGAGCCCGCCGGCCACGACGCTCAATTTCTCGATCGGGCAGGGGGAGAACACCCAGACGGTCATCAACATGATGCGGTTCTACGAGGGGCTCGCGGGCGATGGCAACGCCGCCGCACCCTACCTCGTGCACCCGGCCGACGCCAAACCCCGGTCGCTGGGGCTCACCCCCGAGCAGTTGGACGGGCTCCGGCGCGCGCTCATCGCCGTGGTCGAGCACGGCACCGCTTCGGCCAGCCGGCACGCCGACCTCGCGGTGGCGGGGAAGACGGGAACCGCGCAGAACCCCCACGGCGAGGACCACGGCTGGTTCATCGGCTTCGCGCCGGCCGACAAGCCCGAGCTGGTGGTCGGCGGGATCATGGAGTTCGCCAAGCACGGTACGACCGTGGCGCCGTACGTGGTGCGCGCGCTCCGGCGCTACATCCTCGGCCCCGACGTGGCCGGCCCGATCAAGGTGAAGGTGCTGCTGGACGAGACGGCCAGTCCGCAGGACACCGCGCCCCGTCCGGTCGAGCTCGATCCCGACTCCGCCGCCGCACAGGCCCAGGCCGACAGCGCCCGTCGGGCGGCGGCTCCGCAGTGAGAAGCGCGGCGCTCGACCGCCGGCTGCTCTGGGTCAGCCTCGGGCTCATGCTCTTCGGCCTGCTCACGCTCTACTCGGCGGGGCAGACCGACGTGCCGACCCATGCCGCGGGCGTGTGGTACCGGCAGTTCATCTGGTTTCTCGTCGGGGTCGCGGCGGGGTGGGTGGTGTTCCATGTGTCGCTGCGGCTCCTCGAGTGGCTCGCGCCCGCCCTCTACGCATTCAGCCTGGCTCTCCTGGGCATCGTGCTGGTGGTGGGGACCGGTGCGGGAACCGCGCAGAGCAGCCATAGCTGGCTGTCGGTCGGGGGCCACCAGATCGGCCAGCCGTCCGAGCTCGCCAAGGTTGCGACCGTACTGATGCTGGCGCGATACCTCTCGGGCCGAAAGGAGCCGCCCCGCTCGCTCCGCGACCTCCTCGTGCCCGGAATCATCGTCGGCGTGCCGTTCCTGCTGGTGCTCAAGCAGCCGGATCTCGGGAGCGCGATCGTCTTCATCGGGATCGCGTTCGCCATGCTGTTCTGGGCCGGCGTGCGGCCGCGGCTGCTGTTCATGGTCGCCTCGCCCGGGCTCAGCCTGCTGCTGGCGTTCAACAACTGGGCTTGGGGCGCCTGGATGGTGGGCTTCACCACCCTGCTGGTGCTCTGGCGGCCCTACATCTACGACGCCACCGTGGTCTGGTGCCTCAACGTGGCGATGGGCGCCGTCGCCCTGCCGCTCTGGAAGCGGCTGGAGCCGTACCAGCAGAACCGCCTGCTCACCTTCCTCAACCCCGAGGCCGATCCCCGCGCCGCCGGCTATCACGCGATCCAGTCGCGGGTGGCGATCGGCTCCGGCGGCTGGTTCGGCACCGGCTACACCCAGGGCCCCCAGAAGCGACTCGCCTTCCTGCCGGAGCAGCACACCGACTTCGTCTTTCCGATCGTGGGCGAAGAGCTTGGCTTCCTCGGCGTCATGGTCGCACTATCGCTCTTTCTCGCGCTCTTCCTCGCGCTGCTCCGCATCGCCCGGCGGGCCACCGACAGCTTCAGCAGCCTGGTGACGTTCGGCATCCTCGGCCTGTTCTTTACCCACGTCTTCGAGAACGTCGGCATGACCGTGAACCTGATGCCGATCACCGGGATTCCGCTGCCGTTCTTCTCCTACGGCGGCTCCTTCTTCATCATCTGCTCGCTCTGCCTGGGGCTCGCCTTCCGGGTGGCGTGGGACTCACGCCAGTCAGGCTATCCTGATATCTGACAGCCACTTAGCTGTCAAGGCCTAGCGTTTGGGCCAGGGATGCCCGAGATTCCATGCTCGCTCGTCGCCCCTTGCATCCTTCACCCCGGCGATACCACATCTATGGCCGTCATGGCATGGTTTAAGAAGGAACGCAAGCCGCGAACGTCGCAGCGCGAACGTCTCGAGATCCCACCGGACGCGTGGGAAAAGTGCGACGGCTGCGGACACATCGACATCCGGGAAAAATTCGAGAAAGCATTGAACGTGTGCCCGGAATGCGGGCGGCACCGGCGGATCGGCGCGGAGGAGTACGTCGGGCTGCTGACCGATCCCGGGACGTGGCGCGAGCTCTGGGCGGGCCTCCGGTCCGTCGATCCGCTGGAGTTCGAGAGCTACCCCGAACGGCTGGCCGCCGCCCGGAAGAAGGGCGGCGAGGCCGACGCCATTCTCACGGGCACCGCGCGTCTCGACGGCCTCCCGTTCAACCTCGGGGTGATGAACTTCGCCTTCATGGGGGGATCGATGGGGTCGGTGGTGGGCGAGAAGATCGCCCGGCTGGCGCGGCGGTCGCACGAGCGGAAGATTCCGCTGGTCATCGTCTCCGCCTCGGGCGGGGCCCGGATGCAGGAAGGCGTGCTCTCCCTCATGCAGATGGCCAAGACCTCCGCGGTCATCGCCCAGCTCTATCGCGACTGCATTCCGTACATCTCCATCCTCACCGATCCGACGACCGGCGGCGTGTCGGCCTCGTTCGCCATGCAGGGCGACGTGATCCTGGCCGAGCCCGGGGCACTGATCGGCTTCGCGGGCCAGCGGGTAATCAAGCAGACCATCGGCCAGGACCTTCCGGAAGGCTTCCAGACGGCGGAGTTCCTGCTCGAGCACGGCCAGATCGACGACGTGGTCCCGCGTGGGTCCCTCCGCGACACCACCGCTCGACTGCTGCGGCACATGCAGGGCCAGCGGCCGCAGTTGGAGTACGCGGAGCTGAGCTGACGGAAGACGGAAAGACGGAAGGGCGGAAAGACGGAAGGGGGTGCGGGCACCGGCGCTGTCATCCCGAGCGGCGCTGTCATCCCGAGCGGAGCGAGGGATCT
>DATAHW010000011.1:0-7232 GCA_036262935.1 Gemmatimonadales bacterium | reverse complement strand
AGGAATGCGCCGCGACGCTCGCCGGTTGCGGCCGCTATAATTTCCGGCCATGCTCTCCGACCCGATCGCCGCGCTGGCCACGCCTCCCGGCCGCTCCGCCCTCGCGGTGATCCGGGTGAGCGGCGCCGGGGCGCTGGAAGCGGCCGCGCGGGTGATCGAAGGCTTCCGCGCCGACCGCCCGCGTGTGGCACTGCTCGCCAGCTTCCGCGACGCCGCCGGCGAGGCCATCGACCGCGGCCTCTACACCGTCTTCCCCGGTCCGGCCAGCTACACGGGCGAGGACCTCGTCGAGCTCTCCTGCCATGGCGGGTTGCTCGCGCCCGCGCGCATCCTCTCCGCGCTGCATGACGCCGGCGCGCGCCCGGCCGCTCCCGGTGAATTCACCCGCCGTGCCGTGCTCAACGGCAAGCTCGACCTCGTCCAGGCGGAAGCGGTGGGAGACCTGATCGACGCGACCGCGCCGGCGCAGGCTCGGGCCGCCCTCCGGCAGCTCGACGGCGGCCTCTCGCGCCGCCTGGGCGAGCTGCGGCAGCTCCTGGTGGAGACCGAGGGGCTCCTGGCTTACGACATCGATTTCCCGGACGAGGATGACGGGCCGATCCCCGCCGCCCGGATCGCGGCGCAGCTTGCGGAGGTGTCGGACCGCGTCGAGCGGCTGCTGAGGATGGCACCGTCCGCCGAGCGACTGCGCGAAGGCGCGCTGCTGGTGCTGGCCGGTCGCCCGAACGCCGGAAAGTCCTCGCTCTTCAACTCACTGCTCGGCGCCGACCGGGCGCT
Source organism: Gemmatimonadales bacterium (assembly GCA_036262935.1). Classification (GTDB taxonomy): domain Bacteria; phylum Gemmatimonadota; class Gemmatimonadetes; order Gemmatimonadales; family GWC2-71-9; genus CAVVWJ01. The sequence goes on along the minus strand of DATAHW010000011.1, from coordinate 6,455 downwards.
CGTGACCGAGTATCCCGGCACCACCCGCGACGCCGTCGAGGGGCACACCGACTTCCTCGGCTGGCCCGTCAAGCTGGCCGACACGGCCGGGCTCTGGGACGCGTCCAATCCAATCGACCGGCTGGGAATCCAGGTGAGCCGGCGTTACCTGGCCGCGGCGGACCTGGTGCTGCTCTGCGTGGAAACCGGCAGGGCGCCCTCGACCGACGAGCTGGCGATCCTGGCGGAACGTCCGACGCTGCTCGTCCGGACCAAGGCCGACCTCGGCGGGGGCACCGAGGGCGGCGGGATCGCCGTCTCTTCGGTGTCCGGCCAGGGTCTGGCCGAGCTGCGCCGCGCCGCGGCCGAGCGGGTGTTCGCCGACCGCATCGCGCTGGCCGACCTCGAGCCCGCGCTTGGCCGCGCCCGCCACCGCACGGCCCTGGCCCGCGCCGGCGAGGCGCTCGCGAGCGCACACGAGCAACTGACCACGTCCGCGGATGCCGTGCTGGTGGCCCACCACGTCCGCGAAGCGACGGCCGCCCTGGACGAGCTGGTCGGGGTGGTGGACGTGGAGGAAGTGCTGGATCGGGTGTTCGGGAGTTTTTGCGTGGGCAAATGAACTGCGGTGAGCGGTGAGCGGGGCCCCGCTTACCTCTCACCCCTTACCTCTTACCGCTGTCTAGGCCGTCTGGATCCCTCGCGCTACGTCTTCCGCCGACTGGAACTCGGACGCGGCGGCACGAAGGGCGGCGGCCAGGCCGCGCTCGGCCACCAGGGCCTCGGTCATTCGATAGCCGAGGTAGTAGCCGGCGCGCTCCGGCAGGACGCGGCCGCTCACCAGGCGGGCCGAGGGGCTCATGCCGCCGCTGAGGTAGCGGAGCCGGAGTCCGAGTCCGCTCTGGTCGAGGTCGGGCTCGACCACCCGCCGCAGGAACGCCTCCATCTCTCTCAGACGATGATACTGGCGGCGGGGATAGCCGAAGTAGTCCGCCGAGTCGAAGCCGGGCGCCACGGCCTGGGCGGCGTGGACGGCCAGCCCTTCGTTCACCAGCAGCTCGCGCAGGGAGGCACGGCTGCCGGTGGACCAGTAGTCGTAGTTTCCGCCCGCTTCGGTCACCAGCCGGCGCATATCGCTCCAACTGGTGGGCGAGGTGTAGCGCACCGTATGGGCGAGCTCGTGCCCGATCCAGAGGGGGATCAGGTCCGGTGGCATTCCCATCCCGTAGGTCTCGGGATTGATCCGCCCGGTGAAGTGCTCGAGGCAGATGAATGCCACGCCGCGCCCGCCGACCACCAGCTCGCCCGCGTTCGCGCCCCCGAGGCCGACCATCAGGTAGGTGTCGGTGGGCCGGTCCACCTGCAACAGCTCCTCCGCGCGCGTGATCGCCTCCTCCGCGAGCTGGACCAGGTCGACGGAGGCCGCGAGGGCCTGGAGGTCGCCGCGATCGGCCCGAAGCGCGCCGGTGATGATTTCGCCGGCGTGCGGGCTGTCGGGATCCAGCACGTAATTGCGCCAGTAGGCGTCGAGGATGGGCCGGTGGGCTTCGCGATACTGTTGATACGCCGCTTCCCTGTTGCCGGCCGCGAGCACCGCGAGAAAATCGGGGAGGAGGTTGATCAGCACGGCGAGACGATACGAAACTGCGGCGGGGGGCGCAAGGGAGGACGGCGGTAAGCGGTAAGCGGTAAGCGGTGAGAGGTGGCTCGGGACGCACCTGATAGAGTACCCGCTGCACTTACCTCTTACCTCCTACCGCTCACCTCTTACCGCTTCACCGCTCCTGCTTCTTCTGTCTCGCTACCTCGTCGAGAAACCGGCGCTCGGCGACCGTGAGAGAAGCGATCCCCTGCTCGCTGATCTTGTCGAGCACGCGGTCGACCTCGGCGGCCACGGGATCGGCGTCGGGGCGGCGGCGGGGACGAATGGGCGGGGCGGGCGTGCGGCGCTCGGGCTCCGCCGCGCCGGACTGCACCATCACCACGCGCTCCACCGCGCGTGGCGGAGAATGGGGGCGGCGGCGCGAGAGCGCCTGCACCCGGAAAAAGAGGTAGCCGAACGCGGCGCCGCCCACGTGCGCCAGGTGCGCGACGCCGTCACGGGGCGCCACGAGCGACAGGATGATGTCCAGTCCGATGAGCCCGAGGATCAGCGTCCGCGCCTTGATCGGCATCGGGAACGGGATGACGAACATCTCCGCATCGGGCCAGAGCATGGCGAACGCCACGCCAAGGCCCAGAATCGCGCCCGACGCCCCGATGAACGGCGGGACCTGCATGATCCCCGAGAGCGCCAGCGAGAACACCGCGGCCCCGATGCCGCAGTAGAGGTAGTAGACGAGGAACGTCCGCCCGCCGAGCCGGTGCTCGACCGGCACGCCGAAGACGTACAGCATGAACATGTTCAGCACGAGGTGCAGCAGCCCGGCGTGGACGAACATGTAGCTGACGAAAGTCCACGGGCGGGGGAGCGCCTCTCCCGGCGAAAACCGGAGCGCCTGCTGCAGCGCGGGAGAGGTGAAGACCGTCATGAGCAGGAGCAGCACCACCGCATTGGCGATGATGAGGCGCCCCACCCACGGGGTCAGTCGGTTGGAGGGAGACAGATTCATCGAACCACGCCTTGTCGCTGAGACCCTCGACTGCTACGACTCCTGGGGACGGCCGAATCGGGCGGTTCGACAGATCCGTTCACACAGTTCCGGAAACTCGATCCCCGCCGCTCGGGCCGACTGGGGCAGAAGACTGGTGGCCGTCATGCCCGGCAGCGTGTTCACCTCTAAACAGAAGAGTTCTCCCGCCGGTGTCAAGCGAAAATCGACCCGCGAGTAGCCGCCCAGCTTCAGGGCCTCGTGTGCCACCAGCGCCAAGCGCCCGCATTCGGCCGCCAGCAGAGGCGGAAGGTCGGCGGGAAAGATCTCCTGGGACATGCCGGGGGTGTACTTGCACTCATAGTCGAAAATCTCGTGCCGCGGAATGATTTCGCCCACGGTGAGCGCCCGGCTCTCCAGCACGCCGACCGTCAGCTCCCGCCCCGGAATGAAGGCCTCGGTCATCACCTCGTCATCGTAGCGCCGTGCCAGAGCCACGGCGTCCGCGTACTCGCCGGCGTGCTTCACGACCGTCAACCCCACGGTGGAGCCCTGCTTGGAGGGCTTGACCACCACGGGCCACCCAAAATCGCGGCCGATCCGGGCGCTGTCTGCGGGCGCCATCACCCAATCGGCCGTGGGGACCCCGGCCATCCGGAACAGGCGCTTCGAGATGTCCTTGTCCATGGCCATGGCGCTGCCGAGCCGGCCGCTGCCGGTGTAGGGAACACCCACCATCTCGAGGAGGGTCTGCAGCGTCCCGTCCTCACCGTGGCCACCGTGGAGTGCCAGGAACAGCACGTCCGCCTCGCGCACCGCGGCGAGGCTGGCCAGCCCCGAGAGAAGGAGTCCGTGCTCCAGGGCCTGGAGCTGGTCGGTCGAGGGCGGGGCGGTGCCCACGTCGCCCGAGAGGAGGGAGCGCTCGTCAGCCGGCGGGATGTACCCCCTCGCCGTGTCCACCACAGCGACCTCGTGCCCCCGCGACCGCAGCGCCGCCAGCACCTGGACCGCCGATGCGATCGCGACGTCGCGCTCGGCGGAGGTCCCGCCGGTGAGGATGGTAACGCGCATCGTCACCGGCCGATCAACTGCTGCAGCACGTCGTACCGGCTCACGATCCCAATCAACCGGCCGTCCTTCCGCACCAGCGCGGCCGGGCTTTCACGCGTGAGGATCGCGCCGACCCGGTCGGTCGGCGTGGCGGCCTCGACCTCGGGAAACGGCGCCTCCATGACCTCGCGGACCGGCTGGTCGAGGAGTGCCGGCTGGCCGAGTGCGCGGGCCATGAGCGTTCCCTCGATCAGACCGCCGACGGACTCGCCGTCGTCGACCACCGGGATCTGGCTCACCCCCCAGGTGCTCATCAGGTTGAGCGCCTGGCGCACGGCCGCGGAGGGGGCCACGCTCACGAGTGGCGGGGCGTTGGCCGGCCGCCGCTCGAGCAACTGCTCGACCGTGGTCCGTGGTGCCTCGAGCATCTGGTTTTCCTGCATCCAGGCATCGTTGAAGAGCTTGGAGAGGTAGCGCTCGCCGGTGTCGCAGAGGATGGTGACCACCAGGGCTTTCGGGTCGTCCAGCTCCCGGGCCAACTCGAGTGCGATGGCCACGTTGAGCCCGGAAGACCCGCCGAGCAGGAGCCCCTCCTCCCGCGCGAGCCGCCGGGCCATCGTAAACGACACCTTGTCAGAGACTTGCCGGAATTCGTCGATCCAGTCGAACCAGATGGTGGTGGGGATCTTGTCGCCCCCGATCCCTTCCACTTTATAGGGGTGTCCGTCGCTCATCGTCCGGGAGCGATGGTACTGGGTGTACAGTGACCCGATAGGGTCACCGGCGATGACCTTGATCGCCGGGTTCTGCTCCTTGAGATACTTGCCCGCTCCGCTCACCGTGCCGCCCGTGCCGGCGCCGGCCACGAAGTGGGTCACCCGACCTGCCGTCTGCTCCCAGATCTCGGGGCCCGTAGTGGCGTAGTGAGCCTCGGGGTTCACCTGGTTGTAGAACTGGTTGGCCAGGATGGCGCCCGGCGTGTCCTTGACGATCTGCTTGGCCTTCATGACGTAATGGTCCGGGTGGTCGGGCGGCACCGCGGTCGGGGTAATCACGACCTCGGCCCCGTAGGCCTTCAGCAGCCGCACCTTTTCCTGCGACATCTTGTCCGGCATGGTGAAGATGCAGCGGTAGCCCTTGAGGCAGGCCGCGATCGCGAGCCCGACGCCGGTGTTGCCGCTGGTGCCCTCGACCACGGTCCCCCCCGGACGGAGCTCTCCCCGGCGTTCGGCGTCCTCGATGATCGCGAGCCCGATCCGGTCCTTGACCGAGCCGCCCGGATTGGCCTGCTCGGCCTTGGCGTAGATCGGCGTGCGGAGCCCCGCGCCGATGCGGCCGAGGCGGATGAGCGGCGTCCAGCCGACCGTCTCGAGCACGGAGTCGTAGGGGCGAGGATGCGGGTGGCTCATGGGGCGCTCCGAGTCCGCGGGCTGCGGAAGTTGATCGGCTGGAGAAACGCGCCGGCGATGGGGCGCCCGTTCCGGAGCGCCGGCGAAAAGCGGAGGCTCCTGGCGCCGCTCAGCGCCGCCGAGTCGAGCGCCGGGTAGCCGCTCGACTCGGCGACCCGAATCGAGTCGACGATGAGCGCGCCCTCCGAATCGGCGTACATCCGGAGCAGTACCCGGCCTTCGATCCCCTGCTCGAGGAGCGGCACCGGGTACTCCACGGGAGAGACCGGATTGATGGCGACCGGGGGCTGGTCCGCATCGCTGTGCGCAGGGGCGATGGGCGCGTCGGTGGAGAGCCGGAAGCTGCCGTCGTCATCCTTCCGCCCGCAGCCGAGCGCCGCGAGCACCAGGGCTGCCGCCCACCGGCCGCTCACCGCCGGTCCTCCGCCCGCCGCTTGAGCTCCGCCAGCCGGTTGAGCGCCTCGAGCGGCGTGAGCGCATTCACGTCGATGAGGCGGAGCTCCTCGAGCATCGGGTCGGCCGGAGGGTCGGTGAACAACGCGAGCTGCCCGGGGTCACGCGCGGCCTCGGGCGGGGCACCCGGCACCATTCGATGTTCGCCCTCGAGCGTGCCGAGTATCTCGCGAGCGCGGCGGACCACGCCGTCCGGCAGCCCGGCGAGCTGGGCGACATGGATGCCGTAGGACCGGTCGGTGCCGCCCGGCTCCAGCCGGTGAAGGAAGACGACCGTGTCCCCGGTCTCCCGGACGGCGACGTTGTAGTTCCGCGCGTGCTGCAGCCGCTCGGGGAGCTGCATCAGCTCGTGGTAGTGGGTGGCGAACATCGTCTTGCAGCCCACCCGGTCGTGCAGGTGCTCGGTCACCGCCCAGGCGATCGCGACGCCGTCGTAGGTGGAGGTGCCACGCCCGATCTCGTCGAGCAGGACCAGGCTCCGGGGGCCGGCGTTGTGAAGGATGGCGCTGGTCTCGCTCATTTCCACCATGAAGGTGGACTGCCCGCGCGCGAGGTTGTCGCTCGCGCCCACGCGGGTGAAGAGCCGGTCGACCACGCCGACCGAGGCCTCCGCCGCCGGCACGAAGGACCCCATCTGCGTCAGCACCACGCACAGGCCGATCTGGCGGAGGATGGTGGACTTGCCCGCCATGTTGGGCCCGGTGACGAGCGCCACCCGCTCGGCGGCGGTGAACCGCGCGTCGTTGGGAATGAACGATTCGCGTGCCATCATCCGCTCGATCACCGGGTGCCGGCTCTCGCGCAGCACCAGGTCGAAACCGTCGTGCACCGCGGGCCGGACGAAGCGTCCCGCCACGGCGCGCTCGGCGAGCGAGGTCCACACGTCCAGGCGCGCGAGCACGCGGGCGGTGCGCTGGATCCGGGCGATCGCCTGCCCGACGGCCGCGCGGAGCGCGCCGAACAGCTCCGCCTC
>DATAHW010000010.1:0-12149 GCA_036262935.1 Gemmatimonadales bacterium | reverse complement strand
CGACACCGCGGCCGTGTCCACCTCGAGGCCCCTGCGCCCCGGCCGGCCCCGGACGATCGCACTCGCGGCCGCGGCGCTCGGGCTTTCCCTGGCAGGCTATCTCTGGTGGCCGGAACCGAAAGCCACGCTCGACCCGGACCTGGTGGCCGTCGTCCCGTTCCGCGTGAAAGGCGCGGTGCCCGCCCTCGGCTACCTGCGCGAAGGCATGATCGACCTGGTGGCCGCCCGGCTGACGGGCGGGGGCGGCGCGCGGGCGACCGACCCGGGTTCCGTCATGGCCGCCTGGCGCCGCGCCGCGGGCTCGGAGTCGGATGATCTTCCGGAGCGCGAGGCGCTCGGGCTGGCCCGCCGGCTCGGCGCCGGTCAGCTCCTGCTCGGCGGCATCGTGGGGACCGTGGATCACCTGACGCTCAACGCCTCGCTGCTCCCGGTCGCCGGCGGAAGGCCGCGCGCGGAGGCAAAGGTCGACGGTGTGGCGGACAACCTGCCCCAGTTGGTGGATCAGTTGATCGCCCAGCTCATCACCGAGGAGGCCGGCGCGCCGCGCGCGCTCGCCGGCCTCGTCAATCGTCCCCTGCCCGCGCTCCGGCTCTACCTCGAGGCCCAGGCGGCGTATCGCCGTGCCGACTACCCCGACGCGGTCGCCCGACTCGGTCAGGCCCTCGATCTGGACTCGACCTTCGCGATCGCCGGCCTCAGGCTCGCCAGCGCAGCCGGATGGACCACGGCGCCCGGAGCCGGCCGGCGGGGACTCGAGAGGGCGTGGGGCAGCCGCGACCGGCTGAGCCCGCCCGACCAGGCCCTGCTGCTGGCCGAAGTGGGGCCGGATTATCCGGCTGTCTCCCCGCTGACGAAGCACCTGGCCTGGTGGGAGCGCGCCGTGGATCTCGCCCCCGACCAGGCGGAGCGGTGGTACGAGCTGGGCGACGAGTACTTTCACGAGGGGCCCTACCTCGAGATCGAGTCCACCTGGCGGCGGGCGGCGGAGGCCTTCCGCCGGTCGGTGGCGCTGGACTCGGCCAGTGCGCCGCTGGGACACCTGCTCGAGATCGCATTGCTCGAGGACGACAGCGCGACGGTGCGGCGCATCGCCCCGCTGTACCTGGCCCGCGATTCGAGCGGCGAGCTGCTGGGCTTCTACCGCTGGCGCATCGGCGAGGGGCTGCACGACGAGCCGGCCCTCACCGCGCTGCGCGCGCAGTATCGCCAGATGCCCCTGCCGAGCCTGTGGCGGATCATGAACCACGCGGTGCTCGACGGCCGCCGCATGGAGGACGCGGATTCGGCCGCCGTCGCCATCCGGGCGGCGGCGGGGCGAAGCTCCGACTGGCAGCGCAGCAAGACGTATCTGCATGCCTTCGAGATCAACCGGGGCCGTCCGGCGACGGCGCTGGGGGACACGGCGCGCTCGGGTGAAGATGAGTACGCGCCGCACACGGCCCTGTACGAGCGGGTGCTTGACGCGATGTACGGCGACGGGGACAGCCTGAACGGCAGCCAGGCGGCGCGGGAGCTGGCCCGGCTCCTCGCGAGGTCGGCTCCGGACGGAATCGACACGCGAGCGGTCGGGCAGACGGACCTGTGCGTGGTCACGCTCTGGCGGCTGAGCCATGGCGAGCGCGACGGCGTGGCTCGGGCCATCACGCGCCTGCGCTCACGCACGCCCGGCGACTCACCCGCGACGCTCGCTACCGCGACTGTCTGCGCCGTACTGCTCGAGGCCAAGCTCGCGGCCGCCTCGGGCGCCGCGGGCGCCGCGGACGCGCTGGACCGCCTGGACACCTTGATGCGGAGCGGGCCCGGCGGACAGCGGAACGGGCCGCCCGTCGCGTTCACCCTGAGTCCGGCATACGTCAGGTCCACGGTCGGGATCAGCCCCGTCGGCTTCGAAGACTTCGCCAACCTCGAGGTGGCACACCTGCGCGAGCGCCAGGGCAACCTTCGGGCTGCCCTCGCCGCGGTCCGCCGGCGACCGTACGCCTATCACCTCACCGATTACCTCGCCCTACACTTGCGCGAGGAGGGCCGCCTGGCCGCCATGATCGGGGACCGCACGGGTGCGGTCACTGCCTACCGGCACTATCTCGCACTGCGGTCGGACCCGGAGCCGGTGCTGCGGCCAATCGTCGACACCGTACGTGCGGAGCTGGCGAAGCTGGGCGGAGGCCCCTGAGCGGGTCAGGCTGCTCCGCCACGATCCTTGCGCTGGCCGCGCCGGCCAGCCTCTCTGCGGGCGTGCCGTGGCGTCTCGTCCCTCCTGTCTGGTAAGCGTGAGAATGACAAGCCTGCGTCATGTATGGCTTGTATGCGGACTGGCCGTCCTTGTCCTCGACACGCTGGGCTCGCTCGCGGCGCGGCATTGGGGCTTCGCCTACGGGACGCTCAGCGCGGTTTCCTTCATTATCTACTTCTGCGCGGGCGTCGGGGGCGGGCGGCTTTCCGGCGTATGGGCAGGCGGGATTGCAGGGGGGATCACGGCGCTCATCGATGCGACATTGGGATGGGCGATCTCCTCGTCGTTGGGCGCGATGGGCAGGCCGGGCCCGGCGCTTACGCCGCTGAGCATCACGCTGGTGGGCCTGGGCGTCGTGTTCACCGGCTGGTCGTTGGGTCTGCTCGGCGGCGTGATCGGGAGGGTTGTGCATCGGTCACTTGCGGCCGATCCCTCTGCCGCAGGTGCAGCCGACAAGCGATTGTAAGGAGCCATGCTCGGCCGGCCCCCATCGTGGCGGCTGGCGGTCGTGGTAAGGCCGCCGGGGGCCGAGATCAAGTCGTGACTGAATGGGATCCTTGGTTCCTGGTTCACGAGCTGGGCGAGCCGAGGTCCCTGCGCGAACGCAATCCGAGCTGGGACGGGGCGCGATACGCTCTGCGGCCGAGCAGGCGCTTAGACAGCGCCTAGCCGTCGCGGTAAATTTCACTTCCGGCCGAGCGTGCCGGAGCTGCCCCATGTGAAATCGGCCAGGCCCACTCGGCGAGGAGCCCGACATGACATCCAAGACCCGCCTCTGGAATGCGGTGCTCGTCGTCTTGTCCGCGGGCAATCTGGGAGCCGTCTGGTTCGCGGCACAACCGGGCGAGCCCTGGCACGCAACCGTTCACGCCGCACTGGCGCTTGGGTTCGGACTGTGGGCGCAGCGCCGGATCCGGCTCGGAGACGCACGGCTCGGTGCGGGACTGCTGAGCCAGGGGAGTGACCTCGAGAGCTCGGCGCTGCGGGACGAGGTCGGGGACGTGCGCCGCGAATTGGGCGAGGTGCAGGAGCGGCTCGATTTCGCCGAGCGGCTGCTGAGCCAGGCCCGCGAAGAGGACCGGTTCCCGGGCCGCCGGCAGCCCTAGCGCCCCTCGTGAACAGTCGAATCAGGTGACCCTTCCCGACCGGATGAGCCGCCGTGCCCCGTGCGCCCGCCGCCAAGCCTGACCGAATCGACGTGGCACTCGCCTGGAGCGGCGGGAAGGACAGCGCGCTGGCGCTGGCCGCGCTCCGCCAGGATCCGCGCTACCGGGTGGTCGCTCTCGTCACCACCATCACCGGCGAGTATGACCGCATCAGCATCCACGGGGTGCGTCGTGCTGTTCTCGAGGCGCAGATCGGTGCGATCGGCTTGCCGCTCGTCGTGATGCGGATCGGTCCGGCGGCCGGGAACGCCGAATACGCGGCGGCATTTGAGCAGGCTTTGCGGGCGGTGCGGGCACGCTGGCCCGGTCTCCGGCACGTGGCGTTCGGCGACCTGTTCCTCCAGGATGTCCGCGCTTATCGTGAGGTGCTCCTGGCCTCGCTCGACTGCGACGCTGTGTTTCCGCTCTGGGGCGCGGACACGACGGCGCTCGCCCGCCGGTTCATCGGCTCCGGCTACCGGGCGATCGTCACCTGCGCCGACACGACCCAGCTCGCGCCCACGTTCGCCGGGCGGGAATTCGACGCGTCGTTTCTGGCGGACCTGCCGGCCACGGCAGATCCCTGCGGGGAGCGAGGCGAGTTCCACACCTGTGTGTTCGCGGGGCCGCTCTTCGCGACCCCGTTGCCGCTGGTCGCCGGCGAGCGCGTGCGGCGGGAGGCTCGTTTCGAGTACTGCGACGTGCAGCTCGCTCCCGTCGAGGTGCGGGGAGACGGGTCTGAGGCGGAGCGCCGGAACACGCCCTGACGAGGCCTCGAGCACCCGTCAATCGTCGGGTGCCCATCGCTCCATTCCCGCGCTATACTTCCGCCCCATGACGACCCCGCACGGCCGCATTCCGTACCTGCCCGCCCGCATCGAAGGTCTTGCCACCCTCACCATGAACCTCTGGTGGAGCTGGAGCCGTGAGGCCCGGCACCTCTTCCGCTCCATCGACGAGGCGTTGTGGCACCTGACCAGGCACAATCCGCTGGAGCTGCTCTGCCGCGTCGACCCGGCCCGCATCGCCGCGTGCGCGAGCGACAGCGATTTCCTGCGCCGCTACGACGACGTCATGGGACGGCTGGCGCACGAGACGACGAGCCTGGACACGTGGTTCGCACGCAGCTACCCGGAGCTCGATGGCCGGCCGGTGGCGTACTTCTGCGCCGAATTCGGGCTGCACCATTCGGTGCCGATCTACTCCGGCGGCCTCGGCGTCCTCGCGGGGGACCACTGCAAGGCCGCCAGCGACCTCGGTGTACCGATGGTGGGCGTGGGCCTCTTCTACATGAAGGGCTATTTCGACCAGCGGCTCCGGCTCGACGGCTGGCAGCAGGACAGCGACGAGGAGTTCGACATCAGCCTGACGCCGCTCGTCCCCGTCACCGGCGCGCGGCAGGAGCCGTTCCTCACCGTCGTCGAGACCGCCGGCCGGCCGGTGCACGTCCGCGCCTGGCGCATGATGGTGGGCCGGGTGCCGATCTATCTGCTCGACACCAACCTCGACGTGAACCACCCGGACGACCGCGCGCTCATGAACAAGCTCTACGCCGGCGGTCCCGACATGCGGCTCCGCCAGGAATGGATCCTGGGCGTCGGCGGCGTACGCGTGCTGCGCGCCATGGGGATCGATCCCTCCGTCTGGCACGCCAACGAGGGCCACGCGGCGTTCATGATGGTCGAGCGTCTCCGCGAGTACACCGCGCAGGGAATGCCGCTCGAGGAGGCGGTCCACCAGGTGCGGGAGCAGGGCGTGTTCACCACGCACACGCCGGTCCCGGCCGGGCATGATGCCTTCTCGGTGGACCAGCTCGAGAGCGTGGCCGGGCCGGTGTGGGCGGACGTCGGCATGGATCGCGACACGCTCCTGTCGCTCGGCGCCCATCCCGACTTGCCGGGACAGTTCCACATGACGGTGACGGCCATGCGGCTGGCCGCGGGCGTCAACGGCGTCTCGCGCCGCCACGGCCAGGTCTCCCGCAACATCTGGCGCGACCTGTGGCCCGGCCGGCCCTGGGAGACGGTGCCGATCGGCCATGTCACCAACGGCGTCCACCTCGCCACCTGGATGGCGAGCCCCATCATGGCGCTCCTCGACGAGCACCTCGGTCCCGACTGGGGCAGCCGGCTCGACGATCCCGGCGTCTGGGATCGGGTTCTGACGCTGGATCACGGGCGTCTCTGGGACGCGCACCTGCGGCTCAAGCAGATCCTCGCCAACTTCGTGCGGGAGGACGCGCGCCGCCGCTTCGCCACCCAGCTCAAGGAGGCGGCCCAGGTGGTCGGCGCGGGGACGCTGCTCGACCCGACCGCGCTCACCATCGGCTTCGCCCGCCGGTTCGCGACGTACAAGCGCGCCAACCTGATCTTCCGCGATCTCGAGCGCCTCAGGCGGATGCTGGTGGACCCGTGGCGACCGGTGCAGATCATCTTCGCCGGCAAGGCGCATCCGGCCGACGACCCCGGCAAGGAAGTGCTGCAGAGCGTCTACCAGTTCACCCGCGACCCGGCCTTCGAAGGACGCGTGGCGTTCCTCGAGGACTATGACATGCACCTGGCCCACCTGCTCGTGCAGGGGGTCGACCTGTGGCTCAACCTGCCGCGCGTGCCGCTCGAGGCGAGCGGCACCAGCGGCATGAAGGCGGCGCTCAACGGCATCCCGCAGCTCAGCACCCTCGACGGCTGGTGGCAGGAGGGCTACGATGGACTGAGTGGCTGGGCCATCTCGCCGGCCGGCGAGAGTGAAGACGCGGACGCGGCCGACGCGGAGCGGTTCTACCGGCTGCTCGAGGAGCAGGTGATCCCGCTCTACTATACGCGCAATGCCGCCGGCGTTCCGCTCGGCTGGGTCGAGAAGATGCGCCATGCCCTTCGCCTGGCGGGCAGCCGCTTCACGGCGAGGCGCATGGTACAGGACTATGTGCAGGAGCACTACGCTCCGGCGATCCGCGGTGAGTCGTCCGGTGACGACCCACCCACGGCATGAAGACGAGGTTGGCAGGATGGCGACCGTACACGAGCCGGCCCGCGCGCCGGCGGATGCCCGCCCGCCGCTGATCACGGCGGCCGGCGAGCCCGTGTCCGTCGTGCACGTGACGGCGGAATACTTTCCCTACGCCCGCACCGGCGGCCTCGCCGAGGCCGTGAGCGGACTCGCCCAGTTCCAGCAGGCGGCCGGCCTCGCTGTCACCGTCGTGCTTCCGCTCTACCGCACGGTTCGCGACGCCGAACCCGATCTGGAGCCGGTCGGACCCCCGTTCCTCGTTCCCATCGGCGGGCGCGCCGAGGAAGCGCGCATCTTCCGGGTGGCGCGGCCGCGGGCGGGGCCCCGGGTCTTCTTCGTCGAGCACCTCGACTACTTCAACCGGCCCGGCATCTACGGCGAGAACGCGGTGGACTACCCGGACAACGCGCGCCGGTTCGCCTTCTTCGCCCTCGCCGCGCTGACGGCACTGCCCCGCCTCGTCGCGGGGCCCGTCCTGCTCCACGCCCACGATTGGCACACCGCGCTCGTCCCCGTCTACCTGCGCACCACTCTGGCGCGCGACCGCGTCGCCGACTCGGCTACCACGGTGCTGTCGGTGCACAATCCCGGGTACCAGGGGCACTTCCCGCCCGAGACGGTGCCCGATGTCGGCCTGTCGTGGGAGATCTACAACTGGCGGCAGCTCGAGTGGTATGGCAAGGCGAATTTCCTCAAGGGCGGGCTCGCGTTCACCGATTTCGTCACCACCGTGAGTCCGACGCAGGCGCGCGAGCTCCGCACGCCGGGGGGCGGATTCGGTCTCCACGATGTCTTCACCGCGCTGGGCGACCGGCTCGTGGGCATTCTCAACGGGATCGATCAGCGCGAGTGGGATCCCTCGACGGACGCGCAGATCACGGCCCGGTACTCCGCCCAGCAGCTCGACGGGAAGCGCCGCTGCAAAGCCGCGCTGCAGCGCTCGTTCGGGCTGCCGCAGCGGCGGAAGGTCCCGCTCTTCGGAATGACCGGACGGCTGGTGACGCAGAAGGGGCTCGACCTGATTCTCGGCGCGCGCGATCTGCTCGCGGGTGACGCGCAGTTCGTCTTTCTCGGCAGCGGGGAGCAACGCTACGAGCAGGCGCTCGTGGAGCTGGCCCTGTCGGCTCCGAACCGGATCGGCGTGCAGCTCGACTTCTCCGACCGGCTGGAGCACCGGCTCATGGCCGGCGCCGACATCTTCCTGATGCCCTCGCTGTACGAGCCGTGCGGCCTGACCCAGATGCGCTCGCAGCGCTACGGCGCGCCGCCGATCGTCCGCTGCGTCGGCGGCCTCCGGGACACGGTCGAGGACGGCGTCACCGGCTTCTGGTTCGACGCCTACACCCCGGAGGCGTTCGCGGCGGCGGCACGCCGCGCCCTGGACTGCTATGCCGATCCGGCGCGCTGGCACACGCTCATGCGGAACGGCATGGCCGCCGACTTCAGTTGGGAACGGTCGGTCGCCACCTACCTGGACGTCTATCGCCGCGCGCTCAGCCGGTCCGGGACCCGGTGACCGGAGCGCCGATGGACTTCGTCTTTGCCCTGCACAGCCATCTCCCCTACGTGCTCAACCACGGGCGCTGGCCCCACGGCAGCGACTGGATCTGCGAAGCGGCGGTGGACACCTACCTCCCGCTGCTCGAGGCGTTCCGCCGACTGGACGCGGAGGCAATCCCGGCGCGGGTCACGATCGGCTTCACGCCGGTGCTCGCCAACCAGCTCGCGAATCCGCTCTTCGCCCGCGAGCTGGAGAGCTTCCTCGCGCAGCGGCTCGCCGCCTGCGCAGCGGCGCCCGCCTCGCTCGCCGCGACGGGCGAGAGCCACCTGCTGCCGCTGGTGGAGTACTGGCGCGCGCGGCTGCTCCGGCTGCGGGGGCTGTTCGAGGAGGTGGAGGGCGATCTGGTCGGCGGGTTCCGCGAGCTCGAGGCCGCCGGGCGGCTCGAGATCATCGGCTCGGCGGCCACCCACGGCTTCCTGCCCCTGCTCGCGCGTGACGAGAGCATCCGGCTGCAGCTCGCCGTGGGAATGGCCGAGCACCGCCGGCTGTTCGGGCGCGCGCCCGCCGGGTGCTGGCTGCCGGAGTGCGCCTACCGGCCGCGCGGCCCGTGGGGGCCCTGGCCCACCGCGCCGCGGAGCGGGATGCGCCGGGGCATCGAGGAGCATCTCGCCGACGCCGGATTCCGCTTCTTCTTCGTGGACGCGCACCTCGCCGCGGCGGGCCGCGCACTCGGGCTCTCGGGCGATCCTGCCGCGCTGGACCCGGAGGCGCACCGGCCGGGCGGCGGCTCGCCCGCCGAGCCGGTGCGGCGCTCGCCGTACCTGGCCTATCGCGTGGCCCATGGGCGCGGTGCCGGTGACGTGACCGCGTACGTGCGCGACCCGCGCGCGTCGATGCAGGTCTGGAGCCGGTTCGAGGGCTACCCCGGTGACGCCGCCTACCTCGAGTTTCACAAGATGCGCTGGCCCGGCGGCCTCAAGCTCTGGCGGGTCAGCGGCCCGGCAGTCGACCTGGGCGCCAAGGAGCCCTACGACCCGGCGACGGCGCTCGACCGGGCGCGCGGGCACGCGCACCACTTCGCCGGGCTGCTCGGGGAGATCGCGGGAAGCCAGGCGCCGCGGCGGGATGGGGTGATCGTGGCCCCATTCGACACCGAGCTCTTCGGCCACTGGTGGTTCGAAGGTCCCGACTTCCTGCGCGAGACCTACCGCGCGCTCGGCGGCCGGAGCGACGTGCGGCCCACGACCGGCTCCGAGCATCTCGCCCGCCATCCGGCCCGCACCGCCATCCGGATGCCTGCCGGCTCGTGGGGCGCCAACGGTGATTTCAGCATGTGGCTGAGCGACCTGACAGCCTGGACCTGGGAGCGGCTCTGGCCCCTCGAGGAACGGTTCTGGGATGCGGCTCCCCGCGCGCTCGCGTCCGAGCAGGCGCGGCCGGTGCTGGCGCAGGCCGCTCGCGAGCTGCTCCTGGCCCAGTCGTCCGACTGGCAGTTCATCATCTCGACTGGGGCCGCGGCCGACTACGGCGAGCGGCGCTTTCGCGAGCACTGCGCCGACACCGAAGAGCTGGTCTCGGCGCTTGAGGACGGGTCACCGGAGGCACTCGAGCGCGCCCGTGGCCGAGCCGCCGTGCTCGCCGAACGCGACGTGCTCTTTCCGGACATCCTCTCCGCCGTCGCCGCGGCGCTCGGCGGCTCCCGCTCCCTCGTGCTCGGGTAGTCCGTGGCGCCGATCCGGTTCGCGTTCGGACTGCATCTGCATCAGCCCGTGGGCAACTTCGACCACGTCTTCGCCCAGCACGTGGACGACGTGTATCGCCCGCTGATCGACGCCCTCGCGGGCAGCGGGTTCCTTCCGATCGTTCTCCATCTGAGCGGGCCGCTGTTCGAGTGGCTCGAGGCGCACGAACCGGCGTACCTCGACCGCCTGGGCCGGCTCGCGGCCGACGGGCAGGTGGAGTTGCTCCTGGCCGGCTTCTACGAGCCGGTGCTCGCCTCCCTCCCCCGGCGCGACCGGGTCGAGCAGATCGGCTGGATGCGGGATGCCGTGCGCCGGCGCTTCGGCGTGGACGCCAGCGGCCTCTGGCTCACCGAGCGCGTGTGGGAGCCCGAGCTCGCCGCCGACCTGGCCGAGGCCGGCGTACGCTATGCCCTCGTGGACGACCGGCACTTTCTCGTGACCGGCTTCGCCGCCGAGCAGCTCCACGCGCCGTTCTGGACCGAGAGCGACGGCAAGCGGGTGGCGCTGTTCCCGATCGACGAGCGGCTGCGCTATCTCATCCCCTTCCGCCCGCCTGAGGAGACGGCCGAGTACCTGCGCGAGTTGCGCGGCGCCGGGCACCAGCTCGCCGTACTGGCCGACGACGCCGAGAAGTTCGGCGGGTGGCCCGGCACCAAGGAGTGGGTCTACGGCGAGCGGTGGCTGGAGCGCTTCATGGGCGTGATCGGCGGGCAGATCGACCGGGGCGAGGTGGTGCTGAGCCGGCTCGACGAGGCGCTCGATGTCGTGCCGAGCGGCGGCCTGGCGTACCTGCCGACGGCCTCGTACCGCGAGATGGAGAGCTGGTCGCTCCCGCCCGATGCCGCGCTCCGGCTGCACCGCCTGGAGCGCGATCTCGGCGAGGCGCGGGTCGCCGGACCGGACGGCGCGCTCATTCGCGGCGCGCACTGGCGCAACTTTCTGGTCAAGTATCCGGAGTCGAACCGGATGCACAAGAAGATGATGGCGCTGAGCGCGCTGGCGCGGGCCCGGGGCGACCCGGCAGAGCCGCGCCGGGCGATCGGCCGCGCTCAGTGCAACGACGCCTATTGGCACGGCGTCTTCGGCGGACTCTACCTGCCGCACCTCCGGGATGCCGTCTGGCGGAACCTCGCCGACGCGGAATCGGCGCTGCGCCGGGGCGAGCAGCTCGCCTGGGAAGTGGTGGACTTCGACGGGGATGGCCACGAGGAGGTCTGGGTCCACAGTGCCGCGTTTTCCGCCGTGATCAGCCCCGCGCGGGGCGGTGCCGTCGAGGAGTACACGCTCTTTGCCGGTGGGATCAACTACGCCAACACCCTCACCCGCCGGCGCGAGGCGTATCACGATCTCGCTCTCGAGCGCGCAGCCGAGCAGGCAACGGCGGCGGAGGGCGAGGCCGCCAGCATCCACGCCATCGAGGAGGGGCTGCGGCTGGATATACGGCCCGCGCTCGACCATGACGACCGTGCCCTGTTCGTGGACCGGATCCTGCCGGGCGGCGTCACGCTCGAGGACTACGAGCGGGGCGATTACTGGGCGATCGTATCGTGGGCGCGCCGCCCGCTCGCCCACACCATCGAGCGCCGCGATGGCGGCGTCGAGGTGGTGTGCGCGGAAGCGGACGGTAGGGCGCGGCTGCAAAAGCGGATCCGGCTGGAGTCGGATGGCCGACTCACGGTGAGCTGGGACTGGGACCCGGCCGTCGCCGAGGCTGGTGACCGGTTCGCCACCGAGCTCTCGCTCGCGGTGCCGCTCGGGATCGACTGCGCGCCGGCCGCCGAGGAGTGGCGCTTCCCCATCGAAACCGTGGCCAAGTCCGAGCGCGGGCTCGACCGGACCCGCCAGGGAGAATCGGTCACGCTGCTGTGGCCCGCGGAGCTGGGGACCGCCAGGGTCGAGTTGGAGCCCGGGAAGGCGGAGTGACCAGGCGCCGCGGTCAGCCGGGCGGTCGCGCGGGTCGGCCGGCCGGGATCCGGCCGTCCGCCCTGCCCTTCACATAGGCGTAGATCGCGCCACTCTGCTCCTTCGAGAGGACGCCGTCGAACGCCGGCATGCCGCGATCCGTTCGGCCCGCCTGCACGACCGCGACGAATGCATCCCGCCCGCCCAGCGCTCCCCCCTCACGGGCGGACTCGAGCAGGTTGGCGGCCACGGGGTTTCCCAGCACATCCTGCCCGTGGCACCGCGCGCAGTGCACGCTGTACTGCCGCCAACCTTCGTATTCCGGCGCGCTCACTTGCGCGCTCACTTGCGCGTTCGCGTCGTCCACTGCCGATGTCCCCGGGAGGATCAACACTGCCAGCCCGAAGCGCAGGGACATTTCCCTACCCTTGCGGCTTGAGCGCAGGCCGACCCGGGCCGATCTTGGCATCACTCCGGCCCTTCACGTAGCTGTAGATCTTGTCGATGGTCGGGATGTCCATCCCGAGCGCGCACCAGGCCGGCATCCCCTTGGCCGGCCGGCCGGCACACACCGTCTGCACGAACAGCTCCTTGGTATTGATCGGCCCATCGGGCTTGAG
>DATAHW010000009.1:0-36177 GCA_036262935.1 Gemmatimonadales bacterium | reverse complement strand
GCCAGCGCGCCCCCGACGAGCCACGTCATCGGCCACGCGCGCGTGGGCGACATGCGTTCGACTAGGGACCCGCGGCCACGAACGGATTGCCGCCGAGCTTCGCCTTGAGCCGGCCGGCCGCGGCCTGCGCCTCGGCGCGGGTGGCGAACTCTCCCGCGCGCACCTTGTAGAGGCCCTTCTCGCGCACCGTGATCGCCGTGAACCCCGCCGCACGCGCGCGGGCCGCGAGGCCGTCCGCGGCTGCCTGCGTGGCTACCGCGCCGACCTGCACCCGGTACGCGGGTCTGGCGGCCGGCGGCGGCGGCGTGGCCGGTGCGGCCGGTGTGGCCGGTGTGGCGGGTGCCGAGTCGCTCGGCGGCGGCCGAGTGCTGTCTGCCTGGGCGGCCGCGGTATCGGCCGCCGTATCGGCGGGCATGTTGCAGCGCTGATAAAGGAAACCGAGCTGGTTCTGGAGCTCGACGTCGGTGCCGGCCTGCGCCATCCCGTCCGCCAGCCAGCGGCAGGCCGCGGCCGGCTTGTTGTCGTCGAAGTAGGTGCGTCCGGCCCAGTAGGCGGCACGGGCCAGGAGCGGCGTGGCCGGGAAATCGAGCCGGAGCCGCTCGAGGTTCCGCTCGGCGCTCTCCAGGTTCCGGACAGCGTAGTCCATCTGCACCAGACGGAGCAGCGCGTCATCGGCCCAGGGGGAGCTGGCGTACTCGACGGCCACCTGCTGGAGCGCCCGCCGCATGTCTCCCGCGGAGCCCGCGACCATCGCCTGGGCGTAGAGGATCTGCGGGTAGAGGGTATCCGTCGGCGGCGTGGCTGCCAGGAGCCGCTGGATCCGGGCGCGAGCGGAATCGCTCTGGCCCTCCTGCGCGGCGCGCACCGCATCCACCAATCTGGGGTCGGTCTGGGCGTGAGCGGGGGCGGCACCGAGGAGCGCCGCTCCCGCCGCGAGCGCCGCGACCACCAGCCGCTTCACGCCGCCTCCGCGCGCGCGACCGTCAGCCGGAGCACGAGGTCGGTCAGGATCCCCCGCTCATCGGAGATCGTGGTGTTCTTGAGCGCCTGATCGGCATCACGTGCGGCCCGGAGCGCATTTCGGACGCGCCCGGCCGGCCAGTCCGCGGCCCAGCATGCCCAGTGGGCGCTCTCCTGCTTCCAGTCGGGCAGCCCGAACAGACGGAGCTGGCGGAGGCGGTCGAACATCAGGCGCTCGAGGCTGGGGCCGCGTACGCGCCGGTCGTAGTGGCTCCGCGCCAGCCCGACGCCGGCGAGCGTCGTGCCCAGCAGCGTGATGAGCTTGACGCCGCTCACCCCGGGTTGATCGAGCAGCGGGCCCAGCATGGCCGCGGCCCGTCCCGCGGCGCCGTCGAGCACCGCGTCGCGCCAGTCGACGATCGTCTCGCCATGGCGCACCCCCACCAGCTCGCCCACCTGCGCCGCGGTGAGCGGTGCGCCGGCGGGAAGTGCGGCCAGCTTCTGGAGCTCCGCCGCGACGGTGCCGAGGTCGTTGCCGGTGGCGAGCAGCAGATGCTCGGCCGCCGCATCTTCGAGCGCCACCCCCAGGCTGCCCGCCCGCCGCAGCAGCCAGCTCCGCGCGCGCTCGGCCGGCAGCGGCTCGCAGGCCACCGCGTAAGCGCCGCGCACCAGGTCCTTGTCCTCCGCCTCCTCGGCCGCGCCCTGGACCAGGATGACGACGGTCTCCACTGCCGGCCGCTCCAGATAGCGGAGAAAGGCCGCGCGGGCTTTGGGCTTCCGCTTCCACCCCTCGACCTCGCGCAGCACGACGACGCGGCGCTCCGCCATCATCGGCAGTGTAGTGCACAGCGCATAGATCGACTCGGGATCGAGCTGGGCGGCCGAGCGCTGGTCGTAGTTGAAGTCCCGGAGCGCGGGGTCGAGCGCCCGTTCGACGATCGCCTGGACCGCCTCGTCCTTCAGGATGTCCTCGGGGCCGTGCAGGTAGTACACCGGCGCCAGCTCCCCCTTGGGGAGGGAGCGCAGCAGCGCGTCGAACGTATGGGAAGGCATGACCGAATTGTAGGCGGGGAGCGGGCCTCAGTCGAGAGACGACCGCTTCCGGCCGCACTGCACGAACAGCAGGCTCACCAGCGTCTTGCCGTCCTGGATCTCTCCGCTGCGCACCTTGTCCATCACCACCGACCAGCGCAGTTCGTGCAGCTCCATGAATTCGTCGGCCTCGCGGTGCTGCGCCCCCTGCTCGAGGCCGTGTGCCTGGAAGAGGTGAATCCGCTCGTCCGTGAAGCCCGGGGTGGTGTAGATGGTGGTGAGCCGCTCGAGCGTGCCGGCGCGCATCCCGGTCTCCTCTTCGAGCTCGCGGCGGGCGCAGGCCTCGGGGGCCTCGCCCGGGTCGAGCCGTCCGGCCGGGACCTCCCAGATGAACCCGTCGGCCGCGTGGCGAAACTGCCGGATGAGGAGCACGCGCGGGTCGGCGTGGCCGGGAGGGTCGAGGAACGGGACCACCGCCGACGCGCCCGGGTGCCGGAGCATCTCGAGCTGGCCGCTGGAGCCGTCGGGAAACCGTATGGTGTCGCGGTCGAGGTTCACGATGCGGCCGGTGTAGAGCCGCTCGGAGGAGATCAGGGGCATAGCTCGATTACCAGCTCCGCACCCACGCGACGGGGACCTTGAATCCCTCGGCGAGCAGGTAACGGAGCTCGAGGACGGGGTTGGCCGAGATGGGACTGCTCTCGGTGGGCGAAGTATACGCCTCGAGCGCCGTGCGGCGGGCCTCCAGCCGCAGGCGGAACATATGGAAGGGATCACTGACCAGGAGCACGCGCCGGAGCCCGCGCGGCCGCAGCCAGTCCGCCACCGCGTTCATGGAGGCCATCGTGGTGCGGCCCTCGGCCTGGGCTATCACCGCGTCCGCGGGGATCCCGCGAGCCACGAGGTAGCGGCGGCCCACGGCCGCTTCGCTGATGGTGTCGCCCCGGCCCACGCCGCCGCTCACGATCACGAGCGGCGCGGCGCCGTCGCCATAGAGCGACAGCGCGTGATCCAGCCGCGCGCGCAGCACCGGCGAGGGCCGCCCATTGTACTGGGCCGCGCCCAGCACCACGATCGCGTCCACGGGCCGGCGCTGGTCCTGCTGGCTCGTCACCAGCACCATCACCAGCGAGACCGTGTAGGCCATCGCCGCGAGCACCGGCAGCAGAACCGCCGCCCGGAGCAGGGCTACAGGTCGAACGCTTCGCCGTGCTTCGGCAGGATGACCTCGCGCACGCCCTCCTCGCGCAGGATCGTGGCCATGGCGCCGAGCGCGGGCGGCTCGCCATGGACTGCGAAGGCGCGGCGGATGGGCCCGCCCAGGCCCCGGAGCCACGCGCGGAGCTCGCTTCGGTCGGCGTGGGCGGAGTAGCCGCCGATCGTCTCGACCTCGGCCCGCCGGGGATACTCCTCGCCCAGGATCCGCACCACCTCTTCGCCGCGCTGAATCCGCCGGCCGAGCGTGTGCTCGGCCTGGAAGCCGACGAACAGGATCAGGTTGCGGGGGTCGCCGATGCCGTGGATCAGGTGGTGCAGGATCCGTCCCGATTCGGCCATCCCGCTCGCCGCGATGATGACCGCCGGGGCGCGCAGCTCGTTCAGCGCCTTCGACTCGGCCACCCCGCGGATGTAGCGCACCAGCGGGAAATCGAACAGCCGGGCGCCCTCGGCCACGAGCTTCTCGCGCTGGTCGAAGATCTCGGGATGCATGCGGAAGACGGTCGTGGTCTCGACGGCCAGCGGACTGTCGATGTAGATCGGCACCTCCGGGATCCGCCGCGCGCGCCAGAGCTGGTGCAGGCCGTAGACGATCTCCTGCACCCGGCCGAGTGCGAAGGCGGGGATCAGCAGCTTCCCGCCGCGGGCGGCCGTGCGGCGCACCGCCTCCGCCAGCTTCTCTTCGGCGCCGGTCACGGTCTCGTGGTCGCGGTCGGCGTAGGTGGACTCGACGATCAGGGTGTCCACCGGGCCCGGGGGCGGCTCGGGGTCGCGGATGATGGGCAGTCCGGGCCGGCCGATGTCGCCGGAGAAGACCAGTCGGTGGCTGCCGCCCTCGGTGATGCGGATGTCCACCGACGCCGACCCGAGAATGTGGCCGGCCTCCACGAACTCCAGGGCGAGGTGCTTCCGCAGGTGGGTGATCCGGCGGTACGGCACTCCGATCAGCAGGTCCTGGACGGCGATGGCGTCGGCCATGTTGTAGAGCGGCTCGCTTTCGGGGCCGGCCTTGCCGCGGCGCCGGAGATACTCGTGGTCCTTCTCCTGGATATGGGCCGAGTCGGGGAGCATCACCGCGCAGAGATCGCGGGTGGCCGGGGTGGCGTGGATCGGGCCGTGGAAGCCGTGGCGGACGAGCAGCGGCAGCCGCCCCGAGTGGTCGATGTGAGCGTGGCTCAGCACCACGCCGTCGAGCCGGCGGGGGTCGAAGGGCAGGCGCGCGTTGAGCTCGTGGCTCCGGGCGCGGTGGCCCTGGAACAGGCCCGCGTCGAGGAGAAATCGCCCGCCGGCCGCCTCGAGCAGGTGCATGGAGCCGGTGACCTGTCCCGCCGCGCCCCAGAAGGTCAGACGGATGCCGCTCACGTGCCTGTCCGGAGTGGAATGGTGGCCCTCACTGGTGGCGGGTGCCGAAGAGCCGGTCGCCGGCGTCGCCGAGCCCCGGCAGGATGTAGCCGATGTCGTTGAGCTGGCGGTCGAGCGCGGCGGTGTAGATGGGGACGTCGGGATGGGCGTCCAGCATCCGGCCGACGCCTTCGGGCGCGGCCACGATCGAGAGAAATCGAATCCGGCGCGCGCCGGCGCCCTTGAGCGTGCTCACCGCCGCCACGCCCGACCCGCCGGTGGCGAGCATCGGGTCGAGCACGTAGAAGTCGCGCTCCACTTCGTCCGCCGGGATCTTGAAGTAGTAGTCCACCGGCTTGAGCGTGTCGTGGTCCCGGTAGAGCCCGATGTGCCCCACGCGCGCCGAGGGGATGAGGTGCGCGATGCCCTCCACCATGCCGAGGCCGGCGCGCAGGATGGGGACGAGGGTCAGCTTCTTCCCCGAGACCTGGCGGCCGGTCATCCGCTCGAGCGGGGTCTCGATCTCCACCGGCTGAGTGGCGAGATCCTTGGTGGCCTCGTACGCCATGAGCACCGCGATCTCGCTCACGAGCTGCTTGAAATCGCGGGTACTGGTCTCCCGGTCGCGGAGGATGGTGAGCTTGTGCTGGATGAGCGGGTGGTCGAGGAGGATGAGATTGGGGAAGCGGGGCTCGGCCATGCAGCAATATGCGGGAGGGCGGCGCTTCCTTCTAGGGGCGGCGCCGCCTCTCCCCGGTCCGCGGATCGATGTCCAGCGTAATCCACTTCGGTGACCGTACCGAGCTTCTGGTCCTCGACGGACTTGATGATCTCGGCCAGCGGCCTGGCGTCGTGGGGCGGGAGCACCTCGTGGGCGTCGGCGCGCTCCTTCCGCCGGTCGATGCCGCCCGTCTTCGGGTCGAGGTAGAGCGTCGTCGGGCGGGTGAATGGGCCCGTCTGGTGACGCTAGAGGGAGTCCGGCCAAACGACAACCCCGCCGCGCGGGGTGACGCCGCGCCCGTGTGCGCTGGCGGGGCAGATCCGGCTAGAGCTCCAAGGCGACGCTGTGGCAGACCAGTTCGTCCTCGCGGCACACACTCGCGCGCAGCGTGCCGTGGATCCGGTCGTGGCGACCGGGCAGGCGCGCGCTGGGCGGCTCGGCGAAGTAGGCGGAGTCGGCGGAGCGGCGGCCGGTAGCGAAGCGGTAGACGGTGCCGTTGGGGAGCTCGAGCGCGGGCAGGAGACGGGCGTTGATCTCGAGGCCGGGGGCGGCGAGGAGGGTGATGCGGGTGTCCGGACCATCGGGCGCCGTGCGGAGGCGCAGGAGTGCGACCGCGCCGGCCGGGTCGGCGCAGGAGGCGACGAAGGCGGCGGCGAACACGGCCGCCGCGGTCATGCCGACCAAAGGCCCGCTACCCGGCCCTCTCACTCGGCCAGCAACTCCCGGATCCGCCCGTCCCACGTGCGATACGTCCCGTCGTTCAGGTGGAACTCCCCATATCCCTCGTACCTGATGTTCCCCCGCCTGTCGATCAACACGAAGCTCGGCCAGTACCGGATGCCGTACAGCTCCCAGGTCTTCGAATCGTTGTCCTGCGCGTTGGGATACTCGATCCCGTACTTCCGCAGCGCGCGCTCGACGTTTGCCCGGTCGTGCTCCCCCGCGTAGGGCGGGAACTCCGGCGTGTGAATGCCGATCAGCGTGAGCCCCCGGTCCCGGTACTTCCGGTCGAAGTCCACGAGCGAGGGGACGGTGTTGGTGCAGTTGTAGCAGGTGAAGACCCAGAAGTTGAGCAGGACCACCCGGCCCCGGAGCTCGGGCAGCGTGAGCGGGTGGCCGGCATTGAGCCAACTCGCGTTCCGCCAGGCAGGCGCGGGTGTACCGACGGCCGGGACCACTGGGCGGGACGCCAGCATCTGCGCGGGAACGGGGGTGGCCGCGGCGGTGAGTGCAAGCAGGAGGAGCGGGATTGGGCGGGTCATCAGGGTCTCCGGGAGCGGTCGTGGCGGTCGTGCAGGAAACGCCGCGGCCGGCTGAACGGTTTGGTAGCGGTCCCTTGGCTCGCCCGAGGCCTCTTTCTATATTCCCCGCCCACGGCCAGGTAGCTCAGTTGGTAGAGCAGCGGACTGAAAATCCGCGTGTCGGGGGTTCGATTCCCTCTCTGGCCACTCGACGCAATTCCCTACTCCAGCGCAGCCCACCCGTTTCGCTGAGTAGCACCCGGCCCGCGCTGGCCTCCGCCCGTCCCCGCCGGCTTATTTCGTCATGGCCGTCTTCGAGATCAGCATCGCCCTCCTGCTCGTGGGCGCGGCACTGGCCGCGCTCGCCCGGCGGACCGACCTGCCCTATCCCGCGCTGCTCGCGCTGGCCGGCGTGGCGCTGGCCCTGGTGCCCGGCACGCCGACGGTCACCCTCGATCCCGAGCTCGCGCTCGCGCTCTTCGTCGCCCCGGTGCTGCTTGATGCCGCCTTCGACACCTCGCCGCGCGACCTGCGGGAGCACTGGCGCTCGGTCGCGAGCCTGGCGGTCGGCAGCGTGGTGCTCACCGTGGCGGCCGTGGCGGTAACGGCGCGCTGGCTGGTGCCCGACATCCCGTGGGCCGCCGCGATCGCGCTCGGCGCCATCGTGGCTCCGCCCGATGCGGCCGCGGCCACGGCCGTGCTCAGGCAGCTCCGCCCGCCGCACCGGCTGCTGGTGGTCCTCGAGGGCGAGAGCCTGT
The DNA here is from genome assembly GCA_036262935.1 of Gemmatimonadales bacterium. Lineage (GTDB taxonomy): Bacteria > Gemmatimonadota > Gemmatimonadetes > Gemmatimonadales > GWC2-71-9 > CAVVWJ01. The sequence continues at coordinate 28,906 of DATAHW010000009.1, read as the reverse complement.
TCAACGACGCGAGCGCGCTCCTCATCTACCGGCTCGCGGTCGGCGCAGCCCTGGGTGCGGTGGTGGTCGGGTATGACGTGGTCCCGATGCTGCTCGCCGTCACCGCCGGAAGCGTCGTTCTCGGCCTTGTGTTGAGCAGGATCATGCGGCTCGTGTCGCGCGGAATCCGGGACGTGGCCACGTCTGTCGTCGTCCAGTTCACGGGCACGTTCGCCGTCTGGCTCATCGCCGAGCGCATCCATCTGTCCGGCATCCTCACGATGGTGGTCTTCGCGATGGCCGTGGCGCGGACCGCGCCGGACCAGATTCCCGCCCGGATCCGGATCCCGTCGTACGCCGTGTGGGACGTTGCCGTGTTCGTGCTGAACGTGCTCGCGTTCATCCTGGTAGGCCTGCAGCTCAAGCCCATCCTGGCGCGGCTCGGCCAGGGCGGAGCGCTCGGCTATCTCGGGACCGCCGCCGCGGTTTGCGCGGTGGTGATGCTCGTTCGCATCGTGTGGGTGATGGGTGGGGAGCTGGCCGGCCGGCCGCTCGCGGGGAGCGGGCGAGGGCCGGCGGGACGCTGCGGCTCGCCTCGGAACGCGGCAGTGGTGGCGTGGTGCGGGATGCGGGGAATCGTGACGCTGGCGGCGGCGCTCGCGCTCCCCGCCGGCCTGCCGTTCCGCGACCTGCTCCTGTTTACCGCCTTCTGCGTCGTGGTCGGCACGCTGGTGATTCAGGGCCTCACGCTCCGGCCGCTCATGTCATGGCTGGGCCTGGAACAGGACGACGCGGTGGATCGGGAGGTCCGGCTGGCACGCTCGGAAACCGCGCGGGCGGCCGTGAGGGCGCTCGATGGCGCGGGCGAGCAGAGCCTGGCCGCGCGGTTCCTGCGCGGGGAATATCTGAGCAGACTGCCCGGCGCGCCGCCCGACGGCGACGGGGCGCCTCCCGGCGAGCTGATCAGGCGCGCGGTGGCTGCCGAACGCCGCCGCCTCCTGGCGCTCCGGGCGGACGGCACCATCGGGGACGACGCCTTCCACCGGGTGGAGGAGGAGCTCGACTGGGCGGAGCTCAACGCCGAGCTCGGCACCATCGGACGGATCCGGGCGGAGGGGACCTGACCATGCCCGACGACAGCCCGCCCCACCCGGCCATCTCCGACTACGCCATCATCGGCGACTGCCGCTCCGCTGCCCTCGTCTCCCGCGACGGCTCGCTCGACTGGCTCTGCTGGCCCCGGTTCGACAGCCCGTCGCTGTTCGGCGCATTGCTCGATCAGGCGAAGGGCGGCCGCTTCGCCGTCCGGCCCGTGCAGCCGTTCTCCGCCGAGCGCCGGTACGTCCCCGACACGAACATACTGGAGACCACGTTCCGAACCTCGTCCGGTACCCTGCGGCTCACCGATCTCATGCCCGTGTGCTCCGAGGCGGACAAGCGACGCGAGCTGTGGCCGCAGCACCAGATCCTCCGCGCCGTCGAATGTCCGGCGGGCGAGGTGGAGGTCGAGCTCGTGTGCGATCCTCGGCCGGACTACGCCCGTACGACGCCACGCCTCCGCGACCGCGGCGCCCTCGGCATTCACTACGAGCACCGCGACACGGTGCTCGTCCTGCGCTCCGATCTGCCGCTCGCGCTCTCTGCCGATGGGGGCGGAGTCCGTGGACGCGCCGTCCTCCGCGCGGGCGAGCGGCGGCACGTCTCGCTGGTTTTCAGCCAGGGCGAACCCGCGGTGATCCCCCCCCTCGGGGCGCCCGCCGAGCGGAAGATCCGGATGTCGGCCGAGTGGTGGCAGCAGTGGGCCCGGCGCTGCACCTACGCCGGACCACACCGCGCGGCGGTGGTGCGGAGCGCGCTCACCCTCAAGCTCATGGCCTACGCGCCATCGGGCGCGGTAGTCGCCGCGCCGACGACCTCGCTGCCGGAACAGCCGGGCGGCTCGCGCAACTGGGATTACCGCTACTGCTGGCTGCGCGACGCGTCGCTCACGCTGCAGGCGCTATTCGATCTCGGATACCCGGCGGAGGCGGAATCCTTCCTCGGGTGGCTGATCCACACGACCCGCATCAGTTGGCCCGAGCTGAAGATCCTCTACGACGTCTACGGCCGCACCGATCTGAAGGAACGACAGCTCGACCGGCTCGCGGGCTTCGGCGGCGCGCGGCCGGTGCGCGTGGGCAACGCCGCGGAAGGCCAGCTCCAGCTCGACGTGTACGGCGAGGTGCTCGATGCGGTCTACCAGTTCGTGCAGCGCGGCGGGGGCCTGGACCGGGCCACCGCGCGCATGCTCATCGGGTTCGGCGACACGGTGTGCCGGCGCTGGCGGGAGCCCGATGACGGGATCTGGGAAGTTCGCGCCGCGCGCCGCCAGCACACGTACTCCAAGGCCATGTGCTGGGTGGCGCTCGACCGGCTGCTCCGGCTCCACGCCGCGGGGCTGCTCCGCGCCCCGGCGGCGCGGCTTGCCCGCGAGCGCGACGCCATCGGCGAGGAGATCGAGCGGCACGGCTTCGACCCGGCACTCCAGAGCTACGTGAGCGTGCTCGGCGGCGATACGCTCGACGCGGCCCTCCTCCAGCTCGGCCGGTACGGATACGTCGACCCGGCCTCACCGCGCATGCGCGGCACCCTGACCGCCGTGCACGCCCGTCTGGGCCGGAACGGGCTGCTGTACCGCTATCTCGAGGATGACGGGCTCGCGCCCGGGGAGGGCGCGTTCGGGATCTGCAGCTTCTGGGCGGTGACGGCGCAGGCGCTCGGCGGCGACCGCCGTGGCGCGGCCGCGGCGTTCGAACGCCTGCTGGGCTACGCGAACGACGTGGGCCTGTTCGCCGAGGAGATCGATCCGGCGACGGGCGCCGCGCTGGGCAACTTTCCGCAGGCGTTCACTCACGTGGGGCTGATCGACGCCGCGCTCACGCTGGCGCCGGGAGCCGCGCGGGGAGGCCGGGTGTGAACTTCGGGAGCATTCTCCTCTGGGGCTTCGTCGCCACCATCGTCCTCACGGCCATGATGCAGGGCGGCCAGAGCCTGGGCCTCTCCCGCATGAGCCTGCCGTTCATGCTTGGGACGATGTTCACCCCCAACCGCGATCGCGCGGCGGTGATCGGCTTCCTGGTGCACCTGCTGGCGGGGTGGGTCTTTGGATTCCTCTACGCGCTCGCCTTCGAGAGCTGGCACCGGGCCACCTGGTGGCTCGGCGCCGGGGTCGGGCTGGTGCACGGCGCTGCCGTGCTGCTGGTGCTCATGCCCGTGCTCCCGGGATTCCACCCCAGAATGGCGACCGAGCAGCGCGGGCCCGAGCCGACCCGCGAGCTGGAGCCGCCCGGCTTCCTGGCGCTCAACTACGGCCGCGGCACCCCGCTGCTCACGCTGTTGGCCCACCTGGTGTACGGCGCGATCATCGGCGCGTTCTACCAGTTGGCCGGCGGGTGAGCGCGGTGGCCGCGACCCGAGCGGCTCATGAGGGCTGCACGCTGGCCGCGGCTTCCATCGTCGCGAGCGCGATCACCGAGTGTGCCACGGCGCCGCCCGCGCGCATCTCGGCGGCGACCCAGATCGCTTCCATCATTTCGTTCTCCTCCGCCCCCTCGCGCAGCGCGCCCTTCGTGTGGCTTCGGATGCAGTAGGGGCACTGGGTGACGTGGGCCACCGCGAGGGCGATGAGCTGCTTCGTCTTCGCATCCAGTGCGCCGGCAGCGAACACCTGCCGGCTGAAATCGCGGAACGCGCTGCCGATCCCGGGCGCGAGCTCCTGCCGCTTGCCGGACAGCTCCGGGCTCGGCATCGGGTACACGTGCGAGTGTGCTTCCATAGCCAACTCCTTTCAGTGCGCCGCGACCTTCATGCGTTCGTCGATGCGCGTGTGCGTGATGCCGACGGACGGCCCAACTCGCCGCGGGACTCGAGCCGCGCGAGCAGCAGGTGGTAGTACAGCATTCCCTGTTGCGGGCGCAGCGCTCCGACCACGCTGTCCACGTCGAGCGGTGACGTGCCGGCGACCATGGTGAGATTCCGCGCCACGCTGCTGTCGTTGGCCGGGAATACGTCGAGCCGCCCGAGCCCGCGAAGCAGGATGACGGCGGCTGTCCACGGGCCGATCCCCTTGATCCCGCACAGGAGCGCGGCGGCTTCGCGGCTCTCGCGCTCCTCCAGCATGGCTTCGTCCAGCGTGCCCGCGGCGAGTGCTTCACCGATCCGCCGCAGGGTGGCGAGCTTGCCGGGACTGAGGCCGGCCGCTCGCAGCAGATCGTCCCTCGCGTCCAGGACGCTCTCGACGCCGGGGAACACATAGGACTGGACACCCCCGGCCTCGACCGGCCGGCCCAGGGCGACGATCAGCCGCTCCATGATCGCGCTGGCCGCCTGCAGGCTGATCTGCTGGAACACGACCACGTTCACGCAGGCTTCCCACAGCGTCGCGTAGCGAGGCGGCTTGACGCCGCGCATCCGCGCGGCCAGCGGCATCAGCCAGGGAATGCCCGCGGCGGCGCGGTCGAACGCCGTCAGGTCGCGGTCCACGCCGAGCATCCGGCGCACGAGGCCGAGTGCCCGGTGGTGCTCGTCCTCGTCGCCCTCGAGGGAGACGGACAGCGACTTCGGCTGCGTCTGCGTGACCCGGGCGATCACGGGCCCGCGTGCCCCCGCCAGCGCGCGCACATACTCGCCGCCGGGCGTGAGGACGTCGACCAGGTTCGTCGACAGGCGCCGGAGGACGCTGACGGTGAGGGGAAGCCGGAAGGGGCCCTCGACCGCCAGCTCGTGCCGCGAGCCCGACGCCCGGCGCTGCGCGGCTACCGGCACGTGGCTACCGTGGCCACTCGGGCGCGCCGCATTCCGGACACTGGATATTGATGAACACGAGCCATTCGATGATCGCCTGCGCATCCGGCAGCGCCGAGCCCTGGCGCGGGAGGTAGGCCGCGAAGATTTCGCGGAACCGGTCGGTGACGAACACGGCCGGAGCCGGCTTGTCCGCGCCGTCCGCCGCGCCGACCTGCCGATGCACGCGCGCCCCTTCGTCCAGCACCACCGGAAACGCGTCAGCGTTGCGCGGGTGATTCGCCCCGGGTCGAGCCGCGGCGACGACGACGACCCGCGCTACCTCGGCCTCGAGCTCCGGCCGACGCGTCCTCAACTGCTCCAGCAACCCGGTGACGGCACTACTGCCGACCTCGTCCGCCGCGAACACGAGGACCAGGTTGGCCCGCGCGCGAAGGTCCTCCAGTGCGACGGGCGATCCGTCCGGGCCGGGCAGCGTGAACGCCGGGAAAATCTCCCCGCGCCGGGCCAGGGGCGTCGTCATACGCTCCTCGCAGTCGGGATCACCTCGATGCTTCGTGCCATGGTCGCGCGCTCCTTCCGCTCCGGGGAACGACTCGGCGCGGATCGAATGGATGCGACGGACGCCGGCATGCGGCAATGAAGCGTTTGTACCGGCTCCCGATACCCCCGTCCTTCCTGCGGGCGCGCCGTCGAGGGCGTTTCGAAGCGTCCCCAGAGCAGCTTCCAGCCCAGCCAGACCAGCAGCCCGCCGCCGACAGCCAGCAGGTATCCGCCGAGGCGCTGCTGATCGTCGAGGCCGTAGCTGCTGCACAGGCGGATGGGAGAAATGCGGTACAGCCAGCCCAGACGGAAGCAGGTGGCCACGAGCTCCGCCAGGATCAGCCCGCGGACCACGAAGCCCATGCGACGCCAGCTCAGCGCGATCGGCAGGCCGACCAGAAGCGGGACCGAGAGGTACTTGGCCGCCGCCACGAGCGGCTGACTCGTCGACGCGTCCAGCGACCGCGGCAGCATCCAGAAGGCGGCGACGGCCGTCGCCAGGATCAGCCCGCTTACGCCGGAGCGATTCCATCGTTCCACCCGCGCCAGCACGCGCGCGGGCACGGCGCGGGAGGCGAGCCACCCCACGGCGACCAGGAGCGGCAGTTGGACGAGCATCTGCGCGGTCATGCTGGCTTCGAGAAACCGGCGGACCGCCGGTGCCATCGAGACCAGCATCAGCAGCGCGGCCGGCAACACCGGTAACGACCGCCGCTCGCCCGTCACGGATCGAGATTCCCGAGGACCGTCTCGCTGACGCGCTCCGGGTGGCCCGGGTCGAAGATGTCCGCCAGCCGGCCGTCGGGGTCCACGAGGTGGATGGCCGCGTTGTGGGTGTATCCGCCGCCCCCGTCGGGGATGACGGTGACGCCGAACGCCGCCGTCAGCCGCCGCAGACCCTCGGCCGTGAGCGGACGTGCCGCCTGCCAGGCCGCGTTCCGGGCGCCGAAGCGCCCCAGATATGCCGCCAGTTGCGCCGGGGTGTCATGCGCCGGGTCGAAGCTGATGCTCACGAGCCGTATCCGGCCCTGCGCGATCGGGCCTGCCAGCTCCCGCTCGAGCCGCGCGAAGTCTCCGCCCAGGGCCGAGCAGACGGTCGGGCAGCGGGTGTAGATGAAGTCCACCAGCAGCCACCGGCCTCGAAGGTCAGCGAGCGTGAATCGCGTGCCGGCGTCGCTCTCGAGCGTCACGGCCGGCAGCTCGACCGGGTGGCGGCGCACGGCGACGCGGCGGGCCGTCTCGGTGGTGAAGGCCGCGAACCCGTCGGTGGCGGCCGCGAGCCCGACCGCGCTGCCGAGCAGCAGGGCCGCGGAGGCCAGCGCGGTCCGGAGGCCCGTCATCGAGGCCCGGCCGGAGCCCGGAGCAGCCCACGGGCGATTCGGGCGGCGAACAGCAGCATCGCCGCGATGACCAGCACGGCCCCGATCGAGGCCGCCTGGTCGTACGGCCGCCACTCCGCGAAGTGCACCGCGTACCGCCTCGGCTCGCTGGCGTGGCCGCCGGCCAGGAACATGCCGACGAACGTCAGGCCCCCGACGAGATAGGCTGTGAGGCCCAGCTCATCGCCGCGGCTGATGGGCTCATCCGCGCGGCCGCCGATCAGGTGATACATGAAGGCGAGCAGCATCGGCAGCACCCCGAGCAGCAGATAGAAATGAAAGTGGCCCGGGACCCACAGCGTGTTGTGCATCACCCGGTTGACGCTGATCGTGCCGTCGATGATGGCCGGAACGATGCCCGCCGACCAGCCGAAGATCGCGAGCACGATCAGCACGATCGGCATGCGCCAGCGCAGCCCGGAGTGGTGGACGTTGGTGAGCACGAGGTACGCGGTGGCCGCGAAGACCGGCAGGCCCTCGCCGTACGAGGCGATCTGACCGATGATCATCGCCCAGCGCGGCATCGCGAAGTCCATCAGCAGGTGGTGCGGATATACGATCAGCACGAGCACCGTGTTGGCCGCCCACGCCCAGAGGAACGGCCGCGACATGCTCCACGGCCGGCCGGTGTAGCGCGGCAGCAGCTCGTAGACGCCGATGACGGCCATGTAGATGCTGCTGTTGACGAATACGTGCCCGAAGAAATAGGTGAGGTTCTTGGCGAACAGCGCGTCCAGCACGAACTCGGACGCGTACGCGTTGACCAGACTCATCACCAGGACCACGGCCCCGCCCAGAATCCCCAGCGAATTGACGATGATGACCATCGTGCTCGCAACCACGGTGGCCGGGTGCCGCGGGTCGATGGTGCCGCCGAACAACCACTGGAGGCCGAGCGCACGACCGAGGTTGCCGTAGACCCGGACGATCGCGCGCATGGCGTCGAGATAGAACAGCAGGAACCCGAGCCCCATGATCAGGTACCCGACCATGAAGACCGCCGCCGCGCCGGCGCTCCACACGCCCATCGAGTGCACCGGCAGCGGATACAGAAACGTCCAGGCGCCCCCGAACCGGCCGACGAACGTAGCGCCCAGGAGCAGGGCGGCGCCCAGCATGAAGCACGCGTAGTTGGCCACGAAGACCGGCAGGCTGAGCCGAACGTACTTGCGGAGGAAGAACCACATCACGGCGCTCGAAGCCAGGCCGACCGTGCCGACCATGCCCGCGCCGTGCGCGGTCATGATCTGATAGAAGTGGTTGGGCGTGATGGCGATCCAGGCACTCTGCGCCAGCCGCATCGTGAGCCCGAAGCTCATGAGCAGGATGAAGAGCAGCAGGCCAGACACCAGGTACAGGTTGAGCGCCCGGCGCTCGCCCCGGGTCAGCGTCTCGCTGGCGGGGTAGCGCGTGCTCATGGCCGGGCGTCTCCGGCGGCCGAGACCACGATCTCCGCGCTCATCCCGTAATGGACCAGGCCACAGTATTCGAGGCACAGCACCCGGTACCTGCCGGGCCGCGCAAAAGTGTAGACCAGCCGGTTGGTCACGCCGGGCATGGCTTGGGTCTGCGCGAGCAGCCGTCCGCTGCTGTCGTAGAGCCCGAAGCCATGGTTGACGTCCGCGCTGGTGACCCGGAACTCGACCGGCACGCCGGCCTCGATGGGCCCTGGTGGCAACCGCCAGCCCCACTGGTGGCCCACGACGTCGACGACGTGCCGGGTCCCCACCGGCGCCCGCTGGTCCGGAATGGGGAATGGGGCCAGTGTCGCCGCCGTCACGCCCGCGCCCAGCACGAGCAACCCCAGGAAGAACCACTTCTGGATCGCACCCGCACGTGCCTCGACGCGGGCGGCGTCGGCCTGCCGGGTGGCGCCATGGATGACGTAAAGGAAGACCAGGGCCACGCCCGCGATCCCCGCGAGCGTCAGCACCCCGACTTCGTCCTGAATGGTCATCATGTCACCTCCCCCGTGCGCGCCGGCATGAACCCGTCCGGGGCCATTGGTTTCCAGCGAATATTTGTGATTCCGCGGGCAGCGCGGCAATGACGCGTTTGTACCGGGCGGGCAGACGCGCGTCCCTGGCCGAGCGATGGCGTCGCGCGCACGCCCCAGGGGATTCGTGTTGATGCCGATGGTACAAACCCGCTATTGAAGCGGAACACCCGGCGTGCGACTATCAGCCATCAGCCCTGAACATCCGACCTGCAGAGGAGCACGCCGGTGTGGTCGATCCGATCGAAAGGCACCATCTCTCCGCTCTACTGGATCGGAAGCCTGGCGCTCATCGCGATCGGCGACTACCTGACGGGCCCCTTCATCCACTCCGCGGTGCTCTTCTATCTGATTCCGGTCGCGCTCGCGGCGTGGGGCAGCCGCTCCCGCTGGCCTGCTGTCGCCGCCGCGCTGGTCTGGCCCGCGCTCCGGCTCGAGATCGTGGCGCTGTGGGGCTGGCCCTGGCCGAAGGGGATCACGCTGCAGGACGCGGTCGTGAACGTGATCCTCTCCCTCGCCTTCGCCACCATCGTGTGGCAGCTGCGGCGGCAGGGACTGGCTATTCGCACGCTGGAGGGATTGCTGCCGATGTGCGGGTTCTGCAAGCGGATCCGGACGGATTCCGGTTGGGAGCGGGTCGACGTGTATCTGCTCGACCACAGCGACGCGATGGTGAGCCACACGTTCTGCCCGGAGTGCGGGCGGATACACTACGGACACCTGGCCGACGCGTTGCCCACGCCGGGGCCCGCGGAGAAGTCTCCGCCCCGGACGAGCACATCGACCGGCGGATCGTAATGCCGGTCGAGTGCTCCCGAGAGATATGAGCCGACTACATCCGGCCGATCAGGCGCGGTCCGCCGTCACCCGCGTCAGCCTGGCCGACTTGAGCGCGATCTGAACCCCTGCCAGCGCCTTCGACACCGGACAGTTCTCCTTCGCCTGCTCGGCCAGCGCGGGGAAGGCCGACTCGGCCAGACCCGGCACCTCGGCCTCGGTCTCGAGATCGATTTGCGTGATCGCGAGCTGCTTCGGATCCAGGTGCACCGTGGCGGTGGTGCGGATCGCCTCCGGGGTGTGCCCCTGCTGTTCGAGGAACAGCGAAAGCGCCATCGAGAAGCACGCCGCGTGCGCCGCCCCGATGAGCTGCTCGGGCGTGCTGCCTGCCGCGCCCTCGAAGCGGGAAGCGAACGAGTAATCCCCTTCGATAGCCCCTGAGCGGAACGAGCCCTCGCCCTGCTTGAGTCCACCTTTCCAGACTGCCTGTGCTCTTTGCTCGATCATGATGCTTTCCTCGCTCTCGAGAGATGGTATGTACAGGATACCCCCACGTGCGTGAAGCCCGTCTGAGCCGGTGGTGAGGATCGCTTCACGCGGGCTCAGCTCAGCTCGATCCTCACCTGCAGCCCGTCACCTTCGACGCCGAGCAGGTTGGCGAGCGTCCGGCTCCCGTGGCGCCGGAACTGCAGCGCCACGCGCGACCGCCCGACCGTCAGTCCTGTCACCGTCAGCTCGTTCAGGAAATCCGGCAGCACGGGGTCCCGCACGTGCAGTACCCTGGCCGGCGCCTCCGGGTAGATCCCGAGCAGCGCCTGGAGCAGCATGAAGAGGGCGCCGGAGGCCCAGGCCTGCGGCGAGCAGCTCACGGGATAACCGACCGGGTGCGAGCCGCTCCCCCGGGTCACTCCGCAGAAGAGCTCCGGCAGCCGCTGGAACTCGGCGTGCGCGCCGGCCTCGTAGAGCGCGCGCACCACGGGAAGCGCCGCACGGGCGTGGCCATGCAGCGCCATGCCGAGCACGACGAGAGCGTTGTCGTGCGGCCAGACGGAGCCGTTGTGATAGCTCATCGGGTTGAATACCGGATGCACGGCGCTCAGCGTGCGGATGCCCCAGCCCGAGAAGAAATCGGGCTGCAGCATGCGGGCCGCCACCCGTCGAGCCTGCGCCGGCGTCGGCACCCGGCTCCACAGCAGGTGGGCGGCGTTCGTCGTCGCGGTGGGCACCGGGCGTTTCTGGCCGTCCAGCGCCAGCGCAAAGGTGTCCAGCTCTTCCAGCCAGAACGAGGCGCGAATCCGGTCGCGCAGGGTGGCCGCCTCCTTCCGCAGGGCCGCCGCCCGCTCCGTCTGGCCCACGCTCCGGTACAGCTCGGCCATCCGCACCTTGGCGTCGTGCACGTAGCCCTGCACCTCGACCAGCGCGATCGGCGGTTCGGGGAGTCGGCCGTCCGGGAACGGGACGCCGTCGCCCGAGTCCTTCCATCCCTGGTTTCTGAGTCCCTTCTCCGAGGTGCTGGCGTACTCCACGAAGCCGTCGCCGTCCATGTCGCCGAACCGGTCGATCCACTCGAGAGCCCGCTCCGCGTGCGGCAGCAGGTCGCGCACCAGCACGGCGTCGCCCGTCCAGCGCCAGGTCTCGTGCAGCAGGACCAGCCAGAGCGGCGTCGCGTCGATGCTGCCGTAGTAGGGGATGTGCGGAATCTCGCCGGCGCGCGCCATCTCGCCCCGGCGAAGCTCGTGCAGGATCTTCCCCGGCTGCTCCTCGGTGAACGGGTCCTCGCGCCGGCCCTGGTGCCGCGCCAGGTACCGGAGCGTGTCGATCGCGATGCCCGAGTTGAGTGGCAGCGTCTGCAGCGAGCTGATGATCGAGTCTCGGCCGAAGATCGTGGAGTACCACGGGATCCCGGCCGAGAGGACGGCGCCGCCGTCCATCTCGACGTGCAGGGCGCGCAGATCGCCGGTGGCGCGCTGGAGCAGGGTGTCGAAGTCGTCCACGTCGGTGGACCAGTGGCTGCACGTGCCCCGCCAGGTCTCGTACACCCGTCGGAGCGTGCCGCGGCACTCGTCCAGCCCGCGCACCTGGAACACGCGCCGCTCGTCGGCGTCCTCGGCGTGGACCTCCCACTCGAGCTCGATCCTGCGTTCACCGCGGAGCGGGATCTCCCATCGCGCCGTCGTTCCCGCCAGCCGGTCCGGCGGGTCGCGGAAGCGGATGCCGCTCCTGAGCAGGCGGCCGTCGCGGCCGCGATACGCAAAGGTCAGCTCGTCGGGCCGGTGCCCGGGCGCGAAGTACTGCCCCCGCTCGCGCCGCCGCCAGCCCCGAACCTCGAAGATATCGGCGAAATCACAGCCGAAGGTGACCTCGATCCAGTAGTCCACCGGCGCGCCGAGATAGCTGGTGAGCGTCAGCCGCTCGACCAGCCTGTCGGCGAGGACCAGCTCGCGCCGGATGTGGATGACGTTCTTCGGGTCCCACGGGTTGCCGCCGAACGGCAGGTCCTTGACGGCCAGATCGATCTGGGCCTCGTACGGGGAGGGGACCTGGGCCGAGAGCAGCACCGGCGGACCGCCGCAGGCGGACAGCGCGGAATGGCTGAGGATGCGGGTGTCGTCCTGGAAAAGGCCGAACGAGCACACGCCTGCGGGGGAAATGTCGCCGCGCTGATTCACCAGGAGGAACAGCCGGTCGTGCGTCAGGACGAGGGCGTGCTCGTCCAGGACTTCGTGGGCGCACTCGATCGCGCCGTAGCCAACCGCCTCCTCCATGGGAACGGGGTGCAGCCGCGGCGTCGCGGCCGCGGCACCTGCGGCGGTGCTCATGCCGCCGTGATCGGTCGCGGGTCGCCCGCGCTCTCGGTCCTGGCCGCGGCCGCCTGGTAGACCCGCTCGTACTCGGCGGCCATCCGCTCCCGGGAGAAGCGGCGAACGGCGTAGGCCCGGATCCGCTGCCGGTCGAGGCCGTCCACCGGACCGCCCGGCCGGATCAGGTGCGCCATCTCCTCCGGCGAATGGGCGATGAACCCGGTCACCCCATGCTCGATCAGCTCCGGCACGCTCCCGCGGCGGAAGGTCACCACGGGACAGCCGGAAAGCATCGCCTCGATGAAGGTGAGGCCGAACGGCTCGTCCCAGTCGATCGGCGCGAGCAGGGCGCGCGACCGCTGCAGCAGTGGCACCTTGCGGTCGGTGCCGATGCAGCCCAGGAACGTGACGTGCTCGAGGCCGAGCCGGGGCTCCACCTGCTCGCTGAAATAGTCGCGGTCCGGTGGGTGGACTTCGCCCGCCACCCGGATCGGCACGCCCGCGAGTGCCGCGGCGTCGATCGCGGTGTGGACCCCCTTGACCGGCGCGAACCTGGCGACGAAGCAGACGTAGGTGTCCGGATGTTCCGTCCAGTGGTATCTGGCCGGGTCGAGGCCATGATGGATCACCGTGCACCGCCGCACCCCGGTCTCCCGGCGACTCTGGTCCCGCGAGATGGCGACGAACTCCACTTCCGGGAAGTAGCGGTAGTAGTCGGACATCTCGCGATCGCGGGTGTGATGCAGGGTGTACACCAGCGGGGTCGGCGGCATGAGGCGCCCGAGCGCCAGAGCCACGGCCGAATGCGCGTGGACCACGTCGTATTCTCCGTGGGCCACCCGGTTCATGGCCCAGGAGACGTGGTTCAGGTCCGTGAGGGGGCTGGGCGGCCACTGAGCGGTGGGGTACAGCGCGTGCTGTCGCGCGTGCGTTCGGGAATCGCCGGTCGCGAACAGAGTGACCTCGTGGTCCCGCGCGAGCAGGCCTTCCACCAGATCGTAGACCACCAGCTCGGTGCCGCCATAAGTCCGCGGAGGCACCGAGAGGAACGGTGTCGAAATCATTGCGATGCGCATACGTCCCTGCCAAGGCTGGCGCGCCAGCGACGCCCCCGCGCGGCGGCGCGCGCGCTTCCTTACAGCTACACGCATGGCGGCCCGCTCGCAAGCACAGCCATCCCGTCGTTTTCCCCCTGTGCGGAGCTGCCGGAGCCCATAGACTCAGCCGGAAACCGCGGTCCGCATCGGCAGAACGCTCGCGAGCGCGAGCTGTTGCTCGAGCGCGCCGCCGGGTGCAACGGGCCGGGGTGACGGCTACAGCAGGATCACTCCGGCCCTCGCCCCCACCGCTACCGCCTCCGCGCGCGTGGTGACGCCGAGCTTGTGGAACAGCGCGCCCAGATGCGTCTTGACGGTGTGTCGTGAGATGCCGAGCCGGGCGGCGATTTGCTTGTTCCCCAGCCCCTCCGCCAGGAGCGCCAGGACCTGGGCTTCGCGGGCGGTGAGCGCCTCCGGTGGCGCGGCACGGGCGGCGGTACCCTGTGGCATGCCGTCGAAGGCGTCCGCCGGCAGGACTACGAGCCCCGCGGCCGCCGCCTCGATGGCGGCGATGATCGCATCGGCACCGGCGCTGCGCGGCAGCACGGCGCGGACGCCGGCCCGTGCGGCGCGGAGCGCCCATCCGCGCGGCAGCGCCTCTGCCATCACGATCAGCGCGGGCGAACGGGCGATGGCATCGGGCGAGAGGCCGAGGCGCGGTGGATCTGCGCCGGGCTCGAGTAACGCCAGCACCACATCCGGCACGGTCTCCTCGAGCCGGTGCCGCGCGTCCGCCAGCGTAGCGCTGCCGCCGCCTACGGGCACATAGCCCCTGCCGGCCAGCAACGCCTCCAACCCGCCCCGCTCCAGCTCGGACCGCGCCACCACCAGCACGCGGGTCACGCCGCGCGCGCTCCGCCGCCGCCCGTCAGCACCTCGTGCACGAACTGCTCGATCACATGCGTGGGCACCGCGATCCCGAGCCCGCCCGCGATCATCGCGTTGATCCCCGCCACTCGGCCGGCCGCATCGGCGAGCGGCCCGCCGGAGTTGCCCGGTGCCAGCCGGATGTCGGCGTGCAGCCATCCTCCGGGGCCCGGCTCCCCCGTCGGCGCGCGGTGGACCACGCCGAGCGCGGCGGCGTTGGCCACGCCGAGCGGATGCCCCAGCGCGACGAGCAGCTCGCCCGCGCGAAGCCCGCGCGCGTCGGTCCGGAGGGCGGGCTCCAGCGCGTCCGCGGCCACCGCCAGCACGGCGAGGTCCCGCCGCGGATCGCGCCCGGTCACCCGGGCCGTGAACGTGCGCCCGTCGGCTGTGACGATCTCGGCGCGGGGCGCCGCGGCCACGTGCGCGTTGGTGACCACGACCCCGCGCCGGAGCCACACGACGCCCGCCCCGGCGCGCTGGCCGCCGGCCCGCACCTGCACCGTGATCCGGCGCAGCCGCTCGGCCACTTCGGCCAGCGCGCCCTCGAGCACGCTGACGCCACGGAGCAGCGACTCAGCGCCGGGCACGCGGCCGCTCCCCCACCGTGACCGCCAGCCGCTCCGCGCGCCCGCCACGCGCTACGCGCAATGCGACCGGCTGGCCGATCCGGTCGGCGCCGAGCGCGGCGACCACGTCGCCCGGGTCGCTCAGCGGCCGGTCGTCGAGGGCGAGCAGGATGTCCCCGATCAGGACGCCGCCGCGGTCGGCCGGACTGTCGGGCTCCACGTTGACGACCACCAGGCCCACGCCGGCATCGGTGCCGGCACTCCGCTGCAGGCCCGGTGGGAGCCGCACCGGCTGCGTGGCGATCCCGAGCCAGCCCCGGGCGACGTGCCCGCGCTCGAGCAACTGTCCCGCCACGCGGGCGACGGTACTCGCGGGCACCGTGAGCGCGACGGCGCGCGCGAGGCCCGACGTATTGATCCCCGCCACCCGGCCGGTCGCGTCCACCAGCGGGCCGCCGGAGAAGCCGTCGTACACGGAAAGGTCCAGCCGCACGAAACGGTCGATCGTGCCGCCCTGCCACGTGCGCCACTCGGTGCCGACAGCGCTCACGATGCCCAGGCTCGCGGTGATGGCCGTGCCGGGGCGACCGAGCGCGAGGACGAGCTGCCCGACGCGGGGGGCGTCCGTCGTGAACGCGGCCGGGGGAGGGGTGGCGGGGGACGCATCGGCCAGCCGGAGCACGGCGAGATCGGTGGACGCGTCGCGTCCGACGAGGGTGGCGGGCACGGTGGTTCCATCGTGCAGCGTGACGCTCAGGTCTTCGTCCCGCTGGATCGTGTGGTGCGATGCGACCACGATACCGGACTGCCACACAACGCCGGACGCGGGAATGCGGCGGCGGGCGTGGATGGCGACAACGGACCGTCCGGCGGCATCTACCGCCGCGGCGAGATCGTTGGACAGGGTGGCCAGGAGGCCGTCGTTCGAGGCTGCGGGCATGTGCACTCCGAGTGTGAGTAACCGGAGCGTATGATGCGGAGTTTCCGGCCTCCGGGGCATCGGGCGTTCGGGGGAGGTGCAAGAGCGCGGCGACCGGCCGTCATACTCCGTTGCATGCGAGATCAACACCGCCCCAAGCAGGACCTCATCAACGAGGTCATCGGCCTGCGGAAGCAGGTCGCCGACCTGCGCGAGGCCATGACCGCGCGCCGGCGGGTGGAGGACGCGCTACGCGAATCCGAGCGGCAGCTCCGCGCGCTGGCGGATGCGGCGCCCGTGGGTCTGTGCCTTCTTCGGCGGGACGGCAGCCCTGTCGCGGCCAACCGCCCGTTCGCGCGCCAGCTTGGCTACGAGACCGCCGCCGAGCTGCTCCGCGTGGGTGAGGCGCTTGGCATCTTCGGCAGCCGGGAGGAGTTGGGGCGGGTGCTTGCGCTGGTGGAGCGTGGACTCGAGCGATCGGCGGGGGTGGTCTTCCGGCTGAAGGATGGGACCCGGCAGTCGCTCGGGGTGATCGGCGCGGCTTCGCTGGACACGCTGGCGCTGGCCGTGGTAGGCGTGCCCTCGCCGGCGGAGCGCGCAGCGCACGATCTGCGCGTCACGCTCCGCTGAGCGCGTCGGACGCCGTCAGCCGCCCTCGCCGCCGCCCAGCACCGGCAGGATCTCGCCGGTGATGTAGCTGGAGCACACGGGCGCGGCCAGGAAGACGTATGCCGGCGCCAGCTCTTCGGGCTGAGCGGGCCGCTTCATCGCCACGGACTCGCCGAACTTCGCCACCTTGTCCGCGCTCTGATCCGCCGGGTTGAGCGGCGTCCACACTGGACCCGGCGCCACGCAATTCACCCGGATTCCCCGGTCCACGACGTTCTGCGCCAGCGATTTGGTAAAGGCGTGGATGGCGCCTTTGGTGGACGAGTAGTCCAGGAGCTGCTTGCTGCCCTCGAGTCCCGTGACCGAGCCGGTATTGATGATGGATGCGCCTTCGCCGAGGTGCGGCAGCGCGGCCCGTGCCATGTAGAAGTAGCCGAAGATGTTGGTGCGGAACGTCCGGTCGAGCTGCTCGTCGGTGATGTCCTCGAGCGACGCCGCATGCTCCTGGAACGCCGCGTTGTTCACCAGGATGTCCAGCCTGCCGAACTCCCGGACCGTGCTCTCCACCGCCTCGCGGCAGAAGTCCGAGTGGGTCACGTCGCCCGGTATGAGGAGCGCCCGCTGTCCCTCGGCCTCCACCGCGCGGCGGGTCTCCTCCGCGTCGTCATCCTCGCTCAGATAGACGATCGCCACGTCCGCGCCTTCGCGAGCGAAGAGCACCGCGACCGCGCGGCCGATGCCGGAATCTCCGCCGGTCACGAGTGCCGCCATCCCCTCGAGCTTGCCCGACCCGCGGTATTCCGGAGCCTCGTACTTCGGCCGCGGCTCGAGCTCGCTCTCGCGTCCCGGCTTCTCCTGATGCTGCCGCGGAAGCGGAGGCTCCGGCTGCCGGCGCTCCCCCGCCTGCACCGCCCCCTGCTTCTTCGATTGCGCGCCCTGCGAGCGGGGCCGCTTGGCTTCGGCCTCGTCCTGCAGCTTGCGTTGGGATTCCGCGGTCTTTTTCCCGGCCGCGGGGTTGCCTGCCTTTTTGGTGCCGGACCAGCGTCCGGCGCTTTTCTTGACTGCCACGGGACCCTCCCCTGAGAGGTGCTCGATCGGTGCTGACTGCCGAGCATGGCGATCGGAGCGACGGGGAGCGGTGACAGGCCTCACGATCGGGCGCGCGGTGTCCGACAAAGAAGACGGAGGGACGGAATTTCTGCGTCCCTCCGTCACACGCGTGCGTGGCCGTGCGCCTGCGTTATTCCCCGAGCTTGATCCGCTCCACCCGCCGCTGGTGCGAGCGCGCGTTGTAGACTCGGAGGCTCACGATGCTCCCCGGCTTCTGCGCATCGATGGCCCGCTTGAGATCGGCCGGCGAGCGGAGGCGCGTGCCTTCGATCTCGAGGATGACATCGGGACCGCCATGGTCCGGGTCCACCAGCTCCCCGTACGAGGGGCCACCCGCCTTCACGTCGGTCACCAGGACGCCTCGCTGGTCGGGGCCCAGCTGAAGCTGCTGGATGTCGTCCTGATCCAGCGGTGCCACGGTGATCCCGAGCTTCCCGAGCGAGGCCGCCGAGTCGTTCCCGGTGTCCTCGTCGGACGCGCTGCTGTCGTTCGAGGCCAGCTCCCTGGAGGACGGGACCTCCTGCAGCCTGACCTCGAGCGTCTTCCGGACCCCGCCCTTCCGCGCCACGTCGAGCTTCACCGTCTCGCCGGGCTGGCGGAAGGCGATCTCCTGCTGAAGCTGACCGACGTATTCGACCGGCTTGCCGTCCACCGAGACGATGATGTCACCCGGCTGGAGCCCGGCCTTGCGAGCCGGTGAGCTCTCGCCGGCGAAGTCCTCGACCACGACCCCGCGGACGTTCGGAAGGCCGACGTAGGTCGCGTCATTGGGCGACACGTTTCGCACCGTGACCCCAAGAGCCGAGCGGCGCACCCGGCCGTGCTCGATGATCTGGTCCATGACCCGGCGCGCGAGGTTGATCGGGATGGCGAAACCGTAACCGGAGTAGAAGCCGGTCTGGCTGGCGATGGCGGAGTTCACCCCGATCACCGCGCCGTTGATGGCTACCAGGGGCCCGCCCGAATTGCCGGGATTGATGGCGGCGTCGGTCTGGATGAAGTCCTGGATGCTCCGGTCACTCGAGTTCGGCAGGGCGAGCGTCCGGCCCTTCGCGCTGATGATGCCCGACGTGACGGTGAAGGTGAGGTTCTCACCCAGGGGGTTCCCCACCGCCAGGACCCACTCGCCCACCCGGGCGGTGTCGCTGTCGCCCAGGGGGGCGGGGGTGAGGTTGTCGGCGTCGATCTTGAGGACCGCCAGATCGGTCGAGGGGTCCGTCCCCACCACCTTCGCCTTGAACTCGCGCCGGTCGAGCAGCCGCACCGTGACCTCGTCGGAGCCCTCCACGACGTGGTCGTTGGTCAGGATGTAGCCGTCCTTGGAGACGATGAAGCCGGAGCCCGCGCTCTCCTGGAAGTCAGGGCCCTGCTGCGGCGGCTGGGGAAAGAACTGCTCGAACCCCGGCGGGACCTGCATCCGTGGACCCTGTGGCCGCTCGGTGTGTCCCGATTTGATGAACACGACGCTCGGCTTCACGTGCTCCGCCACCGAGGCAAAGGCCTCGCTCAGATTGGCGAGCGCGGCCGACGCGGCCGGAGGCGCCGTCACGGCGGGCACCGCGGTCTGGCCGGTGGCGCGCTGCTGGGCGGAAGAGAAGTTCGGGAGGTGAAGGAGGCCGGCGAAGAACAGGCCGGCGATGAATGCGAGTCCGGCGCTGCCGAACCGCATGCGGTGCAACCATCCGTGCGACATGAGGGCGTCTCCTGAGACGTGATGCAGGGCGGGACCGAGATCCCGGTTCGCCTGAGAGGATGCCTCACCGCCGCCGGTGGTTGCAGCCGCCGGGGCTCTAGTCACGCTCGAGCACGATCGTGGTGCGCCGGGACGGGCGCCGCGTAAGCACGAACGCCGCCGCGATCACCACGGCGATGGCAAAACCGAAGATCCACCACATGCTGGCCTCCTGTTCGGGGTGTGAAGCTGCCGTGAACAGGGGGAAGACACCGGCCGGCGACATCGCCGCTGTTGCTTCGGCGTTTATTCGGTATATTGAGCCTGGTCCACCGTGGTCTCCCTCGCCCGTTGCCGTCCATGCCGAAAACGACCCCAGACTTCGATCCCGAGAGCTATGCGCCGGTCGCGGCCCGCGTGGAGCTCTTCTACGAGCGCTACCCGACGGGCCGCATCCTCACCGAGCTCGTCCAGCACAACGAGCGGGAGATCGTCTTCCGCGCCGCCGTCTACCGCGCCGCCGAGGACCGCGAGGCCGCCGCCACCGGCTGGGCCGCCGAGCGGGTGGGCGATGGCGAGGTGAACGCCGTCGCCTGCCTCGAAAATACCGAGACCTCGGCCATCGGCCGGGCGCTCGCCAACCTGGGCTTCACCGCCTCGCGCCTTCGGCCGAGCGCCGAGGAGGTGGCCAAGGCCACGCGGGCGCGCTCGCGGCTGGCAGCCGAGCCCGACGTGCTGCAGCTCCTGGGCACCGCGGAGCGGGCGGGCCTCAGCGCCGCACGGGCCGACGGCCTCCGGGCGCGCGTGGCTCGCGGGCTTCCCCCGGGAGAGCTCGCCGAGGTACAGCACGAGCTCCGCCGATTCATCCAGCGCCGGATGGAGGACCACGCCGCCAGAGCCGGGCGGGGCGGCTGAGACCGGTGTGTCGCCGGCCGGTGTCTCTCTCGTGGAGCGGCACGAGTCCTGGCATCGACCAATGGAGGGGGTGCGTGGCGTGGATCAGGAGCGGACCAGGTGGCGTGAGGTGGCCGGGCGGCGCGCCGCGATGGGCGACCAGGCCCTCCTGGCGGCGCTCCGGTGCGAGGACGAGCGCGCGCTCCGCGAGTTCTTCCACCGGTTCCGTCCCGGGCTGCTGCTCGCGGCTCGCCGGCTGCGCATCACCCCCGGCGAGCAGCACGCGCTGGTGGACGATTGCCTGGCCGACGTCGCCGTCCACCTCATCACTACGGACGCGGCGCCGCCGAGATCGCTGCCGGCCTACCTGGCGCGGAGTCTCCGGAACCGGGTGCTCAACGATGCCCGCGCCCGCGCTCGCGCCGACCGGCGGCTGGCCGAGGAGGCCGATCTCGCGGCGGAGGACGCGCGAGTGGCCCTCCACGACTACGTGGCCACCTCGCCGCCGGAGTCCTCGGCGCTCTCGCCGGCGCTGCAGCGCCTGGCCGCAGCCCTGGAGGAGCCGCTCGGCGAGGAAGACCGGCTGCTCGCCGTGTGGGTGAGCCACTGCGTTCCACGACACGAGATCGCCGGCTGGCTTGGCATCTCGCCGAAGGCCGCGGCCAAGCGGATCGAGCGTCTCCGCGAGCGCCTCCAGGTCGCGGCGCTCCAGCACGTCGAGCAGGCCGACGGCGAGGAGCGGCGGGAGTTGCTCACCTTTTTGGGGCGCGCCACGCTGTCACCGGGGCCGGCTGCCCGGCTCGACAACCTGCGGGCCCTGACGGAGGCACCGGTTCGATGATCGACCGGAACGAGTGGGAGCGTGACACCGTCGCGTGGCTGGTCGGGCGCTGGATCGATGGCCGGCCGGGGGCCGGACCCGCGGATGCTCGGCTCGTTCGGGCAGCGGCCGGATTTCGGGCCTGGCGCGCCGCTGCCGACCGGGAGGCGGCCGCCGCGCGCTTCGCGCGGCAGGTGATCGAACGCGTCGCCGCCTCGGGCCGCGGCGTCCGCCGGGTCGAGCATGCTCCCGAGGCCGTGCGCGCCACGGCCGCGGGCCCGCTCGCGCGGGTGATCGCAGCCGCGCGCGGCACGCGGGCGGCGCCGCTCGCGGAGCTCGGCGTGGCGGCGGGCAGCGGGCGCGAGCTGTTCGACGAGCCGTGCGACACCTGGGTGGCGCTCCCTCCGGAGCTGCCGCCGAGCCGCTACGTTGCGCTCCGCGTGGTGGGGGACAGCATGACCCCGCTGCTCCACTCCGGGGATGTCGTACTCGTGGATCTGGACGGCACGGTGCCTCCGGGTGTGGTGGCGGTGGCGCACCACCCGGAGCATGGCTATGTGGTGAAGCGCGTGAGCCGGGCGGGCGGGGCGCGGCGGGGTGCTTCGCTGGTGTCGCTCAATCCGGCATATCCACCGCTCGAGCTCCGGCCCGGCACAGGTGCACTGCTCGGACCGGTGGTGGTCCGGTGGTGCGCCCATGGCACGGCGAAACCCGGACTTGCCACTCGACCGTAGTCAGGGCATCATCCGCGCGCCCGGCCAGCCGGCCGGCCGGCGAACACCCTGATCGGAGTACTCGATGGCGTTCGGTCCCAGGACGTCCCGCAGCGTGAGCCTCGCGAGCGTGAGCCACGCGGCTGGCCTGCTTCTCCTCAGCGCCCTCTCGGCCTGTTCCAGCGGCCGAGCTGCCCCCGCGGCTCCCACGCCCGCCACAGCACGCCCGGGCGGCGCCCCGGCCGCGCCCCGGGCCATGACCGTCCCGAGCCTCGCGGGCTACGACTTGGCACTGAGCCGCGGCACGCGAAGCCCGACCGGCGCGCCCGGGCCCCGCTACTGGCAGCAGTGGGCGGACTACAAGCTCCAGGCCGAGCTCAATCCGGTGTCGAAGCGCCTCACCGGCAAGGGCGCCATCACCTACTACAATCGGTCGCCCGACACCCTCGGGACGGTCTATCTGCAATTGCTGCAGAACATCTTCGCCCCCGGCTCGCGCCACAATACGACCGTGCCCTGGGCGGTCGAGGGCATCGAGCTCGACCGGGTGGCCGCGGACGGAAGCGAGCTGACTGCCGGCGCCGGCGAGGCTCCCGGCTACGAGGTGGACGGCACGATCATGCGCCTCCGGCTGCCCAGGCCGATCCCGCCAGGCGGCAAGGCCGATCTCGCCTTCGAATGGAAGCTCCGGGTGCCGCCCGACGGCGCGCCGCGGGGTGGCCAGGACGGCGAGGTGTACTTCATCAACTACTGGTATCCGCAGATGGCGGTGTACGACGACGTCAATGGCTGGCAGATCGACCAGTACCTCGGCACGGCCGAGTTCTACATGGGATACGGCAACTACGACGTGAGCCTGACCCTGCCGGCCGGGTGGCTGGTGACCGCCACGGGCACGCTGCAGAACCCCGAGCAGGTGCTGAGCGCCCAGACCCGCGCGCGACTGGACTCGGCGAAGGCCGCCACCGGCATCGTGCACGTCGTGACGGACCTCGACCGCGAAGCCGGGCGCTCCACGACCGCCGGCACCGGCGGCAAGCTCACCTGGCGGTTTCACGCCGACAGCGTGCGCGACGTGGCCTGGGGTGCATCCGCCCGGTATCTCTGGGACGCCACCAACGCCGTGGTCGGGGATGCCACCGGCGACGGCCGGCCCGACACCACCGTGATCGGCTCGTTCTACCGGCCGGAGCAGACGGTGAACCACTGGGACCAGAGCGCGCGCGACGCACGCTACTCGATCGAGTTCTTCTCGAAGTATCTCTGGCCCTATCCGTACTCGCACATGACCGCGGTAGACGGTCCCAACTCCTGTGGCGGGATGGAGTATCCCATGCTGACCTGCATCGGCGGCCAGTGGGACACGCTCGGGATGTACGAGGTGACGACGCACGAGATCGGCCACATGTGGTTCCCCATGATCGTGGGCTCCGACGAGAAGCGGTTTGCCTGGATGGACGAGGGGCTCACCCAGTTCGACCAGTCGCAGTCCATGGACGCCTTCTTCAAGGGATTCGACGACGAGGAGCGGAACCGGAAGGGCTACCTCGACCTCGCGGAGACGGGCGGCGAGGTGGAGCTGATGCACCACGGCGACCGCTACCCGAACTATTCCGCCTACGGCGTGGCCAGCTACTACAAGCCGGCCACGGTGCTGGTGGCGCTTCGCGGCGTACTCGGCCGCGACCTGTTTCACCGGGCGTTCGTCGAGTACGGTCGGCGCTGGCGGTACAAGCACCCATCGCCGTACGACTTCTTCGCCACCTTCGAGGACGTCTCCGGTCGGGACCTGTCCTGGTTCTGGCGGACCTGGTTCTTCGAGACCTGGCGTCTCGACCAGGCCATCGACACCGTCGTCACCGCGGGCGACTCGCTCGAGGTCGAGATCTCGAACCGGGGCCGCGCCCCGATGCCGGTGCATCTGGCGGTCACCCGGGCGGATGGGCGGGTGGACAGCCTGAACGTCCCGGTAGACGTCTGGCTCGGCGGGGCCAAGCGGACGACCGTCCGGGTGGCCAGGGAGCCGGCGGTGCGGAGCATCGAGATCGATCCGGCGCGGGAGTTTCCGGACATCGACCGGGGGAATCAGCGGTGGCCTCGATAGGACGGAAAGGCGGAAGGTTGGAAGGACGGAAGGTGGCACTCGGTCGGCACTGACATCCCGAGCGGAGCGAGGTGCCCGCACCCCCTTCCGTCTTTCCGTCCTTCCGTCCTTCCGTCTTCTAAGTCGTCACCCCATCGTTACCTTACATCCCATGTCCCGCCTGCTCATCGTCGCCAACCGCCTGCCCATTACCGTGACCGCGACCGATACCGGTGTCGAGGTGCAGCGGAGCATGGGCGGGCTGGCGACCGGGCTCATGCGGCCGCACGAGCAATCGGATGGGCTCTGGATCGGATGGTCGGGCGCACCGGGCGACCTGGACGCGGAGCGGCAGGCGCGGCTGGACGAGGAGCTCGCCGCCATGCGGCTGGTGAACGTGCCGCTCAGCTCCGACCAGGTGACCCAGTTCTACGAAGGCTTCTCCAACGGCGTCCTCTGGCCGCTGTTTCATTATCTGCTCGACCAGATGCCGCTGCACGTGAGCCACTGGGACGGCTACGTCGAGGCGAACGAGGCTTTCGCCGACGTGGTCGCCGCCCACTACCGGCCGGGCGACCTGATCTGGGTCCACGACTACCAGCTCCTGCTCCTTCCCGGGCTCCTCCGGGACCGGCTGCCGGGTGCCAGGATCGGCTTCTTCCTCCACATCCCGTTCCCGTCCGAAGAGCTGTTTCGCACCCTTCCCGCCCGTGACCGACTGCTCCAGGGAATGCTCGGCGCCGACCTGGTCGGCTTCCACACTCCGGCCTACCTCCGTCACTTCGCCACCTCGCTGACCGACATCCTGGGCCACTCGGTCGAGATCGACCGGGTGCAGCTCCCCGGCCGGGAGGTGCGGCTCGGCGTCTTTCCGATGGGAGTGGACGCCGCCTCCTTTGCGGCGATGGCCGGCGACCCGGCCGTCGAGGCCGAGGCTCGGACCATCCGGGGCGATGGCAGCGCACGGATTCTCGTCGGGGTGGACCGGCTCGACTACACCAAGGGGATCCCCCGCCGGCTCCTGGCCTACGAGCGGATGCTGGAGATCCACCCGGAGCTGCGGAAGCGGGTGCGGCTGGTGCAGGTGGCGGTGCCCTCGCGCACCAATGTCGGTGCGTACCAGGACTTCCGTGCGCTGGTAGATGGGCTGGTCGGCCGGATCAACGGGGCCTTCGGCACACCGCGCTGGGTGCCCGTCCACTACATCTTCCGCGCGCTCTCGGAGTCGGAGCTGGTGGCGCTCTACCGCGCGGCCGACGTGATGCTGGTGACGCCGCTGCGCGACGGGATGAACCTCGTGGCCAAGGAGTTCATCGCGTCGCGCGTGGACGGTGACGGCGTGCTGGTGCTGAGCGAGTTCGCCGGCGCGTCGTGGGAGCTGCCCGAGGCGCTCCAGGTCAACCCCTATGATGTGGAAGGCGCGGCGGAGGTGTTCTACCGAGCGCTGGGAATGCCGCAGGAGGAGCGGCGGGCACGACTCACCCCGCTCAGAACCCGGGTGCAGACGTTCGACGTCCACCGCTGGGTGGCGTCGTTCCTCGAGCAGCTCAGCGAGCTCACGCCGGCCGGCCCACGCTCCGGCCCCGCGGCGGGCTCCGTCGCGGTGCACCGCGCACTCGCGTGGCGGCTGGTCGAAACCGACTCGCTCCTGCTGCTGCTGGACTACGACGGCACCCTGGTTCCGTTCACGCCGACTCCCGAGCTGGCCCGCCCGGACCGGGAGCTGCTGGCGCTGCTCCGCGCGCTCGCGGGCCGGCCCGACACCGAGGTACACGTGGTAAGCGGTCGCCCGCAGAACACGCTCGAGGAGTGGCTGGGCGAGCTCCCGGTCTGGCTGCACGCCGAGCATGGCTTCGTATCGCGCGACCCGGAGACGCGGCAGTGGGTGCCGGCGGCCGAGCTGGGCGGCAGTTGGCGCGAGCCGGTGCTGGCAATCCTGCGCGAGATCACTCAGCGGACACCGGGGTCGCTGGTGGAGATCAAGGCGGCCGCCCTCGCGTGGCACTACCGCATGGCCGACCAGGAAACCGGCGCCCGCCGCGCCAACGAGCTCCGGCTTCACCTGAACCAGCTCCTCAGCAACCAGCCCGTGGAGATCCTCGCGGGCAACCGGGTCATAGAGATCCGGCCCTACGGAGTCCACAAGGGACGGATCGTGCCGCCCCTCACGCCTGAGCGCCAGGCAGCCACCGCCATCCTCGCGATCGGAGACGACCGCACCGACGAGGACCTCTTCGGTGCGCTGCCAGCGGACGCCATCACCGTCCGGGTGGGGCCCGGCGCGACGCGGGCGCGATTCCGCCTGGAAGGCGTGGCGGCGGTGCGCCGGGTGCTCCATTCGCTGGTCGAGAGCGGGCTGGCTGCCGTGCCGGACAAGCGATGACGCGGCTCGAGACGCTGGCGGTCCATGCCGGGCATTCGCCCGACCCGGCCACCGGAGCGGTCTCGCCGCCCATCTACCTGTCCACGACGTTCGCCCGCGAGCCCGACGGCAGCTTGCCGCACGGCTTCCTGTACGCCCGGAGTGACAATCCCAACCGGCGGGATCTGGAGATCGCGCTGGCGGCGCTGGAGGGGGGCGCCGCGGCGCTCGCCTTCGCCTCGGGAATGGGGGCCACGGCCGCGGTGTTCCAGTCGCTCGCCCCCGGTGACCACGTCGTCGCGCCGCTGGATGCGTACTACGGCACGGCGAAGCTCCTCCGCGACGTCATGGCGGGCTGGGGACTCGCGAGCACGCTGGTGGACATGACGGATCCGGATGCCGTGGCGCGTGCGGTGACGCCGCGGACCCGGCTGGTCTGGATCGAGACACCGTCCAATCCGACGCTCGCCGTCACCGACATCGCCCGCGTCGCGGCCATCGCGCACGCGGCCGGCGCCCGGGTTGTCTGCGACAACACCTGGGCCACCCCGGTGCTGCAGCGTCCGCTCGAGCTCGGCGCCGACCTGGTGATGCATTCGACCACCAAGTACCTCGGCGGCCACAGCGACCTGACCGGCGGCGCACTCGTCGCGCCGGCGGAGAACGACTGGACGGCCCGGCTCCGCAGCCTCCAGACGCTCGGCGGGGCAGTGCCCTCGGCGTTCGACTGCTGGCTCCTCATGCGGGGTATCCGGAGCCTCCCCTGTCGCATGCGGGGGCACTGCGAAAACGCCGCCGCGGTAGCCGCGTTTCTCGCGGCGCACGAGGCGGTGGAGTTGGTTCACTACCCCGGACTCGGCAGCGATCCCGGCCACGCCGTGGCCGCCCGGCAGATGCACGGGGCGGGTGGAATGGTTTCGGTGCAGGTGAAAGGGGGCGCACCGGCGGCGCTCGAGGTAGTGCGGCGGGTGCGGCTCTTCACCCGGGCGACGAGTCTCGGCGGGACCGAGAGCCTGATCGAGCACCGCGCATCAGTGGAGGGACCCGAGAGCCGCACGCCGCCGGGGCTGCTGCGGCTCTCCATCGGGCTGGAGCACGCGGATGACCTGCTCGAGGATCTGGACCAGGCCCTCAGCGGCGGCTACTGTCCGGCCAGCGCCTCCGGCTGAATCCTCCGGATGGCGCGCTTGGCCGCGGACGCCAGCTCGTCGTTGGTTTCCTCCTCCATCATCTTCTTGAGCCGGGGTACTGCGGCACTCGCGGCCGGGCCGATCTCTCTGAGGGCGACGGTGACGGGGAACCGCACCGCCCCCGACGGATCGTCCAGCGCCTTGATGAGGGCCGGCACGGCCGGGGCCGCCGCGGGGCCCATGCCCGAGATCTCGTAGGCCGCGGCGTTCCGGGTCTGGGGGGCGGGCGCGTTGAGGTCGGCGACCCACTGCGAAAGCGTCCGTCCGTCCGCGACGGGCTCCTTCTTGGCGGTCGAGCCCTGCGCCGCCGCGTTAGTGGTGAGGAGCAGCAGGGCCGCGAAGAGCGAGCCCAGAGTTCGATTCGACATGAAGCCTCCAGCGAGGGTCTTCCAGCGGGCACAGGCGTACCCGATGAAATATAGACCGGATGCCCGGCCGCCCGGGTCGGTTCCCATGCTTCGAGCCCCTTTGACGATGAGCGCGCCATGACCGTTCGCCGCTCGACGATCGCGCTGTCCCTGCTGCTCGCCGCTGTCCTCCCCGGCCGCGTCTCCGCCCAGGTCGGGATCGCCACGGCGTACCGCGCCGCGGCCGACAGTCTCATCCGGGGCGCCACCGCCGACAGCTCCGCCTATCGTCGCCTCGGCCGGCTGGTGGACACCTTCGGGTCCCGGCTCAGCGGGTCGCCCAGTCTGGAAGCGGCGATCGACTGGGTGCTCGAGACGATGAAGACCGACGGCCTGGAGAACGTCCGCGGCGAGCCGGTCATGGTGCCGCGCTGGGTCCGGGGCGCCGAGTCGGCCGAGCTGGTGCGGCCTCGCCGAGCCCGGCTGGCGGTGCTCGGTCTTGGCGGGAGCGTCGGAACCGCGGCGCGGGGGATCACGGCGCCCGTGCTCGTGGTGGGCTCGCTCGAGGAGCTCGCGCGGCGGGCCGCGGAGGCGAAGGGCAGAATCGTGCTGCTCGACGTGCCCTTCACCGAGTACACGGCGACCCGGCACGTTCGCACCGACGGCCCCTCCGCCGCGGCGCGCGCGGGCGCGGTCGCGTGCCTGATCCGCTCGGTGGCCACGTTCTCGATGCGGAATCCACACACGGGCGTTACCCTCTACGACTCCACGGCCGCCAGGATTCCCGCGGCAGCGCTGAGCGTCGAGGACGCGATGATGCTTCACCGGCTCCAGGACCGCGGCGAGCCCCTAGTCGTGACACTCCGGATGGGCGCGCACACGCTTCCCGACGCGCCGTCACGCAACGTGGTGGCGGAGATCGTGGGCCGGGAGAAGCCGGATGAGGTGGTCGTGCTCGGCGGGCACATCGATTCCTGGGATGTCGGGCAGGGCGCAATGGACGATGGCGGCGGATCGGTGGCCGCGTGGGAGGCGGTGCGGCTGCTGAAGCGGTTGGGCCTCCGTCCGCGACGCACCGTCCGGGTGGTACTCTGGACCAACGAGGAGAACGGCGGCCGAGGCGCCGAGGCCTACGCAAAGGCCCATGCCGGCGAGCTGAGCCGGCACGTCCTGGCCATGGAATCCGACAACGGCGTGTTCAACCCGCGCGGGTATGTGCTGGGCGGCTCCGATTCGGCGGCCGCGGTGATACGGCAGGTGGCGGCGCTGATGCAACCGATCGGCGCCACCGGCCTCGAGCGGGTGGACGGAAGCCCCGCGGCCGACACCGAGCCGCTCGCTGCCGCCGGGATCCCGGCGATGGAGCTCGACGTCGACGGCTCGCGCTACTTCTGGTATCA
>DATAHW010000008.1:0-2865 GCA_036262935.1 Gemmatimonadales bacterium | reverse complement strand
GCGTGCATGATGTGGCCGTCGGGACCCTCGAAGCGCGAGACTTCCTCTGCTCCTAAGGCCTTCTTGTACCAGTCGATCGCCTTGGCGGCGCCGGCCACGGTGATGCTGGGGGTGACGGTGCCGTGGCCGGGGGGAATCGGGCTGACTGCCATGATGGTCTCCTGCACTCGGGGTGGGCCGTGAATATTCCGCTTGCGCGCTCGGGCCGCAAGCTCAGTCGTCGTCCTCGTCCTGCCGGCGGTCCTTCAACGCTTCCGCGGCCGCGTGTCGGACGGCGCTGTCGCTGTCCCTCGCCGCGAGTGCGAGCACGGTGTCGCCGCGCGGGTCGTCCATCTCCGAAAGCGCGTTGACGATGGCATACCGGAGTCGGGGCTCGCCGCCGGCGTACGCCTGCGCGAGGGCTGGCACCGTAGTGGAGTCTTCGATCTCACCCAATGTCATCGCTGCGATCACCCTGAGCTCCGGGTCCCGGTCCCGAAGGGCGGTGACGAGAGGCGGGGGTGCATGCTTCAGATCGTCGAGCTCGCCGAGTGACTGCGCGGCGAGCCGGCGGACCACCGGATCGGAGTCACCGAGGGCCGATGCGAGTGCGTCCGCCGCCTTCCGGTCTTCGATACTGCCCAGCGCCTCGGCCGCGGCCCGGCGCACCTCGAGCCCGCCGCTCGAGAGGGCGTGCGACAGGGCGGCAACCGCACGGGGGTCTTCGATCTCACCCAGCGCTTCGACGGCGGCGACCTGGACGTGCGGGTCCCGGTCGCGCACCAGCGGAGTGAGCCCGTCGGTCGCTCTTCTGTTCTCGAGCTCGCCCAGCGCGCTCGCGGCCGCGGCGCGCGTCACCGGATCGTCGGACCGGAGCAGGCTCATCAGCGGGTCCACGGCCCGCGCGTCCTCCATCTCGCCCAGGGCGTAGGCGACCATCCGTACGACCGCGGGCTCGCGGTCGCGCAGGGTGCGTGTGAGGTCGGGGATGGCGGCGGTATCTTCGGCCTCCGCGAGACCCAGCGCCGCGGCCTCACGCACCTCGGTGTCCTTGTGCCGGAGTGCCTCCCGCAGCAGCCGGGTGGCCTCGGGCGCGTCGCTCCCGCCCAGCATACGCGCCGCCACCCGGCGCACGCACGCGTGCTCGTCTCCAAGCGATGTCGCCAGATGAGCGAGTGCAGCGTGGTCGGTTACATCCTCGTTGAGGGCCCGGCGAGCCCGCTCCTGCACGTCCTCGCCCCGCAGAATCCCCGGCTGGTACGGGGCGTCGCCGCCGCCCGAGTTGTTCCCGATCGAGTGGGCCACCAACTGGCACACCAGCGGATCGGCCAGGGCCAGGGATCGCATGAACCCGGCGATCGCAGCGGAATCCGGACCGGGAGCGGAGACCGATACGCCGGCCCACGGATCGACCTCGTCATAATCCACCGCGGCTGACTGCGCGGACAGCGGGCTCCGAGCGGGGTACAGGAAGAGAGCGGACACGGCCAGCGACCAAGTGAGCGGCCGGTGATTCATCTGCATGGGGGTCTCCGATTCCGAGGGGCTGGTTCCTCCGACGGGCCGGGGCTTAGACGGGGGAGGGCGAAGGAGGGTTGTCGGCCGGCACCACGCAATCGAGGTGACACATCCCACCGAAATAACCTTTGTACCGGGAGAACGTAGGTTGAGCACCTCCTGAGGAGGATCAATGTTGAAGCTGAGGCTGGCTCTGGCGGCTCTCACCGTACTCACCGCCTGCAACCGCTCCGCCCCGGACCGCGAGATTGCCGCGGGCCAGCCGCCTCGCGAGCAGCAGGACATAGCCGGCGCCTCGCAACCGCTTACTGCCGACTCGGCCGTGTCCAGACCCTCGCGTGTGTCGCCCCCGCGTGCGTCAGGCACGCTGGCCGAGAGACATTCGGCGGCCCGAGTGCATAAACGGAGGACCGTCACGCCCCGGGCCCAGACCTCAGAGCGGCCGGACAGCGCCTCCGCATCGAGCGAGGTGAGTGCTCAGGCGGGCCAGAGGGGAGATTCCAGCGTGAACAGGGATGTGAGCGTGAACAGGGATTCCGGCGTGAGCAGGGATTCCAGCGTGAGCAGGGATTCCCTCCCGCCCACAGATACCGGCTCAAGTACCCTTTCCATCGCGAGCAGCGACTCCACCACGGGCACGGATTCCACGACTCGCGATTCCAGCACGACTCGCGCTTCCAGCACGGCTCGTAATTCCAGCACGGCTCGTGATTCCAGCAGCAGCAGAGACACCAGCGTGAGCGGCGATACGCTGGGCTACAAGTCGTATCCCGGCACCACGAGCACGCCTCCGGCTTCCGCGGCGAACATGGTCGCCGCCGGCACGGTGATCCCCGTCAGCCTGGAGGATTCCGTCAACTCGCGGGTTGACACGTGGGGGAAGCAGATCACGGGGAAAGTCATGCAGAACATCACGGGGCCTAACGGAGAGGTGCTGGTGGGGGCGGGATCACCGCTCCGTCTCACCGTCACCCGCATCATGGCGGCCCGCGGGCATGGGAAAGGCGCGATCGAGATCCTCGCCGACTCGATCACCGTCGACGGGCGTGCCCGGAAGCTCGAAGCCAGGATCGAGTCGGTGCCCTACGAGCTCAGGGGCCGCGGCGTGACCGGGGAGGATGCAGCCAAGGTCGGGGTCGGCGCGGCGGGCGGCGCCGTGGTCGGCGGGGTCGTCACGGGGAAGACCAAGGGTGCGGTGATCGGCGGAGTCGTCGGAGCCGCTGCCGGCGCCGCGGTGGCATCGCAGACGTCGACGAAGGACGTGGTGGTCGCGGCTCGGACGCCGGTTCAGGTGGTTCTCACGGCACCGCTGGTCATCCGGTGAGACTCGTGCCCGCTCAGCCGCCGGCGGGCTGCGCCGCGGGCTCC
>DATAHW010000007.1:0-9335 GCA_036262935.1 Gemmatimonadales bacterium | reverse complement strand
AGGAATTAGTGAAGGCGGGGATCATGCTATCCGGCGACGGGCTCAGGCCCAGCAAGTTCGGGAAACGGATCCACTTCAGCGGCACAGAGCGGTCGGTGACCGACGGCCCGTTCGCGGAGACCAAGGAGCTGGTGGCCGGCTACTGGGTCTGGCAGGTGCGCTCGATGGACGAGGCGGTCGAGTGGGCGAAGCGGTGCCCGAACCCGATGCCGGGGCCGAGCGACCTGGAGATCCGTCCCTTCTGGGAGGCCGAGGATTTCGGACCGGCGATCGCGGAGCAGGTGGACGCGTTGCGCAAGAAGACTACAAAGGGGGGCAAGTGAGCCGCGGCTGAGCGGCCGCTTTGATTGCGCATTCGGGGAGGCGCATATTGCCGTCAGGCACTGTCCGGGCAACCGGGGAAGCCCACGGACTCTTGCCATACATAGAGGCACGATGTATTGTAGATCAAGGTACTCGGCTCCGCTGCGTACGGAAGAGACCATGGACATCAATAAGGATCTCGTCGCCGCCACCGCCTCTCCGCTGGTCCTCGCCATCCTGGCCGAGGGTGACTCCTACGGGTACGCCATCCTCAAGCGTGTGAGTGAGCTGTCCGGCGGCAAGCTCCAATGGACCGACGGCATGCTCTACCCGGTGCTCCACCGCCTCGAGCGGCAGGGGCACATCAAGGGCAAGTGGGGCGCCTCCGAGACAGGCCGAAAGCGCAAGTACTATCACCTCACGGCCCGAGGCCGAGCGCAGCTCACGGAGCAGCGTCAGCAGTGGCAGACGGTGGACGCAGCACTGCGTACCGTCTGGCCCGCGGTGTCGCTTTCGATGGGGACATTGCTCTCGCCGGTGGCATCCCATGGCTGACTACGCAACGGACCTCGGATCCAGCGACTCGCTCGAGGGGCAGATCGAGCAGTGGCGGAGCTATCTTCGCCGACGCCGGGCGATCCGGGCAGTGGACGTGGAGGAGCTGGAAGATCACCTGCGCGGCGAGGTGACCGCGCTCCGCACCGCCGGCCTGTCGGAGAACGAGGCTCTCCTGGTGGCGGTGAAGCGGATGGGTGCGCTGGACGCGATCTCCAACGAATTCGCGCGCGAGCACTCGGAGCGGCTGTGGAAGCAACTGGTCATCGGGTCCACCGGTAGCGATCAGCCGGTGGACTCGGCGCGGACCGAGACGATCGTCGTCTTCGCGCTCGCAACGGTGGCAGCGCTGGCGGTCAAGGTCCCTGAGCTGTTCGGGCTGAAGTGGGGCACGGCGGACATGCCGTTCTACCTGCGGAACTTCAGTCTGTTCGTCTTTCCCCTCCTGACCGGCTACTTCGTCTGGAAGCGGCGGCTGAGCGGGCGCACATGGGCGTGGCTGGCTCTGGCATTCGCGGCCGCGGTCGTTTTCGCCAACGTCTATCCGTTCGAGCCAGGGAGCGACACGGAGATGTTGACCGCGTTGCACCTGCCGATCGCGCTCTGGCTGCCCGTAGGGATCGCCTACGCGGGCGGGCGCTGGAGCGAGAGCACCGGGCGCATGGACTTCGTCCGTTTCTCCGGCGAGCTGTTCATCTACTACGCGCTGATCGCGCTGGGCGGCGGGGTTCTCGTCGGGTTCACGATGGGGATGTTCCAGGCAATCGGGATCAATGCCGAGCCGGTGGTCCGGGACTGGCTCGTGCCATGCGGGATGCTCGGGGCCGTGATCGTCGCCTCTTGGCTGGTCGAGGCGAAGCAGAGCGTGGTCGAGAACATGGCCCCGGTATTGACGCGGCTCTTCACGCCCCTGTTCGCGCTTACGCTGCTCGTCTTTCTTGGCACGATGGTGTGGACCGGCCGCGGGATCGACATCGAGCGCAACGCGCTGATCGCCTTCGACCTGCTGCTCGTGCTGGTGCTGGGCCTGCTGCTCTATTCCATCTCCGCGCGCGACCCCGAGGCGCCGCCTGCCGGCTTCGACCTGCTGCTGGTGCTGCTCCTCGTGAGCGCACTCGTCGCCGATGCCTTTGCCCTGGCGGCGATCGGGGCGCGCATTTCGGAGCTCGGGTTCACGCCCAATCGAGTGGCGGCACTCGGCGAGAACCTGGTCCTCCTCGGGAATCTGGGCTGGTCCACCGTGCTCTACGTCCGCTTTCTGCGGGGCCACGGACCGTTTGCCAGCCTCGAGCGGTGGCAGACGGCCTACCTGCCGACCTACTCCGTCTGGGCCGCGATCGTGGTCGTGGGCTTTCCGCCGGTGTTCGGGTTCGGTTGAGGGAGCGGCTACTCCCGAGTCAACTCCTCCTCGAGCGCGCGCAGAATGCCGGTCCACCCCTCGCGGTGTCCCTCGACCGCCTTCGCCGCCAGGCGCCGGTGAGTGAGAACCAGCTCGGTCCCAGTCCCCCGCTCGTGAAACTCGATGGTGACGACCGTCGGCGTGTACTCTGTCCCCCTGGAAATCCAGGTAAACGACAGCAACGACGGCGGATCGATTGCGAGGTACTCGCCGCGGTGCTCGTAGTCGCCGCCGTCCGTCCGCCCCTCCATCACGATCCGGAATCCGCCGCCCACCCGAGGATCGACGGTGACCGTAGCGTGGGTGAAGCCGAACGACTTCGGTGCCATCCAGTGCGCCAGGCTTTCCGAATCGAGCCACGCCTCGAATACACGCTCCCGCGGGACCGCCATCTCCCGCCGGACCACCAGCACCGCTTCCGCGTCGTCCGTCACGCTCATCGACCGTTCTCCGGAGGTTGTTCTGCCTTGTCGGGCCCGGCGCCGCGTTCCTGCTTCACGAGGAAGGCCTCCAACGCGGCCAGCCGGCTCTCCCAGAAGGTGCGGTAGTGCTCCAGCCAGAGCGACGCATCGCGGAGTGGCTCCGCATTGAGCCGAAGCCGGTGCTCTCGGCCCTGGATGGTGCGCTGGACCAGGCCGGCCCGCTCCAGGACCTTCACGTGCTTGGAGACTCCATTGAGGGAAATGGGGAACCGCTCGGCCAGGCTCCCGACGTTGGCATCTCCCTCCGCCAGGATCTCCAGGATCGCGCGACGGGTCGGATCTGCAATAGCGTCATAGACTAAGTCCAACATAGGCCAGGCCGAAGTTCGGGGGGCTTGTGCTCAACCGACCGGTTGAATAATATAATCAACCGGGCGGTAGAACATTAGGGACCTGGCCGAGCTGGCGCCAGTCCCGCAACCCCAAGGAGGAACGGTATGGCAACCCAGGTCACCCCTATCCAGAGCCCCCGCGTGGTCTCGCACGAGCAGTGGCTCACCGAGCGCGTGGCTTTCATGGCCAGGGAGAAGGAATTCACCCGGCTCCGGGACGAGCTCAGCCGGGAACGCCGCGAGCTGCCGTGGGAGAAGGTCACCAAGACGTACATTTTCAGTGGCCCGCGCGGCGAGCAGACGCTGGCCGAGCTGTTCGAAGGTCGGAGCCAACTGATCGTGTACCACTTCATGTTCAATCCGGCGTGGGACGAAGGGTGCCCCGGCTGCTCGTTCTGGGCCGACAACTTCGAGGGAATCGACATCCATCTGGCGCACCGCGATATCACCTTCCTCGCAATCTCGCGGGCGCCGTTCGCGAAGCTCGAGGCGTACAGGAAGCGGATGGGCTGGAGCTTCAAGTGGGTCTCCGCCGGCGCGGGCGACTTCAACTACGAGTTCCAGGCGTCGTTCGACCCGGACGCGGCCAAGAGCGGCAGGGCGTACTACAACTACGGCACGGGCCCCAGAGTGGGCGAGGACATGCCCGGCATCAGCGTGTTCTGCAGGGATCAGAACGGCGACATCTATCACACCTACTCGACCTACTCTCGCGGACTCGATCTGCTGAACGGTGCCTACAACTACATCGACCTGACGCCGAAGGGACGAGACGAGGGCGATCGCGGTCCGTCCTGGGTGCGACGCCACGATCGGTACGAGGACTGACCGATGCCGGGGATGACCACGCCGCAGCAGACCTGGTCCGCAGCCTGGGCCTGGTTCCTGGGCATGTGGACGGCGATGATGGTGCCGATGATGCTGCCATCCCTGATCCCGATGTTGTCGCGGTATCGCCGGTCCGTGCGCGGCGCGGGAGGGCTCCATCTGCACGGGCTGACGGCGCTGGTCAGTGTGGGCTACTTCATCATCTGGACCGTATGCGGTGCCATCGCCTGCGCCGCCCAGGCCGCTGTCAGCGCGTTCGAGACGCGCTGGGCGATGGTGGCGCAGTGGCTGCCGGTCGCGGCGGGCGTGGCACTGCTCGTGGCGGGCGGCGTCCAGCTCACCTCGTGGAAGGCGCGGCAGTTGGCGCTCTGCCGTCAAAGGTCAGGGTGCGGCTCTCCACCCGGTCCCGGCGCACTGGACGCGTGGCGGCATGGTCTCAGGCTGGGCGTGCGGTGCAGCCTCTGCTGCGGCAGCCTGATGCTGGCGTTGCTCGCGATGGGGATGATGGAGCCGGTCACCATGACCGCAGTGACGCTCGCGATTACCGCCGAGCGGCTGGCGCCAGCCCCGTTCCGAGTGGCGCGGGTGACGGGCGTCGCGATCGTGGTCGTCGGCGTAGCGATGATCGCGCGGGTCTGACGAGCGTCGTAGTGCCGGACCTCCGGCCTCGGACCGTCCGGCGCACTTACCGCACGTGAATCGCCACGCGCACCGTCGGCGGCGGTCCGGGTGGCGCGCCCGGCGCTGGTAGCGTATCCGCCGGCGAGGGAGCGCCAGCGGCCTGCGGAGCCGCAGCCGGCGACGGCGGCACCGGTCCGAACCTGAGCGTCAGCTCCTCCGCGGTGGCCGGCGTGTACTCGAAGTCGTAAATCTCGCCCGGGTCGAACACGAGAACCGCGGCACGCGGAGCCGTCTGCGAGGGAGGCAGCGGATATCCGTCCTTTGCCACCGGGCGCCAACTGATGGGGGAATCACCGGACTGGAGGGAGACCTGAAGCGGCGAATCGCCCGCGAGATTGAACAGCCGCAAGCGGTATCGGGTGCCCGCCTGGAGGTTCATGGCTTCGGGCTGCGTCTTCCCGTTCATTACGAACCTCGGGAAGGGGCCGAAGACCGGATTCGTGCCCGACCCGGCGGTGCCGAAGAACAGGACCTTGTCCGTCTCCGGGTCGAACCGCTCTCCGGGATCTACCACGATGATCGGACCGTACAGGCCGCTACCCATCTGCATCGATTCGTTGAAGTGCGTGTGGTACATGAACGAGCCGGCGCGCGGCGGCGTCCAGCGGACCGTAAGCGAGTCGCCCGGGGCGATGGCCGGCAGGATCGACCTCCCGGATCCGCTCCATCCCGGGACGCCGTCGGGATAGCTCTCCAGCTCGATGCCGTGCCAGTGGACGGCGGCCGGCTCCATGGACTGGTTGACGATCGTGACCGCCACGCGCTTCCCCCGCTCGAGCAGGAGCATCGGCCCCGGTACCGGAAGTGCCGTGCTATCCGCCCCGTCTGGTGTGCCGTCCAGGACGTACGACATCCCGGCCTGCGAGCCGTAGACGTTCGCCCGCTCGCGCTGGACGAGACGCAGTGCCCGCGGGGTCTCCGTCGATACCACGCTCGCCCCCTTCGGCGCGATGCTGATCCCCATCACGAGGCCGAACATCTGATGCGGACGGTCGGACATGTGATGGTTCAGCATGTCCGCGTCCAGGACACCGTTTTCGGTGTCCAGCTCGACGAGCTTCGAGAGGTGCGTGGCGTAGTGGCAATGATAGATCCAGTTTCCCGGCCGATCCGCTGCCCAGGATAGCGACATCGTGCCGAATGGCTGCAGGACCTCGGTCACTCCCATTCGCCGCTGTTCGGGGGTGTAGAGCGAATCCGTCAGCCCGTTGCCTTTCGACTCGATCCGGAAGTAGAAGCCGTGGAGGTGCATGGGGTGGTCGATCTCGGTGAAGTTGACCACCCGCCAGTGCACCGAGTCGCCCTGAGTGTAGTCCAGCCGCTCGGTGTGCGGCCAGGACAGCCCGTTGATGGCCATGGTGCACCGGCTCAACCCGGACGGGCTCGCCGGGGCCACCGCGCACCACCACGAGATCGCGAAAATGCGGTCGTCCGGGGTGCGCGGCGCGTTCGGCGGATCGACGACAATGACCCCGTGGAGCTGCATGTCCCCAACCAGCCGGAGGCCGGCCGGATCCACGCCGCGCTTTGCGTAGTAGTAGTAGGTGCCCGGGGCGGCT
The DNA here is from genome assembly GCA_036262935.1 of Gemmatimonadales bacterium. GTDB lineage: Bacteria > Gemmatimonadota > Gemmatimonadetes > Gemmatimonadales > GWC2-71-9 > CAVVWJ01. The sequence continues at coordinate 3,196 of DATAHW010000007.1, read as the reverse complement.
GCCTTGAACCGCAGCCGCGCGGTGCCCCCCACGGGGATGGTCACCGAGTCCGCCTGCCCGTGAACCCTGCCGAAACCATAGAGGGTCAGCGGCCGATCGAGCCGGTTCCGGACGGTGGCGTGGATCTCCGTGCCCGTGCGGACGCGGATGACGGGGCCCGGGGTGGACAGTGGCTTTCCCGCTTCGCCGAAGGCCGCGACGTCGAGCGCGCGCCCGCTATCACCCTCCGGCCGCCAGGAACCGGATCGCGCCTCGAGCGCGATCGTCAGGATACCGTGCTCGAGGGTACCGCCGGATCGTCGGTTGTCGTTGGGAGCGATACGAGCTGCGGCCGGGGGCCGCGACGACGCGGCCGTGACGAAGCCAAGAGTGACCAGCGCGGCATAGGCGAGCCACTTCGTCATGGCGGCACTCCTGGCGTGACGGGGCCCGAGGACACGGGCGATGGGATGGCGTGAATCGTCCGCCGGGGCTGGCAGATCGGCTGGCGGTGCTCACAAGATGGGGTGTAGGACAGCGGCCGGCTAGTCCAGCGATCGTGTGCGGCCAGCGTATGAGTGCGCCGGCGAAACGACCGTCGAGTTGCAATCCGCGCCCCTCCTGAGGCTGGAGACCGGTCACGGAATCCGGATGTGCGTCAGCTAAGCCCAGGATGGGCCCCGACTTCTGCAGAAGCAAACCCACTGCACTCACAAGGCACGATAGCTGCAACTTGCCGGTGGGTCCTGCAGGTCCCCCTTTGAGCCATGTCGAGCTTTGCGAACGCCGCCGGAGTGACCCGTGGTCGAGGCGCGCCCGTCATCCCTCCGCAGTCAGCGGGGGCAGGCTCTCGTAGAGTATGCGACGATCGTCGCGGTCATAGGCGTGTGCCTGGTGGCGATTCTTGGCCTGATAGGTAGGGCGACCGGCCGTGCCTACGATCGTACCGCCGCCGCCGTTTCGCTTCCGGGCAATTCGGGATACTCGGCGCTGCCTGCCGGCATACTGACGAGCACTATTTCCCACCGGCGGGGACACGTCCATGGGCCGGGAGAGCCGCCCGATGACTCTCTGGCCAGCGGGCAGCCACAGGACTCCTCCGGCGGAGCCGCGACGGCGTTGCGCTGATCCTCGATTTGGGGCCGGTCGCCCAACTGAAAGCGCCGCATCGGAGTAATCCGGCGCGGCGCTTTTCCTGTTCAGTTCATCTCCTGCATTTATTTCATCTCCTGCGCCCTACGGCGTCGCTGCCACCGCCGCGGGGGCGTCGAGCATTCCCGCGCCGGTCGCGTTGGCGCCCCAGCAGATCTGCTGCGTCGTCGTGCTTCCCGGGACGAGGATGACCGAGCGGCACCCCGCACCCAGCGGTATGGCCGAGCTCTCGAGCGCGGCCTCCGCCTGGCTCTCGGTGAGCGCCGGATTCCATCTCCAGCATCAACCCGACAGTGCCGGTCACGTGCGCCGCCGCCCCCAACTGTTATTCACCACCGGCGGCGCGTTCGCGAGCGGGCCATCCTCGAGCTGCGCGAAGTAGAGCAGGCCGGCCGCAGTGATCGAGTCATCGAAGCTGCAGCCGTGACGGGAATTCTCGCTGCCCCGCGCGCCGCCGCCGACGAACGACGTGGCGTACTGGGTCGCGATGCGCACCGCCGGGAAAAACTGCGGCCAGGTATAGAGGAGGCCCGCATCCAGGATCCCGACGTAGACGCCCTTGCCCCGTCCGGGACACGGCGTGGGCCGAGCTGCCTCGGGACGCCAGGGGCAAGGATGCAAGGCAGTGCGGTGAGTCGTCACTCGTTTCTTAGCCGACCCCCTTCGCGATCACCCCCGAGCAGTGTCGCTCCCGGCTCCCACCGGCCGGAAGGGCCTCGACGGGGCGCCAAGTACTCGTGCCGGGGCTCCCGCGTAGCTGGTGCCTGGGCTCACATCCCGCGCAGCGCTCGGGGCGTAGTGTCTGGGGGTATCCGACCAGCCTTCGAGCCCGAGCCACAGGAAGGGAAGCTGCCATGCTCACACGAACACTCCTTGCCGCCGGTGGACTGGCGGCGGCTTTCGCGGCCGCGCCGCTGAGCGCGCTGCATGCCCAGACGCCGGCCCAGGACTCCGCGGCCAACCGCACCTGGGGCACCCATACAGGGCCGATCATCAGCAAACCGACGGCCCGCGCCGACGTCGCGGCGGACAGTCTCCTTATCTTTCAAGCCATACTGGCCAACCAGCAGGAGATGCGCCTCGGGACGCTCGCGCAGCAGAAGGCCGCGAGCGCCGCCGTCAAGCAGTTCGGGCAGCGGATGGTGACCGACCACACCACGATGGGCAAGCAGTGGAGCGCGCTCGCCGCGCAGAACGGGCTGCCCATCAAGCCGGACCCCGATCCGACACAGACCGAGCAGACCAGCCATCTCCAGTCGCTCTCCGGCACGGCATTCGATCAGCTCTACATGACCGCCATGATCCAGGGGCATCAGCGGATGGTGAGCGATCTGCAGAGCCAGGCATCCTCCGCCAAGTCAGCCGAGGTGCGGCAGCTCTCGTCGAGCGAGTTGCCGATCGTCCAGCAGCACCTGACCCTGGCCACCCAGGTGGGGAGCCAGGTCGGCGCCAGCACTAACGTGGCGGTTGTCCCGACGCCGCCGCCGGCGACGCCCGGCACCACTCAGACCACGACCCAACCCGGGCAGGTCGCGACGCAGCCCGGTCAGGCAGCTCCGCAGCGAGCCAACCGCGCCAGCGCCGATCTCAAGGCCGATCGGGATTTCCTCCAGGAAGTGGCAGCCGACAACCTGCTGGAAGTCCGCTTGGCCGATCTGGCCCAGCGCAAGGCCAGGGACCCGTCGGTCAAGCAGTTTGCCCAGCAGATGCAGGGGGCGTTCACGCAGGCGCAGAATCGGTGGACGGGCATGAGCGCGAGAAACGGCCTGACGATCAAGCCGAGCATGGGTCGGCTGCACCAGCAGAAGGTTGATCGAGTGCAGCGGGCGTCCGGCGCGAATTTCGACCGGGTCTACATGCAGACCGTGATCCAGCACCTCCAATCCATCGTGCCGTACTTCCAGAACGAGGGCAGGTCCGCCAGCTCGCCGCAGGTGCGGCGCCTGGTCGGGTCCGAGCTTCCGTCGCTGCGCCAGTCGCTCGCGCTGGCCAAGCGGACCGGCGCGCAGGTCAAGGCAGATACCACCGAGTCCGGCCGGAACCGGAACGTCTCGGACAAGAAATA
>DATAHW010000006.1:0-50104 GCA_036262935.1 Gemmatimonadales bacterium | reverse complement strand
CAGCGCCGCCAGCCGGCGATAGCGCCGGCCCGCGACAGGGATGTTCCCGTCCCAGAGGAGCCCGTGGTGCACCAGCACGAGCGGCGGCGCATCATCCTCACCCGCGCGGTTCGCGATCACACCGTCGATCGTGGCCTGCGATGCGTCGACCGCCGCGACGATTCCGCCGATCAGGCCGCGGTTCTCCACCTGGAGCCCGTTGACGGCGTTCCGCTCGTCCGGAATCGAGCGCACGCGGAGGTAACCGTCCAGATACTCAACCAGCTCGCCCAACGGTACGGCGCTCGCGCTCTCCCGCCCCTCCCGGTTTACCACGGAAGCACAGCGGACATGGAGACGGCTGCGGATGTGCTCGGCTCTCCTTGCGTCTCCATCGCCTGCATTGACGCCGGCCGCGGCGCCGCGACCAGCGTCCCTGCCGCGAGCGAGTCCGACGCTGCTTTCATTCGCGCCGCGAGCCGAGCCGGCACCATGCGACGGAGCGCGGGGTTTGCCACATAGCGCACGACCCCGCTCGCGAGCCCGAACGCTTCCACCTTGGGGGTGAACGAACCGTTCTTCACCTCCTTCGCCACGAGCAGAAAGGCGCGCGGCAGATCGATGACCGCACTCCCCAGGACGTGCTCGGGGGCCAGCGCCGCCTGGTCCGCGTTGGCGCCGAACACGTACACCCCCGGCGACTCCTTGGCTGCCTGGAATACCCCGAGCGCGGCCGCATCGGCATTGTGATGGAGCATGTCGGCGCCGACGCGGATTAATGCCAATGCCGCCTCGCGTCCCGCCGCGGCGTCGTCGAAGCTGTTGAGGTAGATCTTCCGGCTCTTGACCCGGGGGTTCACCGCCGTCGCGCCGTTCACCCATCCCTGGTACGCGGCCTCGATCGGCGGCAGCTCGATTCCGCCGATGAACCCGAGCACGTTCGTCCGCGTGAGCCCACCGGCCATCATCCCCGCCAGATAGCTGGCCTCCTCCAGCCGGAAGATCAGCGGCGCCACGTTCCCGTGAGCGCGCGACCCGGACGTCACGATGAAAACCGTTCTGTTGTACTCCGCCGACACCCGCTCGGCCGGGCCCTGAAACTCGAACCCGTGGGCGAAGACCAGATCGTAGCCTTGCTCCGCGTAGGTCCGGAGGGCCTCGTCCTGTTCGGCCGGCGTGCGTGCCTCCACGTGGCTTATCGCGAGACCGAGAGAATCGTGGATTCGCTGCAGGCCGGCGTAGGCACCCGAGTTCCAGGCGGCGTCAGCCACACTCCCGGGCGTGATGAGTCCGACCCGCATGGCCGGCGCGGAGCCGGTTCGGGAGCACGCCGCCAGCCACAGTATGCTGACAGCATGAAGCCACTTAGCTGACAAAGCTCGTATTTTCCACAACTTAGCCTTGCTTATCAACTCTTGTGGGAATCCTGGCTGGTTGGCGCGCCACCGGCGTCCATCTTGACCTCGCCGCTCACCTTGGCACCCTCGACCACTGCAATCCTGGGGGTATGGATGTCTCCCGCCACCACGGCGGTTGCCTGCAGCTCCACACGCTCGCGCGCGACGATGGTGCCGCTCACCTGCCCGGCAACGACGGCCTCCTGGGTATGCAGATCGCCTTCGATGACGGCGCCAGCCGCCACCAGGACCTGGCCCCCGACTCGCACCGTGCCTCGCACCCGCCCCTCCACACGGACCACACCTTCCGTTTCCAGATCGCCGATGACCGTCATATCACTGGCGATGATGGAGAAGGGGATCTGGTCCGTGCGCCGGCGGCGAAGCTCGTTGCCCTGCTCGTCCCGCGCCGGGTTGGTGAAGAAGCCCATCAGGTTCCCTCCTTGATCATGGTCCGGGGATCCACGGAGACCCCCTTCCGCCGGATTTCGAAGTGCAGGTGAGGTGCGGTCGAGCGCCCGCTGTTCCCGCTGAGGCCGATCACCTGACCGGGGGCAACTGAGGCGCCGGGTGCCACCAGGATCCGGGAGAGGTGACCGTACATCGTTTGGTAGTCGTCGGGGTGATCGAGCAGTACGAAGGAGCCGTACTCCGGGTCCTCGCCGAGTTGGCGCACGCTCCCTCCGCCCGACGCCCGCACGATGCTCCCCATCGCGACGGCGATGTCGAGGCCTGGGTGCGCCTCCTCGTCGGTGCCGGTCTCGACCTGCCCACGGGTAACGTATCCCGCCTCGTCCAGCGGCCACCGGCGCGGGATCGAGAGCCCGACCGACGGTCCGCGCGGTGCGTCCGCCACTCGCGCAAGCACCGCCGGAGCGACGGGCAGCGCTGCGCCGAGGGTGAGAGGATCGCGGACGATGTCGCCGCCGATCATCTCACGTACCTGTGCGTACCGTGATTCGACGCTGTCCAGTGCTGCGCTGAGTTGCCGCACCCTGGCGTTGTCCGCTTCGAGTCGGGCGACCCTGTGCTCGAGCCCCGGAACCCGCGCCGCGGCGCGAGCGAGCGGGCCATACAGTGCTGCCGCGAATACGACGCCCACCACCGCGGCGCCCAGGAACGCGACACCGGCCCGGATGATCCACAGCGGCATGCGATACGTCTGCGACCGGGTCGTACCGTCCGGCTGGACGACGATGGTCACCGCGCGCGCCGCGCGCCTCATCCCTCGAAAGGCCGGCCGAGGATCAGTTCCAGCACGCGAGCAAGATCTTCGTTCGAGTAGTAGCTGACGGTGAGCAATCCTCGACCGCGTCGTCGCGCGGTGACCCGCACGTCGGTACCGAGGCGCTTGCGGAGCGCATCTTCGACGCGGCGCACGTCGGCGGTGACGGCGCGCTGCGCCGGACGGGGGCGCTTGAGCGCTGGCGCGGCCACAGTCGCGCCCGTGCGCGCGCCATCGCCTCGGACCCGCGCTTCCACCTCGCGCACCGACCAGCCTTCCTCGGCCGCCTGGCGTGCGAGCACAATCATCTCCGCGGGCTCGGCGAGCGCAAGCAGGGCACGAGCGTGCCCCTCCGAGAGCTTGCGCTCGTGCACCAGCGCCTGTACCTCCGAGGGGAGCTGCAGCAGGCGTAGCAGATTGGCCACCGTCGCTCGGTTGCGTCCGACGAGCCGCGCGATCTCCGCCTGAGGCACTTGAAACTCCGCGCCCAGCCGCCGGTAGCCGGCTGCCTCGTCGATCGACGAGAGGTTGTCGCGCTGGAGATTCTCGATGAGGGCGAGCGTCAGCAGGGTTCGGTCATCGACGTCTTTCACTACGGCGGGGATCTTGGCCCAGCCAAGCTGGGTCGCGGCACGCCAGCGGCGCTCCCCCGCGATGAGCTCATAGCCGCCGCTTCGTGGACGGACGACGACAGGCTGCAGGAGGCCGGAAGCCTGGATGGAGGCCACCAGCTCCTCGAGGGGACCCTCGTCGACCTGCGTACGGGGCTGATAGGGATTGGGCCTGATGCTCGAAATCGCGAGCTCACGCAGGGCGCCCGATGCTTCCGCCTGCTCCCGGGACACGGGACCGAGCAACGCCTCGAGGCCCCGACCCAGCCGCTTGGTCTCGCTCATGTGGCCACCTCCGGTAACGGTTCGGAGGGCTCGGGCATGGCGGCATTCTCCACGCGGCGCAACAGCTCCTGTGCCACCGCGAGATAACTCTTCGCGCCAACCGATTGTACATCATACAGAAGGATCGGCTTGCCGAAGCTCGGTGCCTCGGCGAGCCGCACGTTTCGCGGGATCGGCGTGACGAACATCTTGGCGCCGAAGTACTCCTTGGCATCCTCCGCCACCTGCCGGCAGAGGTTGAGGCGGGAGTCGTACATCGTCAGCAATACCCCGCTGATGGCGAGGCCGGGGTTGAAGTTCTGCTGAACCAGACGGACGGTATTGAGCAGCTGGGAGATGCCCTCGAGTCCATAGTACTCGCACTGGATCGGGATCAGCACGGTGTTGGCCGCGGCAAGCACGTTGAGCGTGAGCAGACCGAGCGAGGGCGGGCAGTCCACGACGATGTAGTCGTAGTCTTCGTGCAGCGTGTCGAGCACTCCGCGGAGCGCGGCCTCGCGATTCTCACGCTCTACCAGTTGCAGCTCGGCGCCGACGAGATCCTGGGTGGCGGGCAGGACGGAGAGGTGGGGCAGCCCCGGCACCGGCAAGATGATCTCGCGCGGCGCTCGGCCTTCGACCACGGAGTCGTACAGCGAGAGCTCGAGCTCATGCTTGACGATGCCAACCCCACTTGTAGCGTTCCCTTGCGGGTCAGCATCGACGAGGAGCGTGCGTCGCTCGGCGATGGCCAGGGACGCGGCAAGGTTGACGGCGGTCGTAGTCTTCCCGACGCCGCCCTTCTGGTTGGCGATGGCTACGATATGGGCCATGAACCCACCGTCGTTGTAAGTTGTTGTGTTACAATTACTTGCGTGGCAAATGCCGGATATGCAGGGGGCCGCATCGCGGTATGTGGGGCAATATAGGCGCTAGGACACGCGACGCCAACTCTCTTGACGTTTCACGTGAAACTCGTCGAAGGTTCAGCATCATGTTTCACGTGAAACACTTTGGCCGCCGAGAACGTGCTTATCAGGCGCGCCGCAGCTTCACTACTTCCATGACCAGGTTCTGCAGATCGCTGGGGGACACCCCGGGAACTCGGCTCGCTTGTCCGAGGGACGTTGGGCGGACACAGTCGAGCTTCTCGCGAGCCTCGAACGAGAGACTCTGAAGTCGCCCGTAGTCAAGACCGGTGGGGAGTATGAACGCGTCCATTTGCGCGATGCGTGATGCGGCCCTGCGCTCTCGCGCAAGGTATCCAGAGTATTTGAGCTCGATCTCCGCCCACTCCGCTGCCTCCTGGTCCACGGTCCCGCCCGCCGCTGCAAGCAGGTCCAGCAGAGGAACCCCGGGGCGACGGGCCAATTCGCCGACACTCCGGCGATCCACCACGGGCGCGGAGCCGACTGCCCGCAGCACCTGATTGGCGGGATCGGACTCAATCCAGGTCGATTCCGCGACCTTGAGAGCTTCTACCTCCCGCTCCAACCGTTGGTGGGCGTTTGTGAGTTCGGCGTCGCTCAGCAGCCCCAATCGTTCGGCTAACGGCAGGAGGCGTCGCAGGGCGTTGTCCTGCCGCAGGAGTAGGCGGAACTCGGATCGGGAGGTAAACAGACGATAGGGCTCGTCCACGCCGCGGCTCACCAGATCGTCCACCAGCACGCCGATCATCGCAGAGTCGCGCGCCAGAGTAACGCGCTCCCTGTCGAGTGCACACGCAGCCGCGTTCAACCCGGAGACCACTCCTTGGCCGGCTGCCTCCTCATAGCCTGTGCTGCCGTTGACCTGGCCGGCCAGGAAGAGCCCAGGTACGCCGCGAACCTCGAGGGTCGGCAGCAGCTGCGTCGGCGGGAAGTAATCGTACTCGATGGCATAGCCCGGGCGGGTCATCTCGGCCCGCTCGAGCCCCGGGACGGAATGCAGCAGTTCGAGTTGGACGCCGGGCGGCAGGGAGGTGGAGAGCCCATTGACGTACATCTCGGCCGTATCCAGTCCCTCCGGCTCCAGAAAGATCTGATGCCCATCCGCTGCCGGGAACTTGACGATCTTGTCCTCGATAGATGGGCAGTATCTCGGTCCTCGCCCGCTGATTGCGCCGCCGTAGAGCGCTGACTCGTGCAGGTGTTGCTCGATGATTTCACGGAGCCGAGAATTTGATCGGGTGAGATAGCACGGCCGCTGTTCCGGATGTGCCTCGCGCTGGTGGAAGGAAAACCAGAAGGGCGCGGTGTCCCCCTCCTGCCGGTCGAGCCGACGCAGGTCCACCGAACGACCGTCGATCCGCGGCGGCGTACCCGTCTTGAAGCGCCGTGTTTTAAGTCCCAGATCCTCAAGGGCTTGAGCTATCGCTACCGTCGGACTCTCACCCGCTCGCCCCGCAGGTATCCGGGTGTCCAGCCCAAGATGAATTCGTCCCCGAAGGAACGTCCCCGCCGTGAGGACGAGAGCTCGAGCCTGGTACCGCCGGCCGTCCACTGTCTCGACACCAGCGACGCGCCCCGCGTTCACGAGGAAGCTCGCGGCAGTGCCTTGGACACAGGAGAGGAGAGAACTACGTTCCAGAAGTGAACGCACGGCGCGACGGTAGAGTCCGCGATCACACTGGGCCCGGGGAGACCAGACGGCAGGACCCTTGGACCGGTTGAGCATGCGGAACTGAATGCGGGCTAGATCAGTGGCGCGCCCCATGATCCCGCCGAGTGCGTCTACCTCCCGCACCATCGTACCCTTGGCAATGCCGCCGATCGCGGGATTGCACGACATCTGGCCGATGGTTTCGAGGTTCTGCGTAAGGAGCAGCGTGCGCGCACCCGAGCGCGCGGACAGGGCGGCCGCCTCCGTGCCAGCGTGCCCCCCGCCGATGATCAGGACGTCGTAGCGAAGACTCATGTCACGGAATCTACGGCGAACTGGGCGGGAGACGAGCCTCCCGTCGAAGAGCTCAGCCTACCCGATCGCGTCCACCAGACGACGGATGCTCGCCACATCGTCCAACGGAACGAGCAAGTCGCGATGCTCCGGCCGAATGCCGAACCTGTTGCACCGTCGCAGAAACTCTTCCTTGGTCGTGCCGCCCGCCAGAGCGTCGTGGACACCCACGTCGTGCAACTCCACGCCCCGCTCGTCCTGGCTGTGGAAGCGACCCACATACGTCCGCGAGCCGCGTGTCTCCAGTACGATGGTGACGCCGTGTAGCTCCTGATGGCCGGGGTGAAACACGTGTCCGGTCACGGTATCGCCGCTCAAACCGCGACCGCGAAATGGCGGTCGAACGCCGCCTTCAGATCGGCCGCGACGTCCTGCGGCGCGCGCCCCTCGATCTGATGCCGATGAACGAAGTGCACCACCTCGCCGTCCCTCAGCAGGGCGATCGAGGGGCTGCTCGGCTGGTATTCCGCGAAGTACTGCCGAGCGCGCGCCGTGGCCTCGACATCCTGGCCGGCGAACACGGTGACGACCTGCTGCGGCCGGACTCCGTGCTGCAGCGCGAAGTGCAGCGCCGGGCGTGCGTTCCCCGCCGCACAACCGCAGACGGAGTTGACGAACACCAGCATCGTGCCCTTCTGATCGCCGAGGGTGGCGTCGACCTCCGCCGCGCTGGTGAGCTCACGGGCTCCCATACGGGTCATTTCTTCGCGCATCGGGGCCACGAGCGCAGGGGGATACGGCATTTTCAAGTACTCCTTCAGGTGATGGTCTTGATGCCTTCGTCGAGCGCCGCCTTCAAGGTATGCCACGAGAGGCTGGCGCACTTCACACGAATGGGAAACTGTGACACTCCGGAGAACACGGCGAGCTTTCCCAGGGTTTCCGCTTGGTCGGAGGCAAGTGTTCCCGTCACGAGCCGGTGGAATTGCTCGAACAGGCGGGTGGCTTCTTCCCGCGTCTTTCCCTTGACCATGCTCGTCATGAGCGACGCGGAGGCCCGGGAAATGGCGCAGCCCGAGCCCTGAAAGCTCACGTCCTCGATCACCCCGCCGTCCATCCGGACCCACACCGTCAACTGGTCGCCACAGAGCGGATTGTGCCCGTCGGCGTGGCGGTCGGCATCGGGCATCGGCCGGAAGTTGCGCGGCGAGCGGTTGTGCTCCAGGATGACGTTCTGGTACAGCTCGCTCAGGCTTGGCATCAGGCGAACAACGTCCTCACCCGGCCCAGACCGCGGATGAGCACATCGATTTCCTCCCGGGTGTTGTAGAACGCGAAGGATGCGCGCACGGTGGCCGGTACCCCGAACCGGCTCATGACCGGCTGGGCGCAATGGTGGCCCGCCCGGATCGCGACGCCCTCATCGTCGAGCACGGCCGCGACGTCGTGCGGATGCACGCCTTCGACCACGAACGAGAGCACGGCGGCCTTGTGCCGCGCGGTGCCGATGAGACGAATACCGTCGAGACCGCTCACGCGATCGGTGGCATACGCCAGCAGCTCGTCTTCCCGCGCGCCGATTGCCGCGCGCCCCACGGCAGCCACGTAGTCGAGCGCGGCGCCCAGTCCGATCACCTGGGCGATCTTCGGCGTTCCGGCCTCGAATCGCGCCGGTGGCGGGGCAAACGTGCTCGCCTCGAGGGTGACGGCCTCGATCATGTCGCCGCCTCCCTGCCAGGGCGGCATCCGCTCGAGCAGCGCCGCCCGCCCGTACAACACGCCGACGCCCGTTGGGCCATAGACCTTGTGGCCGGAGAAGGCGAAGAAGTCGCAGTTGAGCGCCTGGACGTCGATCGCCAGGTGCGGCACAGACTGCGCCCCGTCCACCAGAGTCACCAGGCCGCGCTGGCGCGCATGGGCCACCAGCGCGCGCACCGGATTGACCGTGCCGAGCGCGTTGGAGACGTGAGCGATCGCGAGGAGCCGGGTGCGATCGGTGAGCAGGCGGTCGAACGCGTCGAGGTCGAGTTCACCGGCGTCCGTGATGGGCACGGCCCGTACGATCGCTCCCGTCTGAGCGGCAAGGAGCTGCCAAGGCACGAGATTGGAGTGGTGCTCCATCGCCGTAACGAGAAGCTCGTCGCCCGCCCGAACGGCGCTCCGGCCCCAGCTCTGGGCCACCAGGTTGACCGCCTCCGTCGTCCCGCTGGTGAAGACGATCTCGTCGGAGCTCGACGCATTGAGGAATCGGGCCACGCGCGCGCGCACCGCCTCGTACGCCAACGTGGCACGCTCGCTCAGGAAGTGGACGCCGCGATGGATATTGGCGTTCTCGGTCGCATAGAAGCGGCCAACCGCCTCGATCACGGAGCGGGGCTTCTGGCTGGTGGCGGCGTTGTCCAGGTAGACGAGCGGCTTCCCGCGTACTCGCTGCGAGAGGATCGGGAAATCCTTCCGCAGTTGCTCGACATCGAGCTCTGGGCCGACGGTGACCGTCATGTGCGGATCAGCGGCTCCCCAGCCGCTCGAACACCAGGCGGTCGAGTTCCTCTCGCACGGGAACGAGTGCCACCTCCCCGGCCACCTCCGCCGCGAAGGCGTAGGTCAGCAGGCGCTCGGCCGCGCTGGCCGAGAGACCGCGGCTCCGGGCGTAGAACCGGGCCAGATCGTCGAGGCGGCCAACGGTAGCACCGTGGGTGCACTTGACGTCGTCCGCGAAGATCTCGAGCTGAGGCTTGGTGTCGACCCGGGCACCGTCGCTCAGGAGCAGATTGCGGTTCGTCTGCTTGGCGTCGGTCTTCTGGGCCTCGGGCTGAACGAACACCTTGCCGTTGAACACGGCGCGGGAGCGGCCGTCGAGAATGCCCTTGTACACCTCCCAGCTCCGACAATTGGGCCGGTCGTGGTAGATGGCCGTGTGATTGTCCACCACCTGCTCGCCGCGGGTGAGATACAGCCCATACATCAGGGACTCGATGTTCTCGTCGTTCAGCCGGACGTGCAGGTTGTGCCGCGCGAGCGCTCCGCCCATCGCGAAGGAGAACGAACGGTAGTGGCTGTCGCGCGCCTGATCCACCTGGGTAAGCCCCACGTGGAACGCGGCCTCGCTCTCGCGCTGGATTCGCGTGTGCTCCAGCCACGCGCCCGCCGCCACCGCAACCTCGGTGACCGAGTTGCTCCAGTAGCTCCGGCCCGGCGCCAAGGTCACGTAGCTCTCGATGACCGAGGCACGGGCGCCACGTTCCACCACGATCAGGTTGCGGGGATGGGCAACCGTTCCCGCGGCCTCCGCCGTACTGACCTGGAGCAGGTGCACCGGCATGTCCAGATCTACCCCGGCGCCCACCAGCACCACGCCGCCCTCGCGCATGAGGGCGGTATTGAGGGCGGTGAACGGGCTTCCGTCCACCGGTGCATGCCGGGCCAGGTGGCGCTCGATGCTCGCGCCGTCTGACCGAAGGGCTTCGGCGAGACTGGCCACCCGGACCCCCCTGGGCAGCGGGCCCGCCGAGCTCAGGGCATCGTGATACACGCCGTTCACGAAGACGAGCGTGGTCCAATCGGGATGGCCGAAGATGAACGAGTCGAGCTGCTCGCGGCCGAGCTCGCCGGTGGCGCCTGTGGCCGCGCGCCAGCTCCCCTGGACGATCGGGCCGATCGGGGTGAAGCGCCACTCCTCATCCCGGGCGGTCGGGAACCCGCTGCGCGCGAACCGCTCCATCGCTGCCTGCCGGATCGGCTCGAGCCACTCGGGGCCCTCCGCGGTGGCCGTGCCGGCCCTTGCCTCGAACTCCTGCACGAACGGCTCGGTCATGACGGCACTCCCACCGCCTCCTCGAGCCACTCGTAGCCTCGAGCCTCGAGCTCCAGCGCCAGCTCCTTGCCGCCGGACTTCACGATCCGCCCGTTCGACAGCACGTGCACATAATCGGGAACGATGTAATTGAGCAGCCGCTGATAGTGCGTCACCACGATGGTGGCGCTGTCGGGGCGCCGAAGTTTGTTGACCCCCGAGGCGACGATCCGGAGCGCATCGATGTCGAGGCCGGAGTCGGTCTCGTCCAGGATGGCGAGCTTCGGCTCGAGCACGGCCATTTGCAGAATCTCATTGCGCTTCTTTTCGCCGCCCGAAAAGCCGGCGTTGACCGCCCGGCTCATGATCTCCGGCTCCCACTCCACGAGCTTGAGCTTGTCTTCGAGGATATCGAGGAAATCCATCGAGTCCACCTCCTCGAGCCCGTGCGACTTCCTGATCTCGTTGTACGCGGCGCGAAGGAAGTAGGCGTTGGTGACACCGGGGATCTCGACCGGATACTGGAAGGCGAGGAAGATCCCCGCCTGGGCGCGCTCCTCGGGCTCGAGCTCCAGCAGGTCCTGGCCCTGATAGAGCACCGACCCCCCGGTGACCTGGTACGCCGGATGGCCGGCGAGCACCTGCGCCAGCGTACTCTTACCGGACCCGTTGGGCCCCATGACGGCGTGAACCTCTCCCGCCCTGACGGTAAGGTCGATGCCCTTGAGGATTTCCGTGTCGCCGGCGGTGGCGCGAAGGCCTTGGATTTCCAGCACGTCCGTGACTCCGTTCGATAGTGAGATTATCCCACACTGCCTTCCAGGCTTACCCCCAGCAGCTTCTGCGCTTCCACCGCGAATTCCATCGGGAGCTCCTTGAACACTTCCTTGCAGAAGCCGTTCACGATGATGGAGATGGCGTTCTCGGTGTTGAGGCCGCGCTGCTTGAGATAGAAGATCTGGTCCTCGCCGATCTTCGAGGTCGAGGCCTCGTGCTCGGTGGAGGAGGAAGAGTTCTGCACCTCGATGTAGGGAAAGGTGTGCGCGCCGCAGCGGTTTCCGATCAGCATCGAGTCGCACTGGGTGTAGTTGCGCGCCCCCTCCGCCTTGGGAAGCACCTTGACCTGCCCGCGGTAGCTGTTCTGGCCCCGGCCAGCGGAGATACCCTTGGAGACGATCGTGCTGCGGGTGTTCTTCCCCATGTGGATCATCTTGGTGCCGGTGTCGGCCTGCTGGCGGCCGTTCACCACCGCGACCGAGTAAAACTCGCCGACCGAGTTGTCGCCCTGAAGCAGGACACTCGGGTACTTCCAGGTGATGGCCGAGCCGGTTTCGACCTGGGTCCAGGAGATCTTGGCGTTCGCCGCTGCCTTGCCGCGCTTGGTGACGAAATTGAAGATCCCGCCCCGCCCTTCCTCGTCCCCGGCATACCAGTTTTGAACCGTCGAGTACTTGATGCTGGCACCCTCGAGCGCCACCAGCTCGACGACCGCCGCGTGCAACTGGTTCTCATCCCGCTTGGGCGCCGTGCAGCCCTCCAGATAGCTCACCGAGGCGCCTTCGTCGGCGATGATGAGGGTGCGCTCGAACTGCCCGGTCTCCGCCGTGTTGATGCGGAAGTAGGTGGAGAGGTCCATGGGGCACTTGACGCCCTTGGGCACGTAGACGAACGACCCATCGCTGAACACGGCGGCGTTGAGCGCGGCGAAGAAATTGTCGCTCAGCGGCACCACCGAGCCCAGGTACTTCTGGACCAGCTCGGGGTGCTCGCGCACGGCCTCGCCGAACGAGCAGAAGATGATGCCCTGCTCGGCGAGTTTGGCCTTGTACGTGGTTCCTACCGAGACACTATCGAAGATGGCGTCCACCGCGACACCGGCCAGGAGCTTCTGCTCCCGCAGCGGGATGCCAAGCTTGGTGTAGGCGTCGAGCAGCTTGGGATCCACGTCGTCGATGCTGCCGAGCGGGGTCTTCGTACGGGGCGCGGAGTAATAGCTGATGGACTGATAGTCCACCGGCGTGTACGTGATGTTGGGCCAATGATGAGGCTCGCTCATCTTTTGCCAGCCCCGCAACGCCTTGAGCCGCCACTCCAGGAGCCACGCCGGCTCCTGTTTCTTGGCGGAAATGAGCCGGACGATGTCTTCGTTCAGCCCCTTCGGCGCGACATCGGACTCAATGTCGGTGACGAAGCCGTACTTGTATTCCTTGTTGACCAGGCTTTCGACGGTGGAGCTCATGAGTTCTCCTGCACGGTGGTGAACCGCACGTGGTATTCGCAGGTGCTGCACCCGCTCAACAGGTGCTCCCGCCGGTCGACTTCGGCTCCCAGCACCCGAGCCAGGAAACGAGCCTCGGCGGCGCAGATCTCTGGAAAGCGTTCGGCCACCGCGGGGATGGCACAGTTGTGCTCCGTAAGCGTACCCGCGCCCCCGGTGGCCGTTACTTCGGCCATGTAGCCCTCTTCCGAGAGCACGCGACCCACGGCCTTCAACCGCTCGGCAGGCGTGCATCCGGCCAGCTCCCCCTCGAGCCGCCGGGCGAGCCCTCCGAAGTGTGACTCCAGCACCGCGACCGCCGCCCCCCGGCCGTCCCGCTCGACGATGTGGTCGAGCACGGCAGCGAGGGTCGCCTCGTAGCGTCTGGGGAAGAGTGCTTCACCCGAGGCGCTCAGCCGGTAGGCGAACGCCGGTGCCCCGACACCACGGTGCTCCCGCTCGTATTCGACCAGGCCTTCGGCCTCGAGTTCCTTGAGGTGGTGGCGGGCCGCGTTGAGCGACACACCGAGGCGGCCTGCAAGCTCTTTTGCGGTAAGCCGATTGGCCCGCTTGAGCTGCGTCAGGACAGCACCACGAGGGCCCCGCTGTCCCAGCGGGCCAGCGACACCGACAAGCGGAACAGGAGCAGCTCCCATAGGCCGGAATCTTAAGTGAAAAAGTCGGAATTGTCAATTCGTGCAATATATTTGGTGCGAAGCCATAAACCCTTTAACAGCATGCTGTTGAATATGCAGGTGAAGGAACAGCAGGAAGGGGCCGTTGGCCTGCCATATAGTAGTTGTTGATAATACTTCATGAGCTGACCAACGAGCGACCTCAATCTCTGGCAGCCGTACCGCGGCCATCCCATATTGGTCGGTAGTGTCTGCTCCCCCGCAGTTAACGCGTTTCGAGGCTCTGTTCACATGACCATCCACCGAATTCGTCTGCTGGGCGATCCCGTGCTCCGGGCCAGGAGCGAGCCCATCACCAAGCCGAGGTCTACCGCAGTCCGGGTAATCCTGGACGACATGCGCGAGACGTTGCGCGACTGGCAGGCGCGCTTCGGCACTGGCCGGGGGATCGCGGCGCCCCAGATCGGCGCGCCGGTGCGGATGGTCTACTGCGAGCTGGACCAGCCATGGGCGCTCATCAACCCCGAGATCATCGACATCGGCAACCAGGATTTCGAAGTATGGGACGATTGCTTCTCGTTCCCCAACCTGCTCGTTCGTGTGTCGCGCGCGCACCGGCTCCGGGTGCGTTATCAAGACACCAAAGGCGAGTGGCACGAGGACGACCTGGAAGGAGACCGCGCCGAGCTGATCCAGCACGAGCTCGATCACCTTGACGGCGTGTTGGCGGTAGATCGACCGCACGGGTTGGATCCGTTCTGCCTGCGGGAGGAATGGCACCGCCTCCACGGACCCGACGGCCGATATGGTCCACCCGAGGACCGCAGTACCAGCTATGCGACGCCACTCCCGGGACTCCTCTAGCGAACCCGTCACTCCTGCTGGCGGCCCTCATTCCGGCCCGGAGCCGGCTCCGCAATCGCAGCGCGCGCAAGCACGGCGAGAGTAAGCGGCCCCTTGCGCCGCCCCACGCACCTTCGTATACCTACTCGAAGATGCGCTCGCACACGGCGCGCGACTCAGCCACTCCGGAGGACCGGCGGCAATGACGTACGTGATCACCGAAGCATGCATCGGGGTGAAGGACCGCGCCTGCGTGGACGTGTGTCCGGTAGACTGCATTTACGAGGGCGAGGACCAACTGTACATCCACCCCGACGAGTGCATCGATTGCGGCGCGTGCGAGCCGGAGTGCCCCGTGACGGCGATCTTCCCGGAAGAAGACGTCCCGCCGAACTTGACCTCTTACATCGAAAAGAACCGCGAGGTCTTCAACAGTGACACCCCCCCGGGTCGGCCCCAACGGTAAGTCCCGAGCATCGAGCAGATAAGAAATGGGGGGCCCCGGCATCGGGGCCCCCTCGACGTTACGCCGCCTACTAGCTGGAGGAGAGCGGCCCCGGGACCGTACTGCGTGGCCGCGACCCCGGAGCCCTAGGTGGTGGGACTACTGTCCGACGGGGACGGACGGGAATCCGTCGCGCCGCCGAACTCACAACGCGGCTCGTCCCGCAAAGGTTTCAGCCCACCACCCGCAGGAACTCGAGCAGTGCGGCAGACGTCTCGGCGGGCCGCTCGACGGGTGTAACGTGTCCCGCTCCCGGCACCACGACCAGCCGCGCGTGGGGGATCCCGGCGGCCAGCCGTCGCGCGGAATCGGGCGGCGTGAGTACGTCCTGCTCGCCGACCATCACCAGCACCGGCAGTCCCGCGAGGGCAGGCAGGAGGTCGGTGCTGTCGCGGCGATCGCGCATGGCGGCAAGCGCGCCCACGATCCCCGCCACCGGAGTGGCGGCCATCATGCGGTGCAGGCGCTCGGCGAGCTCGGGCGCCCGCTCCGCCGTGCCGGGGGCGAGCAGCTTCGGCAGCATCGACTCGGCGATCGCCGCGGCACCGCCCTCGCGCGCGGTAGCCGCCGCCGCGTCACGCGCGCGCCGCGCTTCCGCGCCATCCGCTTCCGCGCGGGTATCCACGAGAACCACGCCGCGCACCCGGTGCCGCCAGCCTCGCAGGAATTCGAAAATGACATACCCGCCCATCGACAGCCCGCAGAGCACCACGTGCTCGATGCCGAGAACGTCGAGGAGCGCCGCGATATCCGCGGCGTAGATCCCCATACTGTATCCCAGATCCGGCGCATCGGATCGGCCCATCCCGCGAAGGTCGAGGGCGATGCGCCGATAGCCGTCCAGGGCATCGATCTGATCGCGCCAGATGGTGTGGTCGAAGGGATAGCCGTGAATGAACAGCACGGCAGGGCCCTCCCCCCGAACTTCGACGGCCAGGCTGACACCGTTGACCGTGAGCCGCCGCATGTCGCCCCGCTCGGGCGGGGCGCTCATGAAAGCGCCGAACTCAGCCGGCACCGGCATCGGCCGGCCGTCGCGGTCGATGCAGACAAAAACGAACTCCGCGGTGGCGAGGAGCGCATCATCCTTGAGCCGCCGCGCGGTCTGCCGCATGGTGAAGCTGGTCCGGCCGTGGTGAGTGAGCGCCTGGTGGAAACGCAGCACGTCTCCAGGAAACGCGGCGGCATGGTAGTCGATGACCGCCTTCCGGACTGCCGGCCAGGCGCCTGCCCGGGTGAAGACGTCCATGCCCGGTCCCCGGATCAGCATTTCCCAGCGCGCGCGCTCGAACAGAGTCAGAAACGAGGCCTGGTTGAGATGCCCGAACGCGTCGCACTCGTCGGGATAAACGGGGAGCTCGATCACGGACGAGGGCGGCGTCATGGGGTCAAGATAGACGTAAGGAGGGGCAGACGGAGAGGACAGTACGGCCGAGCAAAAGCGGAGGCAGGTTGCTACACTTCCGTCAACCCGAACGGAGACGACCTCTCCGTCTTTCGTCCCATCGTCCACTCCCCCGATGAAACCAGCCACCGACTACATCCGCCACACCGCGAAGCTCGCCCGCAAGCTGCAGATGGACGCGGCGATGGGCGGGATGCCACAGCCCGACGCCGACTTCTACAAGGCACTGTCCAAGGCGCTGGACGAGATCGCGGCGGGGCTCGAGCAGTTGTCGAAAACCGAGTGAGCCCCGGCGTAGCGTTGATCCAGTCGCAGGCGGAGCTGGAAGCGCTGTTCGCGCGACTCCGCGGCGTGCCCCTGCTCGCAGTGGATACGGAGGCTGCGAGCTTTCACCGATTCACCGACCGGGTCTACCTGCTGCAGATCAGCTCGCGCGAGGAGACGGCGGTGGTGGACCCGCTTGCGGTGGAGAACCTTGCCCCGCTGGGACGAGTGCTCGCGGATCCGGCGGTGGAGACGGTGTTCCACGACGCCGACTACGATCTGCGGCTGCTCGACCGGGAGTACGGCTACCATGCCTCGCGCCTGTTCGACACCCGCATCGCCGCACAGCTCCTCAACGAACCTGGAGTAGGGCTCGCAGCCTTGCTCGAGAAGTACCTCGGCGTCCGGCTCGACAAGCGCTTTCAGCGCGCCGACTGGTCCGCACGGCCGCTCTCGCCCGCGATGCTCGAGTACGCGGCAGCGGACACCCGCTTCCTGCCCGAGCTGCGCGACATACTGCGGACGCAGCTCGAGGCTCGCGGCCGGCTGGCCTGGGCGGAGGAAGAGTTCGCGCTGCTTCACGACCTGCACTGGAGCCCGGCCGACGGGGAGCCGGGCTATCTGCGGCTCAAGGGCGCGAAGGCGCTCAAGGGGCGCGAGCTGGCTATCCTGCGGGAGCTATATGCCTGGCGGGAGGGTGTGGCCCAGCGGAACGACCGGGCCACCTTCCGGATCCTCAACAACGAACCGATGCTCGCCATGGCCAGGACGCCCCCGAAGGACCTGGCCGCGCTCAAGGCAATCCCCGGGGTCGGCGGCGAACAGGCCGAGCGGCGGGGCCGCGAGATCCTGGAGGCTGTCCGGCGCGGCCTCGAGCTTCCGGATGCGGAGCTGCCCCGAATCGAGCGGCCACCGCGCCGAGTCTACGATCCCTCGCTGGAGGCGCGGCTCGACCGGCTCAAGACCGTCCGAAACCAGCTCGCCACCAAGCTCGAGCTCGCACCGGGCGTGCTGTGCCCGAACGGGACGCTGGAGGCGATCGCCCGGCTGAATCCGCGGACGCTCGAGGAGCTGGAGGCGGTGCCGGAGTTGCGGGCCTGGCAGCGGGGTGAGATCGGGGCGGACCTGCTGGCGGCGGTAGCGGAACCAGGAGCCAAGGGAACCGCCGCGGGAGACTGACTTCCGTTCAGCGACTCACGACGAATCGCTCAGAACCCGAGAAACGCCCGCACCCGAGGGTCCATCTTGTCCGGCGTCCAGTAGGGATCCCACACCAGCTCGACCTCAACTCCCTGGACGCCTTCCAGATCGGACACGACCGCCTTCACGTCGTCAGTGATCTCGGTGCCGGCCGGGCACCCCGGCGAGGTGAGTGTCATCCGGATGTGCACCTCGCCGGCGGCGCTCACCTCGATATCGTAGACCAGGCCGATGTCGATGATGTTGAGGTTGAGCTCCGGATCCTTCACGGTCCGGAGTGCCTTCCGGACCGTCTCAGGCGTGGGCGCCGCGGTACCTGCCATCGCGTCAGTCATGCCCGCAAGTTAACAGCGTGTCCACTGGAGTGGAGCACGATCCAGCGCCCGCTAACAGCGAGAGACCAGCTCCTGAGCGCAGCCGTGCGGCACCAGCCGGATGGCGGCGTCGGACAGCGCCGCCCGC
The DNA here is from genome assembly GCA_036262935.1 of Gemmatimonadales bacterium. GTDB lineage: Bacteria > Gemmatimonadota > Gemmatimonadetes > Gemmatimonadales > GWC2-71-9 > CAVVWJ01. The sequence goes on along the minus strand of DATAHW010000006.1, from coordinate 32,390 downwards.
ACGACCTTCAGCTCCTTGAGCGAGTCGCGAGTCCTCGGGTCGAAGGCGCGATTGGTCAGAAACACGAGGTAGAGGTCGCGCGAGGGGTCGATCCAGAGCTCCGTCCCGGTGAAGCCGGTGTGACCGTACGCGGCGTCGCTGATCAGGGTGCCGAAGACGCTGGGCTCGTCGCCCTCCAGCTCGGGGGTGTCCCAGCCAAGGAGGCGTGAGCCGCTGTTGGGTCCCCTCACGAGAAACCGGCGGATGGTGGCCGGACTCACCCACTGCTCCCTGGGCCCGGCACCGGCGCGGAGCCACACCGTCGCATACCGGGCCAGGTCCATGCCGGTCGAGAACACTCCGGCGTGCCCGGCCACCCCACCCATCGCGACGGCGTTCTGGTCGTTGACCTCACCGGGGACGGGATGCCCGCGCCAGATGCCGCTGGGCACGATCCGGGACCGGAGCGAGGCGGGCGGCCTGTACATCGTGCTGCTCAGGCCAAGCGGAACGAAAACTTCGCGCCGCGCGAGCTGGTCAAGCGGCACCCCGGAGATCTTCTCGACCACAAGTCCCAGCAGGAGCGCGTTGAGGTCGCTGTATTCGGCGCTGTCGCCCGGGGCGCGGACCAGCGGCTGAGCGTACAGCAGATCGATCATGCGCGCCCGGCTCCGGTGTGCCCTGGTGTAAAACGGGACATAGCTCCGAAGACCGCTGGTATGATCGAGCAGCATGCGCACGGTCACCCGGCTCTTGGGGCCCCCCGAGAACCGGGGCAGATAGCGGTGGACCGGAGCGTCGAGCTGCAGTTTGTTGCGATCCACGAGCCGCATCGCCGCGCTGGTCGTGGCCACGATCTTGGTGATCGAGGCGATGTCCCACATCGTCGAATCCGGATCGGGCACGCGCGAGGCCGGGCTCCAGGTGTAGTGACCATATCCGCGAGCATACAGGACCGAGTCCCGTCGGCCGATGACCACCACGGCGCCGGGATAGAGGCCACGCTGGATGCCGTCCCGGACCGTCGCATCGACCTCGGCGAACGACTGGGCCACGGCGGCCGTGGCACCGAGCATCACGGCGAGCATTCCCCCGAGGAGCCCGGCGGGCCTGGGGATCGTGATGACCATGCGCAGCTCCACCTTGCGGATTGCGGTCGCGCGGGAGTGGTCCGGGACCGGTGGGTTGGGCGAGCGGAACCTGGGGTGTGGACCGGCAACGATCGTGCCCACCACCGCGCCACGGCCTAGCGGCCGCGACCTGCCACCAGATCGCGCACGGGGCCGGGAGGCAGGCGGTAGAGCACCGCGGCGGTGCGCCGGTCGCGGTCGGAAAGCACGCCGGTGCGCGTGGCGGGGAACATCACGTCGTTGGAGTCCGCCGAGTGCGGCAGTCCGATCGCGTGCCCCGTCTCGTGCACCGCGACCGAGAGGAGGGCGTCATCCGGCAGGATGACGCCGGTGTTGCTGCGAAGCGCGAGCGAAACCAGCGCGCGCCGCACCCGCCCGGACTGATCCCAGGTGAGGTCGGTCTGCCCGGCGCGATCGAAGTCGAAGTGATCGATCCATCGCACCAGGATGTCGGCCTGACTGGTGTCCCGGACGAGGGCGAACCGCAGCCCTATGCCGAGACCTTCCCACCGATCGAGCGCGGTCCGCACATACCCGGCCATCCGCGGGTCGTAATCCGGCGGGCCTCCCTCCACGATTGCGACCCGGATGGGCAAGCCCCAGCGGTCGGGCCAGCGCCGCACCACGGAGTCGGTGCTCAGTATGAGCGAGTCGAGGTAGGTGGACCCGGCCTCCCGGGACAGCGCTTCGCGCGCAGCCAGCCGGGCCAGGCGAGTCGCGCCCACCTCGCCAGCTCCGCCCGCCGGTGCCCGGGTGGCATCTGCCGGCCGCCGCCTGAGATCCGGTGTGGCGCTCCGAGTCTCGCTGGCCACCTGGTCGCTGCCCGATGACCCGCGATCGAGCGCGCGGGACACCCGATCGGCGAGTACCAGCACGAGCAGCCCGAGAGTGAGCAGAGGGAGGAGACGCCGCATGACTTCAATATGGATGCGGCTCCGCTCCCGCCGCCAGCGTTGCCGCTTTCTGCTGGCGCAGCGACCCGCGGCGGTCTAAGCTTTTGCCACCGCCGAGGCGGGCCTCCGGGAGGGCTTCTGAATCTGATGGACCGATATGCCCGGGCGCTGGTGCGCCGGCCCTGGGCGGTGCTCGTGGTGTGGGTGGTCATCGGCGCCGTGGCTGCCGTCCAGGCTCCCAAGACGCCGTCCCGGTTGAACATCCGGGGCGGAAGCACCCACCACACCGAGGCCTCGATCACGGAGGCCTTGCTGGCCCAGCGTTTCAGCCGGCCCATCGGCGAGTTCTTCGCGGTCACGATGCGCTCATCCGAGCGCCTCGACGAACCGGAGCCGAAGGCGGCGCTCGACAGCCTACTCACCGCCCTCGGGCGCCAGCCCTATGTCCGGGGTGTCATCTCCTACCGCAGCACCGGCGACACCACCTTCCTGAGCCACGATCACCGGGCCACCTTCGCCATCGTGGCGCTCGAGGCGACACCCGGCGACAGCGCGGGCGCCCTGGTGACGCCCGTCCGGCGTCTCGTGCGCGAGACGATGGGACGCGTTCCCGGCGGCGAGCGCTACCGTGTCCGGATTACCGGCCGGGCACCGCTCGACCTGGACGTCCGCACCGTGGTGACGCGCGACAGCGCGGAGGGCGAGGAGCGGTTGCTGCCGCTCACGCTGATCATCCTGGTCCTCGCGTTCGGTGCGCTGGTGGCGGCGGCGCTCCCGCTCATCGTGGGGGTGCTGGCGATCGCGGTGTCGCTCACCATCATCGGCGTTCTCGCGCGGTTCACGCCGATGTCGGTCTTCGTGCTCAACATGACCACCATGATCGGCCTGGGCGTCGGGATCGACTACTCCCTGCTGGTCGTCACCCGTTTCCGCGAAGAGCTGGCGCGCGGGACCCGGCGGCGCCAGGCCGCGGCCAACACGATGGCCACCGCGGGGCGGGCGGTGATCACGTCGGGGCTCACCGTATTCGTGGGCTTCGGCGCGCTGCTGCTCACTCCCCTGATCGAAACGCGGAGCGTCGGCATCGGCGGCCTGGTGGTGGTGGCGGTCGCGGTGACCCTCTCGATCACGCTGCTCCCCGCCCTGCTGGCCGTGCTCGGCCGAGAGATCGACCGGCCCCGCTGGCTCGCGCGCCGGCTCGCCTGGTACCATGCACCACAGGTCTGGGAGAAGTGGGCCCGGACGCTGAGCCGGCACCCGGTTCGCGCGCTGGCCTACGGCGGCGGTGTCATCGCACTCCTCACGCTCCCCGTCTTCTACATCAGGATCGGGCTGCCTTCGCGCCACTGGTGGCCCGCCGGCACCGAGGCCGGCGAGGGACTCGACGCGCTGTCCGCGATGGGCGTAGCCGGCTTCATCCAGCCGGTGCGCGTCCTGGTGCAGCTGCCGGCGGGCCGGAGCGCGACCGACGCGGCGGCGCTCCGCGGCCTCATGACGCTGGCGGACTCGCTCGGGGCCGACCCCCGGGTACGCGAGATCCGCAGCCTAGTCAACCTGGAGCCGCACGGCAGCCTGCTCGGCTACTCCGTGCTCTACAGCGACCTCCCTGCGGCCCGCGCCCGGTTCCCCGATTTCCTGGACGCCTACCTGAGCACCGACCGGCGGCTCACGCTGATGGACGTCATCCTCGCCGACACCACGTCGCTCACGACCGCGACCGACGTGGTGCTGCACGCGCGCCAGCTCGCGCGGGCGCAGCTCCGCGGCACGAAGGGCATGACGATCACCGTCGGCGGCTATTCGGCGGCGGCGCTCGATTTCCAGGAGGATCTGCTCGCGCGCTTTCCGCTCCTGGTCGCGCTGATTCTCGGCGCCACGGGCGTGATGCTCGCGGTGGCGTTCAAATCGGTACTCGTGCCGCTCAAGGCCATCGTCATGAATACGCTCTCGGTGAGCGCCACGTTCGGGCTGCTCGTGCTCGTCTTCCAGTACGGCGTGGGGGCGCGGCTCTTCGGGCTGGACGGACCGACGTCGGCGATCTTCGTCGCCGTGCCGGTCCTCGTGTTCGCCGTGGTGTTCGGGCTCAGCATGGACTACGAGGTGTTCCTGTTGAGCCGGATCAAGGAGGCGTTCGACCGGAGCGGGAGGAACACGGAGGCCACGATGGAGGGGTTGAGCGCCACGGCCTCGGTCATCACCTCGGCGGCGCTCGTCATGATTCTGGTGTTCGGCATCTTTGCCTTCGCGCGCTCGCTGCCCATGCAGCTCATGGGCTTCGGGCTCGCGGTGGCGGTGCTGCTGGATGCGACGGTGATCCGGATGGTGCTGGTGCCGGCGTTCATGCAGGCAATGGGCCGGTGGAACTGGTGGCCGGGGGTGCGACGGGGCCGACGGACGAAGGAGCCAGCGCCCTAGGCTTACCGCGCCTGACCGCCGCTCACCGCGTGCGCCGCGAGCTCGTTCAGCCCGGTTGCGAACGTCACCGCCAGCCAGCCGATGATCCCGAGCAGCGCCAGCGCCAGCGCGACGCCGACCACGGCGAGGCGCTGCCCGCCGTCGCGCCGGGCGGTCGTCGGTTCCTCCAGGGCGGCCGCCGGGCTCCGGAGCCGAGCGTACGCTTCGCGGCGGCGTTCCCGTTCGTCCTCGTCATCAGGGAGACTCCGCGCAAGCGACGTGAGCGACGGCAGCTCCGGGAGCGCGAGGCCGTCGAGCGCTGGTGGCCGATAACGGAGCCGCGCAGCCCAGGCCGCCCGGATTTCCGGGTGCATTCCCACCGGCTGCGAGCTCTGCCGGACGGCGTCGAAGACCGGGATGGTGGGTGTGACCAGCCCGGCTTCGAGGGCGTCGAGTACCGCTTCGACGTCGGCGAACTCGAAGTCTCCGGCATCGGGGTCGCTGCAGACGAACCGTGCGCCGCTCATCGCTTGGCGTCCAGCCAGTCGGGCCCGACGCCGATCTCCACCACGAGGGGCACCCGGAGCTGCACCACCTGCTCCATGTGCGTGCTTACCAGCACTCGCAGCGCGTCCATCTCCTGGGGCGGCCCCTCGAAGACCAGCTCATCGTGCACCTGCAGCAACATCCGGCTCTCGAGCTTCTGCTCGCGGAGCGCGGCATGGATCCGGATCATCGCGAGCTTGATGAGGTCGGCGGCCGAGCCCTGGAGCGGCGAGTTCTGTGCGTTGCGCTCGCCGTAGGCCCGCATGTTGAAGTTGCGGTCCCGGATCTCGGGGATGTAGCGCCGACGCTGGAACAGGGTCTCGACGTAGCCCTGCTCCCGCGCGAGACGCACCTGCGCGTCCAGGAAGGCGCGCACCCCCGCGAAGCGCTCGAAGTAGCGGGCGATGAACGTCCTGGCGTCCTCCTGGGAGATGCCGAGCTGCCGGCTGAGGGCGAACGGCCCCTGCCCGTAGATGGTCGCGAAGTTGATCGTCTTCGCACGCGCGCGCATGTCGGGCGTGACCTGCTCGAGAGGGACCGCGAAGATCAAAGCGGCGGTCTGCCGGTGGATGTCGCCGCCCTGATGGAATGCTTCGATGAAGGCCGGATCGCCCGAGAGGTGGGCCATGAGCCGCAGCTCGATCTGCGAGTAGTCGGCGACGAGGAAGCTCCAGCCGGCGCGTGGCACGAAGCCCCGGCGGATCGCCTCGCCGCGTGGCGTGCGCACCGGGATGTTCTGCAGATTGGGCTCCGAGGAGCTGAGCCGCCCGGTGGCTGCGCCGGTCTGGTTGAAGCTGGTGTGGATGCGTCCCGTGTGGCGGTTCACGCGCTCCGGCAGCGTATCCACGTAGGTGCTCTTGAGCTTCTGCAGCTCGCGGTATTCGAGAATCAGCCGCGGCAGCTCGTGGCCCATTGCCGCAAGCTGTTCGAGTACGTCGGCGTCGGTGCTGGGCCCGGTCTTGGTGCGCTTCAGGATCGGGAGCTGCTGCTTCTCGAACAAAATGGCCGCGAGCTGGCGGGGCGAGTTCAGATTGAGCGCCTCGCCGGCGACGGCGGCGATCTCCGCCTCGAGCCGGGCCAGCTCGACGCCGAGCTCCGCGCTCAGGCGGGCGAACACCTCGGGATCGATCGAGATCCCGTCCCATTCCATGTCGGTCAGTACCGGGATGAGCGGCATCTCGATGTCGCGGAGCAGCGGCTCCATCGCCATCTCCCGGAGCGCGGGCGCGAGCCGCTCGCGGAGCGCCAGCACGGTGCCGCTGTCGGCCCCGCAGTAGGCCGCCGCCGCCGCGATGGGCACCTCGGCGAACGGGATCTCCGCCTTCCCCTTCCCCGCCACGTCGGCGTACGTCTGCATGCTACGCCCCAGGTGCTCGAGGCAGAGCGTGTCGATAGCGTGCGACCGCCGGCCGGGATCGAGGACGAAGCTGGCGAGCATCGAGTCATAGGCGACGCCGGCGAGCTCTACCCCGGCGCGGCGGAGCACCTGCCAGTCGTACTTGATGTTGTGTCCGGCCTTCGGAACCGCCGGGTCCTCGAGCAGCGCGAACAGCGGCGCGCAGGCAAAGTCAGTGATCGGCGGGAGATTCCGGACGGGCTCGGGTGCGGCGAGCTCACCCGCCGGCGGCCGATGGCCGAACGGCAGGTACCAGACCTCGCCCGGGCTCGCGGCCAGCGAAAGACCGACCAGCTCGGCATCGTGCGGCTCGAGCGAGCTGGTCTCGGTGTCGAGCGCCACGATCGGCGCGGCGCGCAGGCGCTCGACCAGCGCGGGAAGTTCGTCGGGGTCGTCCACGATCGTGACCTCGGGCGCCGGGCCTTCGTCGAGGGCGAGCCAGTCGGCGGCCGTGGCCGGGAGGGTGGTGCTGGCCGCGGCGACGAGTGCGCCACCGTCGCCGCCGCCGTCCGGAACAGCACCTTGGGACCACGAGTCGGACACCACCGAGGCCACCCGGCCGACCTCCAGGCCTGCGTCGGCCTCAGCGGCCGCATCCCCGGGCGCGGCCGCCCCCCCCTGCCCGCCCAACCGCCTCGCCAGCGAAAAGAACTCCAGCTCCGTCAGCAGCCGGATCAGTGACTCGCGGTCGGGCTCCTGGAGCACGAGATCGCCGACATCGAGCTCAACCGGCACATCGCGCTTGATCGTGACGAGCTCCTGAGAGAGCCGCGCCGCATCGGCCTGGGCGAGGAGCGCCTCCCGGCTGCGCTTGGCCGTGACTTCGCCGGCGCGGGACAGAATCGTCTCCAGGTCGCCGTACTCGGCGAGCAGCTTCTGGGCGCCCTTCTCGCCGATGCCCTTTACGCCGGGCACGTTGTCCGAGCTGTCGCCCACGAGCGCGAGAAAGTCAACCACCTGGTGCGGCGGGACGCCCAGCCGTTCGGCGGCGTTCGCCTCATTGACCCATATCTCGTCGACGGCAGCCGGCCCGCCGCGGCCCGGATTCAGGAGGGTGATCCCGGGGCCGATGAGCTGGTAGAAGTCCTTGTCGCCCGAGACGATCACGGCCTGGAGCCCGCGCCCGGCGGCGGCGTGGGCCAGGGTTCCGATCACGTCGTCGGCCTCGTACCCCCTGACGGCGACGAGCGGGATCCGAAACGCCTCGAGCAGCGTGCAGATCCGCTCGACCGCGGTGTCGAAATCGGCCTGCAGCGACTCGTCGAGCTTCTCGCGGGTGGACTTGTACTCGGGATAGCGCTCCTGCCGGAACGAGGTGCCGGCGTCGTTGACCCAGCACACGTAGTCGGGCCGGTACTTCTCACGCAGGCGGACCAGGAAGTTCACGACGCCCCAGGCCGCGGAGGTGTTCTCTCCCCGGGCGGTGCGGAGCGGCCGCGAGATCATCGCGTAGAAGGCGCGATAGATCAGGGCGTAGCCGTCGATGAGGAAGAGCTGGGGGGGCGTGTGGTTGGGCATCAGTTGGAAGATAAGGTGGGAGGGCGGAAGGACGGAAAGACGGAAGGACGGAAAGACATCGCGGCGGACCCTGCTGTCTTTCCGTCCTTCCGTCTTTCCGTCTTTCCGTCCTTCCGTCGCTCTAACCTTCCTGTCTCCGGACCCGCGACAGGGTCCGCTCGAAGTCCGCGCGGCTGTTGGGCACCAGCCGGAGACGGCCGAAGCCGCTCTCGTCGCGGAAGAAGAGGTCGAGCCGATAGGTGATGTACGACCAGCGGACCACGCGGTCGGCGGTGGTGCCGGGGCTGTTTTCGACGGCCTCGTCGGGGGGACCGAGGGTGATGAACACTTCGCCGCGGTCGGTGCGCCAGCCGGGCACGCCCTCGTCGGTGAATCGCTGATTGGCCTGCGCGATCCGGCCGAAATACTGATTGAGCGCCTCGTTCTCGGGGGTGACGGGGTTGGGATCGGTGGCCGCGTAGAACTCCCGCCACAGCCGGGCACGCTCGGACGCGGGCGCCTTCCTCATCGCGCTCACCTGACTGTCGTGACCGAAGTACCGCAGCAGGTCGAGCATCTCGTCGAAGTTGGTCACGACCCACGCCTGGGTGAACGAGACCAGCGCCGACACGCTGCGCTCGTTGCTCCCCTGCCCGACCACCAGCTTCAGCTCGCCGAGCGACACGCTGTCGGGCGAGAGCCGGATGACCTGGCTCTCGACCTGCCGGTCGCCGCGGAAGCGGAGCTCGTCCTGGTAGATGACGTGCTGCCGCTCGTCCATGACCTTGAACGGCACGGTCGTCGGGTGCGCGAAGCCGTAACCTTCCATATAGGCGAGCAGCGTGTCGCTTCCGTAGCCCACCGACCCGCGCGGGTTGAGCACGATGTTGAGCGGATCCGACCGGCTTCCCCGCCCTGTCGCCTGGTACGCCAGAATGGGCGCGCTCACGCTTCCGGGCCCGAAGCTCGGCGCCGTGTAGTCGGCCTCCGCCCGGCTCTCGGAAGTCGAGCCCACGTCGCGCACGGTGACGCTCACGTGGTAGGTGCCCGGGAGGAGCCGCAGGACCTGCTGGAACAGGATGCTCTCGTCGCTTCGCAGGGTTTCCTTGAACGTGGGGACGCGCACGACTTCCTCGCGCGCCACATCCAGCGAGGGCGCACCCTCGCGCCGGAACGACAGGCTCACCCGATACCTCGCGACGAAGACGTTGCCTTCGCGCTGGAATGCGAGCGCCCGGTTCTCAAGCGAGAGCCCAAGGATGCCGACGACCGAGTCGGCCGGGCCAGCGGCGAATGCCACCGTGCCGACGAACGGCAGCGGCTCGGCGGCAGCCAGACGCCCGAGCCGCTGGTAATATTGTGTGCTGTTCAGGACGTGGGTCAGCGATTCAGTCGGCGTGGGCTGGTCACCGCTGCCGACCCGGCTCCAACTGCCACAGCCAAGGGCCGCAGCACCCAGTGCCGCCGAAAACACAAGCCGACGCATCAAAGACTCCCCGCTCGAGACAGCCGCGCCCGCATCACGCGGGCGCGGCGGAAGGTTAAGGGCGCCGGAGAGCGGGCGTCAAGCAGCCCAACTTGCTGCCCGTCCGGAAACACGGTAGCTTGGCGCTTCAATGAACGCCGACAACCTGGTTGGTCGCACTGTGGCCGGCTACCACCTCGCCGAGTACATCGGCGAGGGCGGCACGGCCACAGTCTATCGCGCGGAGCACCCCGAGCGCGGGCGCGCCGCGGTGAAGATCCTGCGGCCCCGGCTGGCGCAGGACCCGGTTGCCGTGAAGCGGTTCCTGCGCGAGGCGGAGTACGGCGCCAGGGTGAAGCACCCGAACATCGTCCAGACCTACGACTTCGGCGCCACCGACGGGTTGCACTACCTGGCGCTCGAGTGGGCCCAGGGCGAGCCGCTGGCCGAGTTCATCAACCGCTCGGGCCGGCTGGCGCCGCCGCTGGTGGCGACGATCGTGGAGCAGCTCGGCGCCGCGCTCGGCTGCGCCCACAAGGCCGGGATCATCCACCGGGACCTCAAGCCCGCCAACATCATGTACGATCCCGCCACGCAGACAGCCAAGCTGCTGGATTTCGGCATCGCGCGGGATTCGGAATTGAGTCCCGAGGAACGGCTGACGCGGGCCGGCTTCTTCGTGGGCACGCTCCAGTACGTCGCGCCCGAAACCCTGAGCGGTGAGCTGGTGAGCGGGCAGGCCGATGTCTACAGCCTGGCGACGATCGCCTACTACATGCTGACGCTGGAACTGCCGTTCACCGGGAAAAGCCCGCGGGAGTTGTTTCAGCAACTACTCAGCCAGCCTCCGGTTCCGCTCAACCAGGCGGTGAAGGGCCTCCGGTTTCCGACAGCCATCGAAGCGGCGGTGATGCACGGGTTGGAGCGGGATCTGGCCAAGCGCTCCAAGACCGTGGACGAATTCGCCACCGAGTTGTGCACGGCGGTGCGGCAGGGCGGGGGGAGGCGGGGCTTTCTGGCCTCGCTATTCGGCAAGGGCGGGGAGTGAGCGACGCGGATCAACTCCGCCGGCTCCTGCTGGCGCGGTCGGTTCGTCGTGGTGACTTCGTGCTCTCCTCAGGTCAGCGCTCCTCCTACTACATAGATTGCCGCCTCACCACCATGAGCGCCGAAGGCATGGTGCTGATCGGGCGCATGGGGGTGGCCGCAGTCCGGGCAGCGGGCTGGCAGCCGCGCGCGGTCGGCGGCCTTACCATGGGCGCCGACCCGGTGGCGTATGCCATCGCGGCGGCGAGCTGGGGGTCTGCCCAGGTGATCGACGCATTCAGCGTGAGGAAGGAGGCCAAGGAGCATGGGACCGGGCGGGCAATCGAGGGAAACTTCCAGGCGGGGGACGAGGTCGTGGTCGTGGAGGACGTGATCACGACGGGGGCCTCCGCCCAGCGGGCCATCTCCGCGATCCGGGGCGCTGGGGGCAGGGTAGCAGGAGTGCTGGCCGTGGTGGACCGCGAGGAGGGCGGCAGGGAAGCAATCGAGGGCGAGGGCATGATAGTAGTATCGTTGACAACGTCGGCAGAACTTGGACTCCGCCAACCCCACTGATCCCTCCCGCCGCAGAAGCACCCCCACTATATCGACATGCCGCAGTGAGCTACCCGCAAGTGCAATTCCTGATTCGACACCGGCAAGGTTACTATCCCCTTGCGCATCTCCGTCACTCCCCTCCCTCCCAGGAGCCATGCCCATGTCGGTGGGCGCCGGTTTTCTCGACCAGGTAAATCAGGCCTTCGACCGGGCGGCCGGGTTCACCGATCATGACCCCACGCTGCTCGCCAACATCAAGGCGTGCAAGAACCTCTTCTACACCAGCTTCCCCATCAAGCGCGACGACGGCAGAATCGAAGTGATGCACGCCTGGCGGGCCCAGCACAGCCACCACAAGCTGCCGTGCAAGGGCGGCATCCGGTACTCCGAGGCCGTGGACGACGAGGAAGTGCAGGCACTCGCCGCGCTCATGACCTACAAGTGCGCGCTCGTGGACGTACCGTTCGGCGGCGCGAAGGGCGGGATCAAGCTCAATCCAAAGAAGTACTCGCCCGCGGAGCTGGAGCGGATCACCCGCCGCTACGTGTTCGAGCTGGTCCGCAAGAATTTCATGGGACCCGGGCTGGACGTCCCGGCGCCCGACGTGGGCACGAGCGCACGAGAGATGGCGTGGATTGCCGATACGTACACGCAGCTCCGGCCCGGCGAGCTGGACGCGCTCGGCTGCGTTACCGCAAAGCCGGTGAGCGCGGGCGGCATCCGCGGGCGCACCGAGGCCACCGGACGGGGCGTGTTCTATGGCACGCGCGAGGTGTGCAACGTCGTGGAGGACATGAAGGCACTCGGCCTCACGCGCGGCATCGAGGGCAAGCGGGTGGTGGTGCAGGGGCTGGGCAACGTCGGCTACCATGCGGCCAGGTTCTTCCAGGAAGCCGGCGCCGTGCTGGTCGGGATCTCGGAATCCGAGGGCGCCATCGCCAGCCCGAAGGGACTCGACGTGGAGCGGGTGATGGCGCACCGCCGGGAGCACCGGAAGATTCTCGACTTCCCCGGCGCCACCAACCTGGCCCGCCGGGAAGATGCGCTCGAGCTCGACTGCGACATTCTCATTCCCGCCGCGCTGGAGCGGCAGATCACGGCGGAGAACGCGCCGCGAATCAAGGCAAAGCTCGTGATCGAGGCCGCGAATGGCCCCACCACCGGCGAGGCGGACGCGATCCTCGGCCAGCGTGGGATCCTGGTTGTCCCCGACGCCTACGTCAACGCCGGCGGGGTCACGGTTTCCTATTTCGAATGGGTCAAGAACCTGGGGCACGTCCGATTCGGCCGGATGCAGAAACGGTTCGAGCAGGGCGCCTATGGCCGGCTGCTGGAAGCGATGGAAGAGGTGACGGGACGGAAATTCACCCCGACCGAGATCGAGCGGGTGACCCACGGCGCGAGCGAGGAGGACCTGGTCAATTCGGGGCTGGAGGAGACGATGAGCAGCGCCTATCACCCGATTCGCGAGCAATGGAAGCAGCGGGAAGGCGAAGTGAACCTTCGCACCGCGGCCATGATCGTGGCAATCGACAAGATCGCGCTGAGCTACGTGCAACTGGGGATCTTTCCGTAGGAGCCAGGGAGCGGCCGGCGTGTCACCAGGAGGGGGCATGAGGACAGGAATTCGATGGAGCGGAGCGGCCAGCATCGTGGTCGGTATGGCCGTCGCGGCGTGCAATCGCGCGCCGGGGCAGGCAAGCGCCGCGCGGGTGCGCCCGGCCTTTTCCCACGAGCTGCCCGGGCTCAACGGAGAGCACCTCTCAGCGAAGCTGGTCGAGGTCAGCTATGGGCCGGGCGGATCGTCGCCGCCGCACAGCCACCCGTGCCCGGTGATCGGCTATGTGCTCGACGGCGCCATCCGGTCGCAGGTTCGCGGCCAGCCCGAATCCACGTACCGGGCCGGCGAGAGCTTCTACGAGGCGCCCAACGGGGTACACCAGGTTTCCGCCAACGCCAGCCGGACGGCACCGGCGCGGCTGCTGGCGTATTTCGTCTGCGATGGGGACGCGCCGCTCACCACGCCGGCGGCCAGCACCGGCGCTGAAGGCAGCAGCCGGCCGTGACCCGACCCGCACCGGGTTTTTGCCCACTGGGCGGCACCACCGGCACTTGATTCTCGGGAGATAACGTGAAAGCACGACTCGACTACGCGAAGGTTGCTCCTGGCGTCTACGACGCGATGCGGGGGCTCGAGGACTACCTGCACCACTGCGGGCTGGAGATACCGCTGATTCATCTGGTGAAATTCCGGGCCTCGCAGATCAACGGCTGTGCCTACTGCCTTGACATGCACTCGAAGGACCTGCGCGCGCTGGGCGAGACCGAGCAGCGGCTCTACTCGCTGGACGCCTGGCGCGAGTGTCCGTACTACACCGAGCGCGAGCGCGCCGCGCTGGCGTGGACGGAGGCGGTCACGCTGATCGCCCGGGACCGGGTGCCGGATGCGGTATACGAGGAGGTCCGGCCGCACCTGAACGAGAAGGAGCTGGCCGACCTGACGCTCGCCGTGGCGACAATCAACGCGTGGAACCGGCTGTGCATCGCGGGGCGGGTAGAGCCGGGGCATTATCGGCCGGCCGTGCTGGCGGCGGTGTAGCGGGGGCGAGCGGCTTCCGTGCCGAACCCGCGATAGCCTCGACCTCACCGCCATGCCGACCAACTCGCCGGAGGCTCCGGGCCCGGACCGCGACCGCGCCGCCCTGCTGGACCGGCTTCGGCAGCTCGAGCGCGCCTCCCGTCCGCTGGAGCCCGGGACCACGCGCCGAAAGCAGCTTCGGAACGCCGTGGTCGCTTCCTCCGAGCGGTTCCTGCGCCGGATCGAGACGCTCCAGGCGTACGTCGAGACGGACGAGAAGGGTGCCGGACTGCTCCGCTCGCCCATCTCGGAGGGCGGCATCCCGATCAATGCGGCGCTCGAGCTGCTCGAGCGCAACGTCATCCGGCCCGGCGGGAACCCGGCCTCGGGCGGTCACCTGGCGTACATCCCCGGCGGCGGCCTCTACCACTCGGCGCTGGGCGACTTCCTCGCGGCCATCAGCAACAAGTACGCGGGCGTCTTCTTTACCGGCCCCGGCGCGGTCCGAATGGAGAACATGCTGGTCCGCTGGGTGGCCGATCTGGTCGGCTATCCTGCGACCGCAGGGGGCAACATCGCATCGGGCGGGAGCATCGCCACCCTGGCGGCCGTGGCCACGGCGCGAGACGCGCACGCGCTCAAGGCCGCGGACTTCGCCGAGGTGGTGGTGTACCTCACGACGCAGGCGCACTACTGCATCGAGAAGGCGCTGCGGATCGCCGGGCTCGGCGAGGCGCAAGTGCGGCACGTCGCGATGGACGAGCGCTTCCGGATGCGGCCCGAGGCACTGGCACGGGCCATCACCGCGGACCGGCAGGCGGGGCTCAGGCCGTGGCTCGTCATCGCGGCGGCGGGCACCACCGATACGGGCGCGATCGACCCGCTCGGGGCGATCGCCGATGTCGCCGAGCGGGAGCGCTGCTGGTTTCACGTGGACGCGGCATATGGTGGCTTCTTCCTCCTGACCGCGGAGGGCCGCCGGGCGCTCGCGGGTCTCGAGCGCTCCGACTCCGCGGTGCTCGATCCGCACAAGGGGCTGTTCCTGCCCTATGGGTCCGGGATCCTCGTGGTTCGCGACGCCGCGGCGCTCGCGGCCGCGCACCACTACTTCGGCAACTACATGCAGGACGCCATGCGTGAGCCGGGCGAGGTCTCTCCTGCGGACCTGTCGCCGGAGCTCACGAGGCATTTCCGCGGCCTCCGCATGTGGCTCCCGCTGATCCTGCTGGGGACGCGGCCGTTCCGCGCGGCCCTCGAGGAGAAGCTGCTGCTGGCCCGTTACTTCTACCACGAAGTCCAGGCGCTCGGATTCGAGGTCGGGCCGGTGCCCGACCTGTCCATCGTGACCTTTCGCTGGGCCCCGTCCGGCGCGGGGGCGAGCCTCGAGCGGATCAACGCGATCAACCAGGCAATCCTGGACGGCGTGCGTCGGGACGGCCGGATATTCCTGTCCTCGACCATGCTCGACGGCCGCTTCATGATCCGGATGGTTGCGCTCTCGTTCCGGACGCATCGGCGGACGATCGACCTGGCGCTCCGGATTCTCCGCGAACAAGTGGCCGCCATCCCGACCTGACGGCGCCGTGCAGCGGTCGTATCTTCGACAGTGCGCGACCTTGCCGACATCACGAACCAGAGAGTGTCATGTCCCAACCCGAAGAGCGGCTCCGTCCGCACCCGAGCGAGCGCCTGTCCGGACCGGCCGTGCTGCTCAACCTGCCGGAATTCACCCAGGCACTGTACGCCGAACCTCGTCCCTCCAAGCAGGGCCACCGCCAGGTCAGCCTGGTCCACCGGGGGCCGCTCCGGCTGGTACTCTTTGCCCTCGAGCCGGGCGGCGAGCTGCCGGAGCACCGGGCACCCGGCCACGTGGTGATCCACTGCCTGCGTGGACAGATCGAGGTGGAGGCCCTGGGCGCGCGCGAGCGGATGGAAGCCAACGAGGCGCTGGTGCTCGACCCGGACGTGCCGCATACCGTGAAGGCGCTCACCCAGAGCGAGATGCTGCTCACCGTCTGCCTCGACGCGAAGCCGCAGCGTCCGCCGGAGACGCGCTGAGCCGCCGACTGCTGGAGCCGGCCGTGCCGCCTCTGGCGCTCTTCGCTTCGCGCCAACTGAGGGTGGTGCCCAGCGGGCGCCGGGTCCTGCTCGAGATCGCCGCGCCCCGGCGGCGGCGCGCCGGTGGTTGGGCGTGCGCGTACCGCATCGAGGGCCTGGGGCCGGCCCGGTCCGGCACCGCGCCCGGCGAGGACGGCATCGAGGCGCTCCAATCGGCACTCGCGGCCGTGAGGCGGGAGCTCGAACCGTTCGGTGGGCGACTCACGTGGAAGGGAGAGCCGGGCGAGCTCGGACTGCCGCACCTCGTGCCGGACTATTTCGGTGGAGAGTTCCGCCGGCGGGTAGAACGAGTGCTACAAGCGGAGATCGAGCGCGAGGCACGACGGCTGAAGGAGCTGGCTGCCCCTACGTGATCGGCGCCAGCCCCGCCAGAATCGATTCGCGGCGCGGCTCGAGGAACGGCGGGAGCGCGACCGACTCGCCGAGCCGGGCGGGATCCTCGTCCACCGCGAACCCCGGCCCATCGGTGGCAATCTCGAACAGCACCCCGGCCGGCTCGCGGAAGTAGAGGCTCCGGAAGTAGTACCGGTCGACTTCGCCGCTGTTGGGGACTCCGTGGGCATCGAGTCGCTCGCGCCACTGGTGATATTCCGCCTCGTTTGGCGTCCGGAAGGCGACGTGATGCACGCCGCCCGCGCCGAGCCGGGCAGGGGCGAGGTCCGGCTGCACGGCCACGTGGAGCTCCGCGTGGGGCCCCCGGGCGCCCATCCCGTAGACGTGCACCGAGTGCTCGGCGTGCTCGGGGTGAGAGTACTGGCGGATCGGCTGCAGGCCCATGACCCGCGTCAGCACCGCGTCGGTCCCGCGGAGGGTCGGCACGCTCAGCACGATGGGCCCCAGGCCGCGCACCTGGTGCTCGGCGGGCACGGGGCTCCGGTCCCACGGCGTGGGCGCGTCCCCCAGGCCGCCGTCGTCGACCAGCGACAGACGCTGGCCCTCGGGATCCTCGAAGTCCAGCGTGAGGCGGCCGTCGCGCTCGGCGACCGAACCGCTGGGCACCTTCAGCTCCGCGAAGCGCCGCGCCCACCAGTCGAGGCTCACGGCACCACTCACGCGGAGGTGCGTGCGTACGATGCTGTGGCTTCCCCGCCGTTCGCGCGGCATCTTCCAATCGAAGAACGTCAGGTCGGTACCCGGCGTGCCCACCGCGTCCGCATAGAACAGGTGATAGGCGCTGACGTCGTCCTGGTTCACGCTGCGCTTGACTAGGCGCATGCCGAGGGTGCCGGTGTAGAAGCGGTAGTTCTCGTGGATGGTGGCGGAGACCGCCGTGAGGTGATGGATGCCGGTGAGGTGCATGATGAGCTCCTCCTCGAGGCCTGCCTCTTCCGAAATGGATATGTATCTCCGTCGGCGCTATTCTGCACGAGCAGGCCGTGAGCCTTCGCGGGCGACTAGACCCGCAGAAACGCCGCGCACGCCGGGTCGCTTCGCAGCGCCGCGAGCGCAGCGGCGTCCGGCCGCTCGGGCACGTCGCGCTCGCAATCCACCACGCACAGAAAGCCGAGCGGGGCGCTGTCCGTCGCGCGGAACTGGTGCCAGGTGAGCGACGGAACACGGACGAGATCGTTGACCGCAGCATCGAATACCCGACTTCCCACCAGCACCCGTCCGCCGCCGCGCACGATCATTACCGCATGCGCGTGGTGGTGCCGCTCGAGCGATGACCACCCTCCCGGCGCGATCTCGAAGTACCGGAGCTGGCACGCGAGCCCATCGCCGCCCTCGAAGAGCACCTGCCGGGTGACGCCCGCGAAGTGGCTGCCGACCGCCTTGTAGGGCCGGACCTCGACGCCGTCCCATCGGAACGGCTCGGTCTGGCGCACGTGGTCGCTCATGCTGTCCTCTCGGCGGACGCAATCCGGGCCACCTGCTCGACCAGGCTCCGTGTCCGCTCGAAGAGTGCATCGCCCGCCTGATAAAGGCTCCCGCCGACCAGCAGGATGCAGTCGGGTCCGTAGAAGTCCAGCAGCTCGGCGATGCGCTCCACCCTGATGCCGCCCGCCGGCACCGGGAAAGCGGGCCGGGCGCGCGGATGCTCGGCCCGGAGCGCGGCCGCGAGCGCCCGGCAGGTATCGGCGCCGTAGCTGAACCGCCCGCCGGCGTGAGGGAAGATCACCGCGTCGGCGCCGTACCACCGGAAGAGCTTCCCGAACAGCACGGGCTCGGCCGCGCGGAGCACGCCGCCGAGCGCCGGGTGAGCGATGATCGGGAGCCCAGCCGACTCCGATGCGAGCTGATGGAGCAGCGGCAGTCCGACGAGCATCGGCGAGATCAGCACCGCCCGCGCGCCCGCGCGGCGCGCGAACTCGAGCTGCCGCCCGATCCGCTCCGGCGTCCCGATGAGGTTCGGGACGTAGAGCGCCCGGCGGCCGGTCTCGCGGGCCGCCTGCTCGACCGCACCGAGGCACGCCTCCACCCGCGCCTCGAACGGGCAGAACGGGTGGTCGGCCAGCCCGTGATCGTCCTTGATGACGTCCACCCCCGCGCGTGCGAACGTGGCGCAGAGCTCCGCCAGCCCCGCGGGACCGAGCCCCATGGGCTTGAGTGCCGTCGCGAGGAGTGGCCCGCCCGGGACGCCGGCCAGCGCGCGGAGCCCCGCGATGCCGGCGCGCGGCCCCGGCAGCCAGTCGAACGCCGAGTCGGGGAGCTCGACGTCCTCGAGCAGCAGATCCGGCTGCAGTGACGAATTGCCGAACAGCACGTTGAGCAGTTGGGCGGGATCGGCGGCCGCGGTCGCGAGCGGGTGGGCGATGGTGACGCGGTGCATACCCTCGCTCACCGCGTCGATCGTCTCGACGCAGCCGAGTATGTGCTCGGCCACCCAGCGGTCGCGCACCGCCGCGCGCGGGAGCTCGACCGCCTGCTCCAGCAGCAGCGCCTCGGCCCGCGCGTGGATGTGGGCCGCCGCGACGCGGAGGAGGTAGGTGACGCTGATCCGGGCGGCGCTCATCTGGTGCACGTGGACACTCCTCCCCATAGTGGGAACGCGCGCGTTCCGTTGAACAATATCGCCCAACCGGGCGCGGAGACGACCCATGGGAATGGAGCAGATCCGGCACTTCGTCCTCCTGATGATGGAAAACCGCTCGTTCGACCACTATCTCGGCGCTATCACCCTCGCGCCCGAGGCCCGCGGCGACATCGAGGGGCTGGTGGGCGGCCTGCCGGTCAACCGCCATATCGGCGACCCTCCGACCGATACCGGCGTGCCATCCTGGCCGCTGGACAACGTGAAGCTCCAGTTCTTCGATCCGCCGCACGAGTCCCCCGAGGTGCGGCAGCAGTGGGACGAGGGCAAGATGGATGGCTTCGTTCAGGCGTATGAGCGGTTCCACGCGCGGAGCACCTACCCGACGCCACTCTACGCCAGCCCGCTCCTCGGCACGGCGCCGCCGGCCCCGCCGGACATCCGGCAGATGGCCCGGGTGGTCATGGGCTATTACACCCGACAGACGCTCCCCGTGCTGTACGCCCTGGCCGACCAGTTTGCCGTATTCGACCACTGGCACAGCTCGTTCCTCGGCTCGACCCATCCCAACCGCATCTTCGCCATGGCGGGCCACTCGGGGGACGTGATCACGACGACCTGGAAGACCGCGTTCCGGCACAAGCCGCCGCCGATCTGGGGCGCCTGGGAGCGGAAGGGCGGGAGCACGCGCGGTATCACGTGGAAGGCGTACAAGCTGCCGTCGGAGCTCTCGATGTTCGCGCTCTGGCCGGGGTTCGCCAGCGAGCACGAAGCCAGCGGTGCGTCGCTGCGGGACTTCGTCGCCGACTGCACGGCCGACAGGCTGCCCGACGTGGCCATCGTCGAGCCGCCCTACAGCTCGGCCGATGACCACCCGACCCACGACCCGCGTCGAGGCCAGCAGTTCATCGGGTTCGTGGTCGACGCGCTGCTCCGGAGCCCGAGCTGGAAAAGCACGGCAATGGTGCTCACCTACGACGAGCACGGCGGCTTCTTCGATCACGTACCACCGCCGGCCAGCCCCGAGCGGGCCCCCGCGCCGTGGGACGTGCTCGGGCTTCGCGTCCCCACGATCGTGCTCAGCCCGTTCACCCCGCGGATGGTGGTGAGCGAGACCTTCGAGCACACCTCCGTGCTCAAGACCATCGCGGAGCGGTGGGAGCTCGACATCCCGGCGGAGGCCGGCCCTCGGCTGCCGCTCGTCAAGTCGCTGTGGGAGAGCTGCTTCGATTTCACGCGCCGGCGCGCGCGAGCCGGCGGCACGGTTCGGCTGCCGGCGATATCGGCGGACTGGCGGGCGCAGATCACGCCCGAGGGGGACGGGCCGGTCCGGTCCGACATGGCGGAGTCGCTCGCCAAGGCAACCCAGCTCTCCTCCCTGGCCGAGCTCGGCGGGCTCCTGGGGGGAGGCGGGCAATGAGCTTGCGGTCCCGGCCCGGCGCCGTCACGTTCTCCGCCATGAGACCACATGCTTCGCGCGTCCGCCTCGCTGCCGTGATCGCCGCGGGCGCTGTCCTCTCCACTCCCGCCGCCGCCCAGCGACCCGCCGCGCCCCCGCCGGGGTTCGATGCCTATGTCGCCCGCGTCATGAAGGCGTTCACCGTACCGGGCGTGGCCGTCGCCATCGTCAAGGATGGCCGTGTGGTGCTCGCCAGGGGGTATGGCGTCCGCCGCCTGGGCGACCCCGCACCGGTCGACGCGCAGACCCGGTTCGGCATCGCGTCCAACACCAAACTGTTCACGGCCACCGCGCTCGCCCTGCTGGTCGAGCAGGGCAAGGTGGAGTGGGACGCGCCGGTGATCCGGTATCTGCCGTGGTTCGCGATGTACGACCCGTTCGTCACCCGCGAGCTCACCGTGCGCGACCTGCTCGTGCACCGGAGCGGGCTCGGGCTCGGCGCCGGGGACCTGCTGTGGTGGCCACCCACCACGTACAACCGGAAGGAAATCGCCCGACGCCTGCGATTCATCCGGCCGGCCACCTCGTTCCGGAGTGCCTACGCCTACGACAACGTGCTCTACCTCGTCGCGGGCGAGGTCATCGAGGCGGTCTCCGGCCAGAGCTGGGAGGAATTCGTCCGCGACCGCATCCTGCGAAAGGTGGGAATGGCCCACAGCGACGTGCACCACTCCGACGCGACGCGCGGCGGCAACGTCGCCACGCCGCACGCGGAGGTGAACGATACGGTGCGGGTCGTGGCTCCCTTCGCGAGCGACAACACCAACCCCGCCGGCGGAGTCATGTCGGGCGCCGAGGACATGGCCCGGTGGCTCATGGTTCAGCTCGACTCGGGGCGGGTGGCGGACGGAACGCGGCTTTTCTCGTCTTCGAGCACGCGGCAGCTCTGGCGCGAAGTGACGCCCGAGCCCATCGCCGACGCGCCGGCGGGGCTGTCGCACCTGCACCCCCACTTTCTCGGCTACGCGCTGGGGCTCAACACGCTGGACTATCGGGGAAAGATGCTGCTGACGCACACGGGCGGGCTGCCGGGCTACGTCTCCCGCATCGCCATGATCCCGGAGCTCCGGCTCGGCGTGGCGGTGCTGACCAATCAGGAGTCGGGCCGGGCCTTCAATGCCATTGCCTACCGGGTGCTCGACCACTACCTCGGCGCGAAGGCGCCGGACTACGTCGGGATCTACCAGGCGCTCGACGCGCGGGACCGCGCGGAGCTCGAGGGGCAGGGGACACGGGCGGCAACCCGACGTGATTCCACCTCCGGCCCCTCGCTCCCGCTGGCCCGATACGCCGGCACCTATCGCGATGCCTGGTATGGAGACGTGGCCATCGCCGAGGAGAACGGCAGGCTGGTGATCCGACTGACCCGCACGCCGTCGATGGTGGGCGACCTCCAGCACTGGCAGCACGACACGTTCGTAGCACGATGGCGGGACCGCGAGCTCAGAGCGGACGCGTACGTCACCTTCGCCCTCGATCCGGCCGGCGCCGTGGCGGAGGTGAAGATGGCGCCGGCCTCATCCGCCGTGGATTTCAGCTTCGACTTCCAGGACCTACTGCTCGAGCCGGTAGCGCCCTAGACTGGCCCCGGGCTTGCCTGCAACGGCGCACACCCTGGCGGCGTCGCGACCGAACGCCGCCGGCGTGCCGTCCCAAGGCCAGGCGAGGCAACGGCTTGACACGACGCCTCCAGGCCGGACGCGGTGCGCCTTCCCCATGCACCCGCTCGCAAGGGCCGGCCGATGCTCCGATTCGCAAGACTCCTCGTGATCGCGCTCGCTGCGTTTCCGACCGCTGCCCGGGCGCAAGCGCCAGCGCCCGTGCTCGAACGGAGACCGGTAGCCGCGCGGACCGGGTCCGATCCGTGGCTCATCTCCTTCGTCGGGCTGAGCGGGCATACGGCGCGCACGAACCTCACCCAGGTCGATCGGGCGCTCCAGCCCTACAGCACCAGTTACACACGCCTCCCGACAGAGGAGCGTGCCCGGGTGCGCCAGGCGTTCGACGATCTGTTCCCGGGCCAGAGCATCAGCCGCGTGACCGTAACGGAGCCACAGGCGCGCGCCGTCGCCTACCTGGCACTCGGTCCCTGGGAGCGGCGCGGCCCGGATGCCGAATGCGGCGGTCCGCGCCGGCGTGGCAGCGCTACACGGTGCGATCAGGCGCTCGACAGCATGAGCCGCCGCGCGAGCTGGATCCACGCGACGGTGCTTGCGCTCGGTCGCACGGGAAACAGGCGGCCCCGCGCCCAGGAGCTGGCCGACCTGCGCGCGATGAACGAGAATGCGGGGGAGATGGTGCTGGCACCACCGAGCTGCGGCTGTCCGGCCGCGCGTCAGGATGCGAGGGCCCTGCTCGCGAGCACCCGCGACGCGGTGGACGCGTACGAGCGCTCGTCGATGCCGGCCTGGATGAGCCTGGGCGACCAGCGGGTCCAGAGCATTGCCCGCCTCTCGGACTCGCTGGAGCGCACCTTCCTTCGCTGCCTGAGAGAGGGCTGACGCCCGGAAACCCAGCCAGCGTTACCGCTGCGTGCTGTCGACGCCCGGGTTGATCGTGTCACCCTTGGAGGTAACCGGCTGACCCTGATCAGGCCGGGTCTTCGTGGCGCCGGGGCCGAGCGTGGACTTGCCCGTCTTGGTGTTCGTCACGCCGGACTTGGTCTGGTTGCCGCGAGCCGAATCCGAGTGCATCCGGCTGCCGGAGCTGGTATCGCTCCCTGCCGCGCCGCTCCGCATGCTGCTCCGTCCCGTGTCCGCCGACGTGGCGCGAGTGCCGGTGTCCGTGGACATTCCCTTCATCCCCGTATCCGCCGACATGCCGCTGGTCCCGGACATTCCGCTGGTGTCGCTCATAGCGCCGGTCTCGGCACCCGTTCCTACGGCGCCCGTGTCTCTATTGGTACGCCCGCCGCTGCAGCCGGCGAGCGCGACGCCGACCAGGCAGGCGATCGCTTGTGAAGTCGCTCTCATCTGGTGTACCTCTCCTAGTCCAGTCATGGGTTTCCCGGCCCCACCCGTGCCACACGCTAAGGGCTGGCATGGAGGCCGGAGGTGACCGCGGTCACCAGGTGCCAAGCTCGGGGCAGGGCAAGTTGATCGAGGTGGACACGTTTGAATGGAGCGGTTCCGTGACACACCCAATTCGCGGCCTGCACCACGTGACCGCCACCGTCGCCGAGGCGCAGCCCGACCTCGAGTTCTGCGAGCGGGTCCTCGGCCTCAGGCTGGTCAAGCGCACGGTCAACTTCGACAACCACAGCGTGTATCACTTCTACTACGGGACGGAAGCGGGCGAGCCCGGAACGCTGTGGACCACTTTTCCATACCATGGATGGGGCGTGCCGGTCGGCATTCACGGTGCCGGCCAGGTGGTCGCGACTGCATTCTCGGTGCCCCCTGGTGCGCTCGATGCCTGGCGCGAGCGCTTTGACGGGGCAGGAGTCGCAGTGGAAGAGGGACCGCCGCGTTTCGGTGAGCGCCCCATCGTGGTTCGCGACCCGTCGGGACTCAGGCTCGAGCTGGTGGCCGACGCGCGAGATACGCGAGCGCCGTGGATCGGTGGCGAGGTCGGCAGTGCCGTGGCCATCCGGGGGCTGCACGCCGTCACCCTGATGCTCCGCTCGCGAGCTCCGACGGTCGAGCTCATGACGGGGCTGCTTGGCTTCGAAATGGTGCACGAGGAGCCCGGGCGCACGCGGTTGGCCGTCGGCGGCGACTTGCCCGGACATCTGGTGGATCTGGTCGACCCCCCGCAGGCGCCGCAGGCACGGAACGGACTCGGAACTGTTCATCACGTGGCGTTCGCGATCGACGGAGCCGACGAGCAGCTCCTGCTCCGGGAGGAGCTGATCCGCGCCGGCCGCCAGGTCACCGAGGTGCGCGACCGCACGTACTTCCAGTCGGTTTACTTCCGCGAGCCCGGCGGGGTGCTGTTCGAATTGGCCACGATGCTGCCGGGCTTCTCCGTGGACGAGTCACCAGCCGAGCTGGGACAGGCACTCATGCTTCCGCCCTGGGAAGAGGAGCACCGGGCGACGATCGAGGCCACGCTGCCGCCGATGACGATCCGCCGTGGCCGCTAGCGCCGCGCGCCGGCCCATGTGGCCGCTGGTGCTCGCCCTGCTGCTCTTCACCCTCGCCGTGCTGGCGGGGCGCCGAGTGGCCCGAGGAGCAGGAACGCTCGGACGACTCACCGCGGGGCGGACGTCCGTGAGCCAGGGGGTAGTGGTGGAGCAGACCCGGGCCGTCGCCCGCTTGGTCACGACCGAGACACCGGTCCGCGACGTGGTGACCTATGAGAACCGGCGACTGGGCTCGACCAAGCGCTCGCTGGTGGTGGTGACCGGCAAGGTGCTCGCCGGCTTCGACCTCGACCGCGGCACCCAGGTGACGGTGGACAACCCGTCGCGCCGGATCAGGATCACGCTTCCGTCACCCGCGGTGCTCGGCGTCGAGATCACGGAGCTGCGGACGTATAACGAGGAAAGCGGCCTCTGGAACCGCTTCCAGCCGTCCGATCGCGACACCATCTTCGCGCTCGCGCGGCAGCAGCTCGTGAAAGCGGCCGGCGAGATTGAGCTGGCCCGGCACGCGGAGGAGAGCGCGCGCCGCCTGCTGGAGGCCACGGTGCGCGCGGACGGCTACACGACCGACGTGACGTTCGCCGCCCATCCGGAAGGTGTCACGGGCGGCACCTCGCCCATGGAACTCCCCGAGCGTGGCCCCTGACGCGATGCTTGCCTACGTCTTCTGGCATTGGCCCCGCGCCGACGTGGCAGCGGCGGCCTACGAGACCGTGCAGCGGCGCTTCCACGCCACGCTCCGGGACAACCCACCCCCGCGCTTTCTCGGCTCGCGCTCGCTGGCGGTGGCCGGTGCGCGCTGGGCGGGCCACGAGGGAGGCGCGGCGTACGAAGACTGGTATTTCGTCGATGGGTCGGCCGGGCTCGATCCGCTCAACGCGGCCGCGGTGAGCCCGGCATACCGCGGCCCGCACGATGCGGCGGCCGCCGCCGCCGAAGGCGGGACGGCGGGCCTGTATCGACTGCGCCAGGGCGCCGCCGCCGACCCGCCACTCGCGGCCGCGTGGTTCACGAAGCCGCCCGGGATGAGCTATGTCGCCCTCTTCGCCATGCTGGAGCCGCTGATCGCGGCGGAGGGCGCCGCGCTGTGGGCCCGGCAGATGACGCTCGGACCGACACCCGAATTCTGTCTGCACACCGGGCGCCCGGTCGAGCTGCCCGCCGCGCTCTTTCCCGTCGCCGTGCGCTGCCGGCCCGTGTGGCCGTAGCCCGGAGCCGCGGCCCCGGACCGGGTTAGATTGCGCGCGTGCGGTATCCGGCCGCACCCCCGCACTCGCCCCCCGTGCCTCGGAATGCCCGTGCCTTTCAGCAGCCTGAAGCTCCACCCCAACCTCCTCAAGGGCATCAGGGAGCTCGGCTTCGCCCGCCCGACGCCGATCCAGGCGGAGGCCATCCCGCCCGCGCTCGAGGGCCGAGACGTGCTCGCCTGCGCGATGACAGGGAGCGGGAAGACCGCGGCCTTCCTGCTGCCGATTCTGCATCAGTTGATGGACAAGCCGCGGGGCACGACACGGGCCCTCGTGCTCACGCCCACGCGCGAGCTCGCGGCGCAGATTCTGGAGGACCTGAACGAGCTGGCGGTGCACACGCCGATTACCGCGGCCGCCGTCTTTGGCGGCGTCGGGATGGCGCCCCAGGAGCACGCCTTCCGCACGGGGGTGGATGTACTCGTCGCCACGCCGGGCCGGCTGCTCGACCACTTCCGGGCACCGTACGCCAAGCTCCCGGGCATTGAATTTCTGGTGCTCGACGAAGCAGACCGGATGCTCGACATGGGCTTTCTGCCCGACATCCGCCGCGTGCTCCGACACCTGCCCGCCCAGCGCCAGACGCTCTTCTTCAGCGCCACGATGCCGGCCCCCATCATCGAGCTCACGCGCCAGATGCTCCGCCGGCCCGTGACGGTCAACCTGGAGCGGAAGGCGGCGCCCGCCGTCGGGATCACCCAGGCCGTCTACCCCGTCCCGCAGGAGCTCAAGTCGGCGCTGTTCCTCGCGCTGCTCGGGCGGGGTGAGATGCGGGACGCGCTCGTCTTCACCCGCACGAAGCACCGCGCCAACCGGCTCCAGGCGTACCTGGTGAAGCATGGGATCAAGGCCGAGCGGATCCACGGCAACCGCTCCCAGGCGCAGCGGACGGATGCGCTCGCGGGCTTCAAGAGCGGAAAGTTCCGCGTGCTGGTCGCCACCGACATCGCCGCCCGGGGCATCGACGTGGAGGCGCTGGGTCACGTGGTGAACTTCGATGTGCCGCTGGTGCCGGAAGACTACATCCATCGGGTGGGCCGCACCGCACGGGCGGAAACTACGGGGGACGCGTTCACGTTCGTGTCGCCGGAAGAGGAGGGGGAGCTCCGCGGCATCGAACGCGCGATCGGGCGACGGCTGCCGCGAGTCACCGTCCCCGGGTTCGACTATTCCGCGCGGCCCGAGGCCCGACTCGAGGTGCCGCTGGCCGAGCGGATCGCGCAGATCCGGGCCAGGAAAGCGGAGGACCGGGAGCGCGCCAAGGCCAACGCGGCGCGGCGGGCAGCGCACCAGGCATCGGAGCAGGCACGGAGCGGTGCCCGGCCCGGCGGGCAGCCCGCGGGGCAGCCGGGCGGCGCGCGTTCGGGGGGCGGCCGCGGGGCGCGGTCCAGGGGAGGCCGGCAGGGCGGGGGACGTTGACGGTGGTCGAGTCATGGCGAGCGGGCACGCACGAAGGGGGCATACCCGCAGGTATGCCCCCTTCGCGCTGCTCGAGCCGACTCCCGGGCTTCGATGAACTACGGGACGACGGCGAGCTGCAGGTTCACCAGCGAGCAGCCGATCGCCGTGCTGCAGGCGACGACCTGCACGCCGCTCCCGGTCAGGCCGCTGATGAGGTCGCCATTGACCACGCCGCCCGCGTAGCTGAGCGCCGGCTGGCCGAAGAAGATCGTCCAGGTGCCCGTCGGCGTCGAGCTGTCCGTGCCGACCAGAATCCCCGCGCCCGAAGTGGTGTTGGTGTTCCCATCGTAGAAGAGCTGGGCGACGGGCGCGCCTCCCGAGTAGAAGTTCAACACCCGGTTGCCCGACCCGTCCGTAGCCGTGAACAGTTGCGCCTGGGGCGCGAAGGTCAGCGCGAGCGAGGTGGTCGTCGGCCCGACCTGGAGGCATTTGGAGTGGAACGGGTGCGTCTCCTGGCCGCCCGGATTGATCCACAGTCCGGGCTGCCCCGTGGCCGACGTGACACACTGACCGTTGCCGCCGTTCCCCGTCCCGTCCGAACCGTACGACAAACAGTTCGGGTTGTGCGGGCCGAAGACGCCGCCATCGGGATCGGTCCACCAGCCATTCGCGCTGCAGGTGCCGACGCCATAGAGGCCGGCACCCGACGTCTGGAACACCAGTGCCGTGCTGCTCCCGGAGGTGGCCGCGCTGCCGGTCCCGGCAGGATCGTACACGCCCGGATCGACGCTCTGAATCACCGGCGTGCTGTCGCCCGGCGTGGTCCAGGTGCCGTTGACGATGGGATCGCCGGCGGCCGCCGTATCGACGGGGGTGGTGGATGTCGTGTCGCCCGGATTGGTGGACGTCGTGTCGCCGCCACCGGAGATGCCGCCCGTGCCGCCATCGCGGGGGCCGTTGACCGGGACGTCACGGGTGCCGGTACCGGAAGGCGAGGTCGGGCCGCCGTCCGAGCAGGCGGCGAGGGCCAGGGTCGCCAGCAACACGGTCGCGAGGCGGAAGCGGGACATGGGACGACTCCTTCGACGGCACGAGGGTGAGCCGGCCGGCTGCCGGCGTCAGCCCCTTCGACGGCCAGGCTGTCTCTGGGAGACCCTTGGCTTTGCGGACCGGCCTCGCGGCCGGGGTGCCCTAGTCGAAGGGAATTGGTCTACTGATCCTTCGACCTGCAGATCGGCAATCCCGGTGCCAGATCGGCAACTGATGCCGGGCCAACGTGATGCCCTGTGAGAACGGGCAGGCTCCGGGGGGTCGCTACCGCGCTCTGCAATGGCAGGCCTCCGCGGGGCCACAGCGAGACGAGGTTCATCCATGGCGGAGAAATTCGAGCTGGAGCATGGCGGCCAGAAATACAGCGTAGAGCGCGGGGAGCCCCGCCACGAAGCAGCGACCGGCGGCGGTGCACCGGTGGGGACGGACAGTTGGTACATCAAGCTCAACCTGGCCGCCGTGACCAGCCTGCCCGCGGTGCCGGGTGAGAGCCGGGCGGCGCTGGAGACGCGGATCCACCGGTGGCTGGACGAGCATCCCGAGCCGCTCGGGGGTGCGGGGATCGTCCTGGGAGGCGGCTGAAGCGGGCGCACTCAGCGGGTGCCCCCGGTCGCCTGGATCAGCCGGCCGCCGTCCGCACCCGTGCGGCCTCTCCCTGCAGCTCCGGCACCCGCTCCGGCTCCCGGGCGGGGGCGTGCGCCCGCCGGCCGAAGCGGTGCTGCAGTGCGTCGAGGTAGGTGTAGATCACCGGCGTGATGTACAGCGTGATGAGCTGGGAGAAGGCAAGCCCGCCCACCACCGCGATACCCAGTGGCCTGCGCGACTCGGCGCCCGCCCCGTGGCCAAGCGCGATCGGCAGCACGCCCACCAGGGCCGCCATCGTTGTCATCATGATGGGCCGGAACCGGACGCTCGCCGCCTCGAGGATCGAGTCCCGTGAGCTCTTCCCGTGGTGCCGTTCCGCTTCGATGGCGAAATCGATCATCATGATCGCGTTCTTCTTCACGATGCCGATGAGCATGATGATACCGACGAACGCGTAGATACTGAGATCCTCTCCGAACACCAGCAGCGCGAGCAGCGCGCCGAACCCGGCGAACGGCAGTCCCGACAGAATCGTCAGCGGGTGCACGAAGCTCTCGTACAGGATCCCGAGCACGAGGTAGATGACCAGGATGGCGAGCACCAGGAGCAGCAGCAATCCCTGCTGCGCCTGCTGGAACGCCTGCGCCGTGCCCGAGAAGCTGGTGGTGATCGTCGACGGCAGCACCTCGCGCGCCGTCGCCTCCACCCGCTCGACCGCGGTGCCGATCGAGGTCCCGGGCTCGAGATTGAACGACAGCGTGACCGACGGGAGTTGCCCCGAGTGGTTCACCGTGAGCGGGCCGGTGCCCGGGGTGACGCGGGCCAGACTCCCGAGCGGCACCGACACGCCCTCGCGGCCGGTGATGTGGAGCAGGTTCATCGCCGAGAGATCGCGCTGATACTGGGGCAGCAGCTCCATCACGACCCAGTACTGGTCGTTGGGGGTGTAGATGGTGCTGACCTGGCGCGCGCCGTAGGCGTTGTAGAGCGCGTTCTCGATCTGGCTCACGTCGATCCCGAGTGCCGCCGCGCGATCCCGGTCGATCTGCACCTGCACCTGGGGGTTCTTGATCTGGAGATCGCTGGTGACGTCGGTGAGCCCCGGCACGTCATGCAGCCGCCGCTCCAGCGTGGCGGCGCCCTGATAGAGCGCGTCGATGTCGGAGCTCTGCAGGGTGAACTGGTACAGGCTCTTGGACGAGCGGCCGCCGATGTTGATGACCGGCGGATTGGTGATGAACACGCGCATGCCGGGCACGGCGGCGAGCTTCCGGGTGAGTGACTGGGCCACCTGGTCGGCGCTGAGCGCGCGCTCGTCGCGCGGCTTGAGGTGGATGAAGAGCCGGCCCTGGTTCACCGTCGAGCTGCGGCCGCCGGCTCCGACGGCCGACATGAATCCCTCGACGTTCGGATCCTCCTGCACGATCGCCCCCGCCGCCCGCTGGTGCTCCACCATGGCATCGTAGCTGGTCCCCTCGGCGGTCTCGGTGGTGCCGCTCAACTGGCCGGTGTCCTCGCTCGGAATGAATCCCTTGGGGACGATGCGCGCGAGCACGAGCGTGCCCACCAGGATCAGCGCGCTGAACAGGAGCGCCAGCCGGCGCCGGTCCATCACCCAGGCGAGGCTCCGCTCGTACCCGGCGAGCGACGCCTCCCACCCTCGCTCGATCGCGCGGTAGAACGGGCCATGGGTCGCATCCGGCGGCGCGTGCTTGAGCCAGCGGCTGCACAGCATCGGCGTGAGCGTGAGCGAGACGAAGCCCGAGACCAGGATCGCCACGGCGATGGTCACGGCGAACTCCTGGAACAGCCGCCCGATGAGCCCGCCCAGGAAGAGCACCGGGATGAACACCGCCACCAGCGACAGCGTCATCGAGAGCACGGTGAAGCTGATCTCGCGGCTCCCATGCAGCGCCGCCTGCATGACCGGCTCGCCCGCCTCGATGTGGCGCACGATGTTCTCCAGCACCACGATGGCATCGTCCACCACGAAGCCCACGGCCAGCGTCAGCGCCATGAGCGAGAGGTTGTCCAGACTGTACCCCAGCAGGTACATCACCGCGAACGTGCCCACGATGGACATCGGCAACGCCAGCGCGGGGATGGTGGTGGCCCGGAGATTCCGGAGGAACAGGAAGATCACCATCACGACCAGGCACAGCGACAGGAAGAGGGTGAACTTCACGTCGGCCACCGACTGCTGGATGCTCTCCGAGCGGTCGTACAGCGTGGCCATTTCCACCGAGGCCGGCAGCTCCGGCCCGAGTTGCTCGACCTCGGCCTTGACCCTCTGGGCGACGGCGACCGTGTTGGTGCCGGGCTGCCGCTGGATGGCGAGCACGATGGCGCGCTGGCCGTTATACCAGCTCGCCCGCTTGGTGTCCTCGACACTGTCGACGACCTTGCCCAGGTCGCCGAGCCGCACCGGGGCGCCGTCCCGATACGCCACCACCAGCTTGGCGAACGCCGCCGCGTCGGTGAGCTGCCCCTGGCTCTCCACCGAGTAGGCCTTGTCGGTGCCCCAGAGAATGCCGGTCGGCAGGTTGACGTTGCCATTCTGCACCGCCGTCGCCACCTCGTCGATTCCGATGCTCCGGGCGGCGAGCTGCTGCGGGTCGAGCTGGATCCGGACCGCGTACTTCTGCGACCCGTACACCTGTACCTGGGCCACGCCGTCCACGGTGGAGAGCCGCTGGGCCAGGAAGGTCTCGGCGTACTCATCGAGCTGCGGCAGCGGCAGCGTCGCGGTCCGGAGCGCATAGTACAGGATGGGGGACGACGACGGGTCCACCTTGCGGAAGCTCGGCGGCAGCATTTCCTGCGGGAGCTGGCGCTGCGCCTGGGAGATCGCCGCCTGCACGTCCTGCGCGGCCGCGTCGATGTTGCGGCTGAGCGCGAACTGCAGGGTGATCTGGCTGCTCCCCTGGCTGCTGGTCGAGGTCATCGTCTCCACGCCGGGAATGGTGGAGAACTGCTTCTCCAGCGGCGTCGCCACCGAGGAGGCCATCGTCTCCGGGCTCGCGCCGGGCAGATTGGCGCTGATCGAGATGGTGGGGTAGTCCACCGCCGGGAGGTCGCTCACGGGCAGCTCGCGGTAGGCCACGAGCCCGAAGATGAGGATGCCGGCCATGACCAGCGTGGTCATGACGGGTCGGCGGATGAAGAGGCCGGTGATGTTCATGATGCCCTCGCCCCGGCGCTGTCGCCCTGGGCCTTGATCTGGACTCTGGAGCCGTCACGCAGCCGGAGCTGGCCGTCGGTGACCACCCGGTCGCCCGGGTGCACCTCGCCCGTGACGACGGCAAATTGGTCAGTGGAACGCTCCACCTTCACCGCGCGGGTCGCAGCGGAGCTGTCGGGTTTGATGACGAAGACGAAGCTGCCCTGCTGCCCGGACACGACGGCCGCGGCCGGCACGACCAGGGCGTTCGGCTCGACGTAGAGCCGGAGCCGGACGTTGACGAACTCGCCGGGCCAGAGCGCGCCGTCGGTGTTCGGGAAGGTGCCCTTGAGGAGGATCGTCCCGGTCGTGGTGTCCACGGCATTGTCCACGAACGACAGCGTCCCCTCGCTCGCGGTCCCGCCCCCGGTCGGGGTGGCCGAGACCACGATCGTGTCGCCACGGTAGCGCTGGATCGAGGGGAGGTTGGCCGCCGGCACGGCGAAGCGGACCAGGATCGGCTTGATCTGGTTGATGGTGACGAGCGGCGCGGCGTCGGTGGTCCGGACGAGGTTCCCTGCGCGCACGCGGAGGCTGCCGGTGCGTCCCGAGATGGGCGCCCGGATGGTGGCGTACTGCAGGTTGAGCTGCGCCTGCTCCACCGCCGCCCGGCTGGCGGCGAGCGTGGCCGTACTTGCCGCGGCACTGGTCTTGGCCGCGTCGTATTGCTGTGCCGTCACATACTCCTTTTCCGCCAGCGCGGAGTACCGCGTCGCATCCTGCTCGGCGTTGGCCGCCTGAGCCTGGTCGCGCCGCAGGATCCCTTCGGCCTGCGCCAGCGCCGCCTGAAACG
>DATAHW010000005.1:0-6346 GCA_036262935.1 Gemmatimonadales bacterium | reverse complement strand
CGCAGATGTCAGCGCTGCGGCCGCAGCCGGGCCGTGCTGCGGAAGTTCGGCCTCTGCCGTATTTGTTTCCGTGAGCTCGCCCTGAGGGGAGAAATCCCGGGCGTGCGCAAGGCCAGCTGGTAAGGGGAACGGAATGAGCCTGACAGATCCCGTCGCGGATATGCTCACCCGCATCCGGAACGCCTGCTCGGCGGGCCATCGGCGCGTCGACATGCCGGTGAGCAAGCTGAAGACCGAGGTGGCCCGGCTGCTGCGGGACAACCACTATATCGCCGACTACAAGCTCCTCGACGACGGTGAGCACGGCGTGCTGCGGTTGTACCTGAAGTACCACAACGAGCTCCCGGTGATCCGCGAGCTCCGGCGCGTCTCCACCCCGGGACTCCGGCGCTACGTCAAGTGCCGCGAGCTGCCGCGGGTCAAGAACGGCCTCGGCATGGCGATCGTCTCCACCCCGAAGGGGCTGATGACCGATCGCGAGGCGCGGAGCGCGAACCTGGGCGGCGAGCTGCTCGCCGTCGTCTGGTAGGAGGCACGATGTCGCGAATCGGCAAGCGGCCGGTGACGGTGCCCGCGGGCGTCACCCTGGATCTCCAGGGCCACGAGATCGCGGTCAAGGGCCCCAAGGGGGAGCTGCGCCGCCGGCTCCATCCGGAGATGCAGCTCGCGCTGGTCGACGGTACGTTCACCGTGTCCCGGCCCAGCGAAGAGAAGCGCCACAAGGCGCTGCACGGGCTCACCCGCACCCTGGTCCAGAACATGGTGGACGGGGTGTCGAAGGGGTTCGCCAAGACGCTCGAGATCCAGGGTGTCGGCTACAAGGCCGAGGCCAAGCCATACGGCGTGAATCTCGTCGTCGGGCTCTCGCATCCGGTCAAGTACGAGGCGCCGAAGGGCATCAAGATCACCGTCGAGAACAACACCACGGTGAAGATCGAGGGTGCCGACAAGGAAGCCGTCGGCCAGGTCGCGGCGGAGCTGCGCGCGGTGCGACCGCCCGAGCCGTACAAGGGCAAGGGCATCCGCTACCAGGGCGAGCAGGTCCGCCGCAAGGCCGGCAAGACAGGAGCCAAGTAAGCGATGCGAACGATTCACGCGCCCAAGGGCCGGAGCCAGCTGCGCTACCGCCGCCATCTCCGCGTCCGCCACAAGCTGGCGGGCACGGCCGAGCGCCCGCGGCTGGTCGTCTTCCGCTCGCTCAAGCACATCTACGCCCAGTTGGTCGATGACGACCGCGGCGTCACCCTCCTCGGCGTGGGCGACACGAGCGAGGGGATCCAGATCGAGGGGAACGGCAAGGTGGTCCGCGGCAAGGCGGTCGGCAAGCTGCTGGCGGAGCGGGCCAGGGCGGCGGGGGTGAGCCGGGTGGTGTTCGATCGCGCCGGCTATCGTTACCATGGTCGCGTGCAGGCCGTTGCCGACGGCGCGCGCGAAGGCGGATTGGAGTTCTAAATGGCCGAGGAGACGCAGGGCACCACCAACAGCGGCGGGACGGAAGTCCACACCGGCCCGGGTGCCGAGGGCACGGCCGCGCAGACCGGCAATCCGGCCGACGGCCCGGCGGTCGCCGAGCGTCCGAGCGGCACCGACCGCCCGCGCGGCCGGGGGGGGCGGGGCGGCGGCGAGCGGGGCGGCCGGGGCGGCCCGCGCCGCGACCGGGGCGATCGCGACCACCAGAGCGACCACGTGGAGAACGTCATCGCCATCAACCGCGTGGCCAAGGTGGTGAAGGGCGGGCGCCGGTTCTCGTTCAACGCGCTCGTCGCGGTGGGCGATGGCAAGACCCGGGTCGGCATCGCGACGGGCAAGGCCAACGAGGTGAGCGAGGCGGTCCGCAAGGCCGTCGAGGCCGCCAAGCGCTCGATGGTGGAGCTCCCCAAGACGGGCTCGACCATTCCTCACGAGATCGTGGGGGAGCACGGCGCCGGCCGGGTGCTGCTCAAGCCCGCCGCCACCGGTACCGGCGTCATCGCCGGCGGCCCGGTCCGCGCGGTGCTCGAGTGCGCCGGCATCACCGACATCCTGACCAAGAGCCTGGGCAGCTCCAACGCGCACAACATGGTGCGCGCGACGATGAACGGGCTGTCGCGCCTCGTGAGCGCCCGCCAGGTGGCGCGGGAGCGCGGGGTCGAGGTCGACCAGATCGCCTACAAGCCCCGGCAGGAGGGCTGACATGGGCCGGAACCCAGTCGTGGGCCGTCAGGGCCCCGTCTACCATGCCGCCGACATCCCGAGCGAGCAGGCCGCCGGGACCATCGCCGTCAAGCAGATCCGCTCGGAGATCGGGCACCCGGAGACCATGCGGCGGACGCTCCGCGCCCTCGGCCTCCGCCACCACCAGCAGGTGGTGCAGCTCAAGAACACGGCCTCCGCACGCGGGATGCTGTACAAAGTGCGGCATCTGGTCGAAGTAACTGCGGTAGGAGACTGACGCATGGCAGACAAGATCACGCTCTCCACCCTTGCGCCCGCACGGGGCTCGACCCAGGCGCGCAAGCGCGTCGGCCGGGGCCCGGGGTCCGGGCTCGGCAAGACGTCGGGCAAGGGCCATAAGGGCCACAAGGCGCGGACCGGCGGCGGCACCAATCCGGGCTTCGAGGGCGGCCAGATGCCGATGTACCGGCGGCTGCCCAAGCGCGGGTTCACCAATCCGTTCCGGGTCGAGAACCAGGCGGTCAACCTCTCGCAGCTCAAGCAGGTGAGCGCGACCGAGGTGAGCCCGGAGACGCTCTATTCCGCGGGCCTCATCGGGAAGCCCGACGCGCCCGTGAAGCTCCTGGGCACCGGTGACGCCGACCGGGCCTACACTGTTCGTGGCGTGTCCCTGTCCGCGTCGGCGCGCGCGAAGATCGAGGCGGCCGGCGGTAGTATCGAGGGGTAAGTGACGGCACCACGCGTCCCCGGCCTGGCCATCGACGAGGAGCTGAAGCGCAAGCTCCTGTTCACCCTGCTCGCGCTCGTGATCTATCGGGTGGGCGCCCACATCGCAGCCCCGGGCGTGAACGTCACCGCCCTGGCCGACTTCATCCGGAACTCCGCCGCCGCGGGGTTCTTCGGGCTGTACGATGCCCTGGGCGGCGGCCTCTCCCGGGCCACGGTGTTCGCGCTCGGGATCATGCCCTACATCTCGGCCTCCATCATCTTCCAGTTGGCCGGCGGGGTCGCGCCGTCCGTCGGCAAGATGCAGAAGGACGAGGAGGGCAAAAAGAAGATCACCCAGTGGACGCGGTATCTCACCGTGTTCATCTCGCTGTCGCAGGCGTACACTTTCGCGCTCTTCACCGAATCCATCCCGGGCGCGGTCGCCACCCCGGGCCTCGCCTCCCGCCTCATCATGGTGGTGACGCTCACGACCGGCGCCATCTTCGTCATGTGGCTCGGCGAGCAGATCACGGAGCGCGGCATCGGGAACGGGATGAGCCTGCTCATCACCTTCTCGATCCTGGAGCGGCTCTGGCCGGGCTCGGTGCAACTGGTGCAGTTCGTCAAGAGCGGCGTGGTGAGCGCGCCCGAGGTTGTGCTGTTCCTGGCGATTCTGGTCGCGGTCGTCGCCGCGGTCGTGGCCATGACTATCGCCGCGCGGCGCATTCCCATCCAGATTCCGCGCAAGGTCATGGGCCGCGGGCGGATCCGCGAGGGACAGAAGACGTTCATCCCGATCCGGCTGATCACCGCCGGCGTGATGCCGATCATCTTTGCCCAGACGATCATCATCGTTCCCGGCACCATCGCCAGCTTCACCAAGAACCCGGTGCTGACCGAGATCTCGAGCTTCTTCCAGCCCGGCGACCTGCCGTACGACATCACGTTCGCCATCCTGATCCTGCTGTTCAGCTACTTCTACACCTCCATCATCTTCAACTCGGTGGACCTGGCCGAAAACCTGAAGAAGCAGGGCGGCTTCATCCCCGGGGTGAAACCGGGAGCCAGCACGGCGGACTACATCGACGGCGTGCTGGGGCGGATCACCTTTCCGGGCGGCCTCTTCCTCGCCGGCGTGGCGCTGCTGCCCATCCTGGTCTCCAAGGCCCTCAGCATCCCGACCCAGGGGTACGGCGGCACCTCCGTCCTCATCGTCGTCGGGGTGCTCCTCGACACCATCGCCCAGATCGAACAGCATCGGACGCTGCGGAAGTACGACGGTTTCATGAAGAGCGGCCGGGTGAAGTTCCGGGGGCGGCAGCAGCGGTATATGTGAGTCGCGGGTCGCGGGTCGCGAGTCGGCATCGCCGCGATCACGGCGCCCACTTCGACCCGCGACCCGCGACTCTTCTCTCACCCTCACGACTTCCATGGACATTCTCCTGATGGGCCCGCCCGGCGCGGGCAAGGGCACCCAGGGGGCGCTGCTGGCCGAGTCGCTCGGGCTGCCGAAGTTCGCCACCGGCGACCTTCTGCGCGACGCGGTCAAGCGCGGCACGCCGCTCGGGCTCAAGGCGCGGGCGGTCATGGAGGCCGGCCACCTCGTGAGCGACGACATCATCCTGGGCGTCGTGCGCGAGGAGCTGGCCAAGCCCGAGGCCGCCAAGGGCGTGCTCTTCGACGGCGTGGTGCGCACCATTCCGCAGGCCGAAGGGATGGAGCGGCTGCTGGCGGAGAAGGGGCGGCGGATGGACGCCGTGCTGTTCTTCGACGTCACCGATGAGGAGATCCTGGCGCGGCTGCAGCGCCGGCTCAGCGTCGAGCACCGCGCCGACGACGACCCGGCCGCGGTGAGCACCCGGCTCCGCGCCTATCGGGAGCAGACCGCCCCGGTGCTGGCCTGGTACGAGGCGCGGAAGGTCGCCCACCGGATTCCCGCCGTCGGCACGATCGAGGAGATCGCCGGCCGAGTGCGGCGGGCGCTTGGCCGGTGAGATGATCACGCTCAAGTCGGCCCGGGAGATTGACGTGATGGCCCGGGCCGGACGGATAGTGGCGGGAACGCTCGCGTTGATGCGGGAGATCGTCCGGCCGGGCCTCACCACCGAGGATCTCGATCGAGCGGCCGAGGAGTTCATCCGGAGCCACGAGGGCGCC
This sequence comes from Gemmatimonadales bacterium, assembly GCA_036262935.1. Taxonomy (GTDB): domain Bacteria; phylum Gemmatimonadota; class Gemmatimonadetes; order Gemmatimonadales; family GWC2-71-9; genus CAVVWJ01. The sequence continues at coordinate 1,327 of DATAHW010000005.1, read as the reverse complement.
ACGCCTTCCTTCAAGGGCCTCTACGGCTTCCCCAAGACGTTGTGCACGTCGATCGACGTCGAGATCGTGCACGGCATTCCCTCGAGCCGGCGGGTGCTCGACGAGGGGAGCATCGTGAGCGTGGACGTCGGAGCGCAGCTCGAGGGGTTGCACGCCGACTCGGCCACCACGATCGGCGTGGGCAGGATCCCGCCGGAGACGGAGCGGCTGCTGACGGTCACGCAGGCCTGCCTGGTGGCCGGGATCGCCGAGGCCCGCGTGGGCAACCACGTGGGCGACATCGGGCATGCGGTGCAGCGGGTGGCCGAAGCAGCCGGGTACGGCGTGGTCCGGGAGCTGGTGGGTCACGGCATCGGCACGCGGTTCCACGAGGAGCCGCAGGTGCCCAACTACGGCAGCCCCAAGCGCGGCCCGCGGCTGCTCGAGGGGATGACGCTCGCGATCGAGCCGATGATCACCATCGGCAATCCCGCCACCAAGACACTCGCCGACAAGTGGACCGTGGTGACCGCGGACGGCAGCCTGTCCGCCCACTTCGAGCACACGGTGGCCATCACCGCCGATGGGCCGCGAATCCTCACCGCGGCCTGACGCTCAACGCACGCGCGCTCGCAGCACCTCCAGCACCCGCCGCTCCGCTCGTTCCACCCGATCCAGCAGCTCGCCGGCCCGCGCGATCTGCTCCGCGGCCATGGCACGGTCGCCCGCGCCCTCGAGGTTGCCCCGGACGGCCCAGCAGGCACTCCGGGCGGCGGCGGCGGCGAGCAGCGCCCCCGTGGCGGCGTCGCCGAGCGCACTCGCCAGCCCGCGCTCGGTCATCGCGGCCGCGAGATCGGCCGTCTCCGCCAGCCCATCGAGCAGCTCGAGCTGGACCGCCGCGCCGGCCTCGAGGGCGGCATCCCGGGCCGCCGCACGCGCCGCCTGCTCTTCGGGCGTGCGCTTCGGCAGGGCGAGCGCCGCGGTGAATCCGGCGAACGCCTCCGCGTCGCGCACGGCGAGCGCGGCCAGACGGAGGCGCAGTTGGCCGGCGCGCTCCACCGTCTGCCTCGCTTCCGGATGGACCGCCGCGTACTTCTCGCGCCGCGCAGTCAACCCCGCGACCATCTCCGCCAGGGCAGCGCCGAGAGCGCCCGCGATGGCCGCGGCCGACCCGCCGGCGGGTGACGGCGCCGGCGCGGCGATGGCGGCGAGCCAGCCGGTCAGGGTCTCGTTCGCGTCTGGCATGCTGGGCTCGCAGGGGTTTGGGTGTTGGTGAGTCACGGCTGCGATCGCGGCGGAGGCTGGCATCGGGTCGCTATTCACCACGGAGGCACAGAGGGCACGGAGG
>DATAHW010000004.1:0-1636 GCA_036262935.1 Gemmatimonadales bacterium | reverse complement strand
CGTCCAGCGCGCGACGGCGCGGGCCACACTCCGCGCCGTGAGCTCCGCGGCGGTGGCCACGCCGTCGGGCCCGGGCACGCGCTGGTGCAGCGCCGCGGCGTAGGCGCCGCCGAACCGTTCGCGGCCGGTGCTCTTGGGCGGCGGAAGCTCGAAATACGGATCGGCGAGCAGCTCCGCCAGCACCGCCTCGTCCGGGTGCCCCTGCGCCGCGAGCTTACCGTCGCGGTCGTACGACCGGCGGGCATCCACCAGCCGCGCCACGCCGTCGAGCACGGCGACGCCCGGTCCGGTGTCGAACGCCAGCACGCCCTGCTCCTCGCCGAGGTGCGGCACGAACGTCACGTTGGCCATGCCGCCCAGATTGAGCAGCGCGCGCGGCGCGTCGCCGGACGCGAAGAGGAGCACGTCGGCCATCGGCACGAGCGGCGCGCCCTGGCCGCCCGCGGCGACGTCCCGCGCGCGGAAGTTGCTCACGACGCGGACGCCGAACCGCTCCGCCAGCACCGCCGGCTCGCCCAGCTGCCAGCTCACGAGCGGCGGCTCGTGCCAGATGGTCTGCCCGTGAAAGGCGATGAGCGCCAGCTCCGAGGCCGGCGTCCGCGCCTGCGCCAGCAGCATGTCCACCGCCTCCGCGGCCCACTCCGCGACGCGCACGTGGAGCCGCGCGAGCGACGGGGCGTCGCCGCCGCCCAGGGCGGCGGTGAGCTCCGCCCGTTCGTCCGGGTCGTACGGGCGGGTGAGGAAATCGACCAGCTCGGCCCGGGTCGGGCCCGTGAACCGCACGAGCGCCGCGTCCATGCCGTCGAGCGACGTGCCCGACATGAGCCCCACCGCAAGCGTCGGCCGTTCGCTCATGCGGGCCGCACCGGCGGCGGGTCGCCGACGATGGGGCGAAGCCGCCCCGCGTGCTGCTCCACGAGCCGCTCGGCGGCCGCCCGATCCACGCCGCAGCGCGCCATCACGATGGCCGTCTTCACGCTCCTGCCGGCGGCCTCGAGCACCGCGCCCGCCTGCTCGCGGTCGAGTCCCGTGGTCTCCATGATGATCCGCCGGCTCCGGTCCACCAGCTTGTCGTTCCAGGCGCGCAGATCGACCATCAGGTTGCCCCAGGTCTTCCCCAGCCGGATCATCGCCCCGGTCGTCAGCATGTTGAGCACCAGCTTGGTGGCGGTGCCCGACTTCATGCGGGTGGATCCGGTCACGACCTCCGGGCCCACCGGCACCACGATGCACACGTCGCAGGTCTCGCGCAGCAGCCTGGGCGGCTCGGACATCGAGACCAGCGCGGTGCTCGCGCCCAGCGTCTGGGCCCGGGAGAGCGCGGCGCGGACGAACGGGGTCGTGCCGCTCGCGGCGATGCCGACCACGCAGTCCTTCGGACTCACGCGGCGCGCGTCCATCTCCCCGATCCCGGCGTTCACGTCGTCTTCGGCCCCCTCGACCGACCGCACCAGCGCCGGGAGCCCGCCCGCGATGATGCCCACCACCATCTCGGGCGGCGTGCCGAACGTCGGCGGGCACTCCGCGGCGTCGAGCACACCGAGCCGGCCGCTGGTGCCCGCGCCGACATAGACCAGCCGGCCGCCGGCGCGGAACGCCGCCTCGATCACTTCGATCGCGCGCGCGATCTCCTGCC
>DATAHW010000003.1:0-16380 GCA_036262935.1 Gemmatimonadales bacterium | reverse complement strand
CCACCTTCTCCAGCAGGCCGAGCGTCTCGAACTCGGCCACGACGCGCTTGCGCGCCTCGAACCGGTCGAGCCCGCGGAAGCGCTCAGGCGCCGTCTCCGCGATGCGCGCCTCGGGGGTGAAGATGTCGATCGTCGGCAGGCCATGCCGGCGGCCGATCTCGAAGTCGGTCGGGTCGTGGGCAGGCGTCATCTTCACCGCGCCGGTCCCGAACGAGGGATCCACCGCGTCGTCGGCGACGATCGGAACGCGCCGGTCCACCAGCGGGAGGAGCACGTCGGTGCCGATCAGCGCCTGGTAGCGCTGGTCACCCGGGTGCACGGCGACGCCGGTGTCGCCCAGCATCGTCTCGGGGCGGGTGGTGGCGACCGTCAGGTGGCCGCCCGCCGCCAGCGGGTAGCGCAGGTGATAGAGCTTGCCCGCCACCTCCTCCTTCTCTGCCTCCTCGTTCGAGAGGGCGGTGAGGCAGCGGGGACACCAGTTGATGATGTAATGCCCGCGGTAGACCAGGCCCTTTTCGTAGAGGCGTACGAACGCTTCGCGGACCGCGACGGAGAGGCCTTCGTCGAGGGTGAAGTAGGTACGGCTCCAGTCGCAGCTCGCGCCGATCGCCTTGAGCTGCTCCAGGATCGTGGCGCCGGTCTCCCGCACGTACTCCCAGACGCGGGCCACGAACGCATCGCGGCCCACGTCGAAGCGGGTCAGTCCCTCCTTCGCGAGGAGCCGCTCCACGACGTTCTGGGTGGCGATGCCGGCGTGGTCGGTGCCGGGGAGCCAGAGCGTCCGCCGGCCGCGCATCCGCTCGAAGCGGACGAGCACGTCCTGCACGGTATTGTTGAGGCCGTGGCCCATGTGCAGCACCGCCGTGACGTTCGGCGGCGGCATCATGACGACGTAGGGAATTCCCGTTCCGGCAGGGTGCGCGTCGGGTGCGAACAGCCCGCGCTCGCGCCACCAGGCGTACAGGGGGGACTCGATCGCGACCGGATTGTACTGCGGAGCAAGCGGCTCGATCATGCGCTCTGGTCGGTGGCGCGCGCGTCCCGGGCCCGGGTGAGGTCGTCCTCGCCATGGACGAGCAGACTGTTGATGACGCTCTCGATGCCCGGCGCGGCGAGCGCGGTCCGGCCGGCGATGGCACGCACCGCGCGGGTCGGCACCCAGCCGCGGAGCTCGACCACCCCACGCGCCACGGCGAGCGTCTCGATGGCGATGCCGGCCAGCCGCGGCTCGGCCTGCAGGGCCGCGGCAACCGCGCGCGCGGATGCCGACGAGGTGAGCCGGGGTGGCGCGGGCTGGCGGAGCCGGCGCGCCATGCCCTCGACCCGGCCGGAGCTTACCCCGCCCACCCATGCGCTCAGGAGGAAGCCCGCGATCAGCCCGGTACCGGCGCCCAGGCTGCTCCAGAGCAGCATCTCCATTCCCGTCAGCCGATCGCGTTGGCGCACGCCGCATCCTCTTACGTGAAGATTTGTGTTGCGATTAACTTAACATTTTCAGCCCACAAACGCAGGAAGCGATCCCCCTCGAAGGCGTCCCGATGAACGACCACCGCATGACCGTGCGCGGCCCCGACCTGGCCCGCTGGATCTTCGTCGCCGCGCTGCTGCTGATCGGGCTGGGCCTCTACTTCGCTTTTGCCCCGTCGAGCGAGCCGCCGGCCCGTCCGTCGGCGTCGGAGGGCCGGTGAGCGACCCGATCCGGATCACGCTACCCGACGGCAGCGTGCGCGAGGTGCCGCGGGGCACGACGGCACGCCAGCTCGCCGAGGGGATCGGCGCGGGCCTCGCCCGCGCCGCGCTCGCCGCCCGGGTGAACGGGGCCGTTCGGGACCTCGACCGGCCGCTCGAGGCGGACGCCGCCGTCGCCATCCTGACCGAGCGCGATCCCGAGGCGCTGGAGCTCCTGCGCCATTCATCGGCGCACATCCTCGCCACGGCGGTCCGCGAGCTGTTCCCCGGCGCCGGGATCGGCTTCGGGCCGCCGATCGAGGACGGCTTCTACTACGACTTCCAGGTGGACCGCCCGTTCACCCCGGAGGACCTCGCGCGCATCGAGGCCAAGATGGCCGAGGTGGCGGCGCGGGACTATCCGTTCGAGCGGGAGGTAGTGGACCGGCCGGAAGCCAACCGGCGCTTTGCCGACGATCCGCTCAAGCTCGAGCGGATCAGCGAGCTGGGAGACGACGAGACGATCACCGTCTACACCGATGGTCCGTTCCAGGATCTCTGCCGCGGCCCCCACATTCCCCGTACCGGCCGGCTCAAGCACTTCAAGCTGCTCTCCGCCGCGGGGGCGTACTGGCGGGGCGACGAGCGCCGCCAGATGCTCCAGCGCATCTACGGCACGGCCTGGTTCCGGAAGGAGGAGCTGGACGCCTATCTCCACCGCCTCGAGGAGGCACGAAAGCGCGACCACCGCCGGGTGGGGCGCGAGCTCGACCTGTTCATGTTCCACCCCTCGGCGCCGGGTGCCGTGTTCTGGACGGAGCGGGGGACGACGCTCTACAACCTGCTGGTCGAGTTCGTGCGCGAGCGCCAGGCCGAGGCGTTCAAGGAGATCAAGACGCCGCTCATCTACAACAAGATGCTGTGGGAGATCTCGGGGCACTGGGGGAAGTACCGGGACAACATGTTTCTGGTGCTGAACAAGGAGACGGGGGAGCACGACGCCTCGCTCAAGCCGATGAACTGCCCGTCCCACTACCTGCTCTACGGGTCCAGGAAGCACTCGTATCGCGAGCTGCCGCTTCGCTACGTGACCTTCGACGTGCTGCACCGGAACGAGGTGACCGGCGCGCTCTCGGGGCTCACCCGCGTGCGCCAGTTCGCGCAGGACGACTGCCACGTCTTCCTGACCGACGGCCAGATCGTGGACGAGGTGAAGTTCCTCATGGACTTCATCCTGGGCTACTATCGCACGTTCGGGCTGGAGCCGAGCCTCAAGTTCGCCACCCGGCCGGAAACGCGGATCGGAGGCGACGAGCTGTGGGACCGCGCCGAAGGCGCGCTCCGCGGCGCGCTCGAGGCCACCGGCATGGCGTACGAGCTCAAGCCCGGTGACGGAGCGTTCTATGGCCCCAAGATCGACTTCGACGTGACCGACTCGATCGGCAGGAGCTGGCAGCTCGGCACGATCCAGCTCGACTACAACGCGCCCGAGCGATTCGATCTCGTCTACGTCGGCGAGGACAACACCGAGCACCGGCCGGTGGTGATCCACCGGGCGGTGAGCGGCTCGTTCGAGCGGTTCATCGCCATTCTGATCGAGCATTTCGCCGGCGCCTTCCCGGTCTGGCTGGCGCCGGAGCAGGTGCGGGTGATCCCGATCTCCGACGCCCAGGCCGAGGCCGCGCGCGGCATCACCGCGCGGCTCACCGCTGCCGGCATCCGGGCGCATCTCGATGACCGGAACGAGACGCTCAACTACCGCATCCGCGACGGCGAGGTCGCAAAGGTCCCGTATATGGCCGTCGTGGGGCAGCGGGAGGCGGAGAGCGACAGCGTGGCGCTCCGGGTCCGCGGCGCCGGACGGAAACAGGACGTCCTGCCGGTACAGGCGTTCCTGGACCGCGTCACCCGCGAGGTGCGGACACGTGCGCTCGCGCCCTGAGCTTCGGCCTACCGGGGGCCCGAAACCCCGCCTATCTTGCCCTCGCCAACACTTGGACCCGAGGTGCACGTGAGCGATACGACAACGCCGGTCATCGTCTCCGCCGTCCGGACGCCGATCGGGCGCTACCTGGGCGGCCTGGCGTCCTTTTCCGCGCCCCGGCTTGGGGCCCAGGTGATCCGCGAGGCGGTGCGGCGGTCCGGCATCGACGACGCGGTCGTGGACGAGGTCATCATGGGGCAGGTGGTGCAGGGCGGCTCGGGTCAGGCTCCCGCTCGCCAGGCCCAGATCCATGCCGGTCTCCCCGCCGCGATTCCCGCCCTCACCATCAATAAGGTCTGCGGGTCCGGTCTGAAGGCGGTCATGCTTGCCGCCCAGGCGATCAAGGCCGGCGACGCCGAGTGCGTCGTGGCCGGCGGCCAGGAGTCCATGTCGAGCGCGCCGCACTATGTGTACGGCATGCGCAGTGGCATCAAGGCGGGTAACCAGACCATGGTGGACGGCATGATCCACGACGGTCTGTGGGACTCGTTCGGCTGCTGCCACATGGGCGAATACGCCGAGTACACGGCCGAAAAGGCGGGCGTCTCGCGCGAAGACCAGGACCGCTTCGCCTACGAGAGCCATCGGAAGGCCATCGCCGCCATCGAGGCCGGGAAGTTCAAGGCCGAGATCCTGCCGGTGCAGGTGCCGGGAAAGAGCGGTCCCACGACCTTCTCCACCGACGAGGCGCCGCGGAAGGACACCAGTCCGGAGACGCTCGCCCGGCTCAAGCCCGTGTTCAAGCAGGACGGCGGCACGGTGACGGCGGGAAACGCGCCGGGGCTCAACGACGGGGCGAGCGCCCTCGTGGTGACGTCCGAGGCATTCGCGAAAGCGCATGGCCTCACCCCGATGGCCCGCATCACCGGCTACGCCACGGGCGGCGGCGAGCCGCGTGACCTCTTCTTCGCACCGGTCCTCGCGGTGAGGAGCCTCATGGACAAGACCGGCACCAGCATCGACCGCTACGATCTCATCGAGGCCAACGAGGCGTTCGCGGTGCAGGCGCTGGCCGATGGCCGCGAGCTGGCCTGGGACTGGGACCGCGTGAATGTCCACGGCGGAGCGGTGGCGCTCGGGCATCCGATCGGGGCCAGCGGCGCCCGGGTGCTCACCACGCTGCTCTACGCCCTTCGCGACCGCGGTGGCTCGACCGGTCTTGCCACGCTCTGTCTGGGGGGCGGCAATGCCGTGGCCCTCAGCGTGGAGCTGGTCTGATGGGCGCCTCGCGTGAAGTGACTGCCGGGGTCGCGGCGCCCGCCGCAGCGCCCGCGCGGGTGCGCCCCGGCCGGCGGCTCCTGGGGATTGCGGTCGGCGCGGTCGTGGTGGCCGCCGCGGCGCAGGCCGCGGTGCCCGTCCCGTTCAGTCCGGTTCCGATGACGCTCCAGCCGCTCGCGGTTCTCGTGGTCGGCGGTGTGCTGGGCGCGGCCGGCGGGGTGGCGGCGCTCGTCACCTACCTGACGCTCGGGGTGCTCGGGCTTCCGGTGTTCGCCGGCGGATCGTCCGGCGTCATCCATCTGCTGGGGCCCACCGGCGGCTATTTGCTCGCCTTCCCGGTCGCTGCCGGGGTGGCCGGCGCGCTCAGTCGTCCGGGCGCCGGCGTGCTCCGGGTCCTGCTGGCCTGCGCGCTCGGCATGGTCGTCATTCACCTGGGCGGCGTGGCGCAGCTCGCGCTGCTGGGCGGCGATCCCGCACTGGCGCTACGCGTCGGATTCGTGCCGTTCCTCACCGGCGACCTCCTCAAGGTCGGCCTGGCGGCGGCCGTGGTGCTCGGCCTCGGGCCGGTCATCCGCCGGGCGCGTTGACCGAACCAACGCCGCGCCGGCGTCCGCGCCCGCTCCTGCGGGCCATCGGCGCCATCGTCTGCTTCTATCTGCTCGGCCTGCTCCTCGTCTCGCTGCTGCTGCTGCCCTTCGCGCGGGGGCTCACCGCCGGCGCGTCGCCGGCCGAGCTGGCGGCGCATCCGTCGCCGCTTTTCGCGCTGGTGCAGGGCGCGGCGCTCCTGCTCGCATTCGGCGCGGCGACGTGGGTGGTCGGGGTCCGTGCCCTCCGGCTCGGCGCGGCGGATCTCCGCTGGAGCAGCCGGCTCGGCTGGGCCCGGGCGACCGGCGCCGGACTGGTCTTCGGGATCCTTCCTGCCGCGATCGCGATGACCCTCGGCGTCTTTACGGCCGGGGCGGGGTGGACCCACGATGGCGGCTCGCTGCAGCAGTGGGTGCTCCAGGTGGGAAAGACGGTCATGATTCTGGCGCCGGCCGCCATGGCGGAGGAGCTGATGTTCCGCGGGCTGCCGATGGTCGTGGCCGGCCGGGCGCTGGGCCGCGGCCGTGCGATTCTCCTGCTGTCGCTGCTCTTCGCCGTGGCTCACATCCGGAATCCCGAGGTCACTTCCGCCGGGCTCGCCAACATCGCGCTGGCCGGGATCTGGCTCTCGCTCGCGTTCTTCAGTCCGGGCGGCATGTGGACCGCGTTCGGCGCGCACCTCGGCTGGAACGCCACCCTGGCCGCCCTGGCCGCGCCGGTGAGCGGGCTGCCGTTCGACATCCCCTACATCGACTACCGCATGGGGGCTCCCGCGTGGCTCACGGGCGGCGCGTTCGGGCCCGAAGGCGGCCTGCTCGGCACCCTCGCCCTCACCGTGACCGTAGTGCTCGCGGCCCAGTGGATCCGGCAGGAGCCGACATGAGCCGCGCCGCGGTGATCGGCGCGGGAACGATGGGCAACGGGATCGCCCACGTGTTCGCGCAGCACGGATGGGAGGTGGCGCTGATCGACACGGCGCCGGCGGCGCTGGACACGGCTGTGGCCACGATTCGGGCCAATCTCGATCGTCAGGTGAAGAAGGGCACGCTGGCGCCCGAGGCGCCGGCGGAGGTGCTCGCGCGCATCACGCCGGCCACGGGGCTCGACTCGGCGGCCGGCGCCGCGCTGGTGGTGGAGGCCGCGAGCGAGAACCCCGCGGTCAAGTTCTCCGTCTTCGAGCAGCTCGATCGCGTGTGCGCGCCCGATGCGATCCTTGCCACGAATACGAGCTCGATCTCGATCACCGAGATCGCCGCGCGCACGCGCCGGCCGGAGCAGGTGATCGGGATGCACTTCATGAACCCGGTGCCCGTGATGCAACTGGTCGAGGTCATCCGCGGGTACGCCACGACCGACGCCACCACGCGCTCGGTCATGCAGACCGCCGCGGCGCTGGGCAAGACTCCCGTCGAGGTGAACGACTATCCGGGCTTCGTCTCCAACCGCGTCCTGATGCCGATGATCAACGAGGCGATCTTCTGCGTCATGGAGGGGGTGGCGGCGCCCGAGGCGATCGACACCGTCATGAAGCTGGGGATGGCGCACCCGATGGGCCCGCTCGCCCTGGCCGATTTCATCGGCCTCGACGTGTGCCTCGCCATTCTCGAGGTGCTGCAGACCGGCCTCGGCGACGACAAGTACCGGCCCTGCCCGCTGCTCCGGAAGATGGTGGCCGCGGGGTATCTTGGGAGGAAGAGTGGGCGGGGGTTCTACCAGTATCAGTCGTGAGTCGCAGGTCATGAGCTCGACTCGGCCAACCCGGGACTCACCACCCACGACGCACGACTCACGACCGGACCGGAGCCCCATGGACCTCCTCGCCCAGATGCACGCGCTCGGCCATGAGCAGGTGCTGTTCTCTCACGATCCCGGCTGCGGCTACTTCGGCATCATCGCCATTCACGACACGACGCTCGGGCCGGCCCTCGGCGGCACCCGGTTCTGGCAGTACGCCTCCACCGAGGACGCGATCACCGATGCCCTCCGGCTGGCCCGCGGGATGACCTACAAGTCGGCCGTCATGGGGATCAACCTGGGCGGCGGCAAGTCGGTCATCCTGGGTGACAACAAGCGGCCGGACCGGGAGGCGCTGTTCCGCGCTCACGGCCGCTTCATCGAGACGCTGGGCGGGCGCTACATCACCGCCGAGGATATCGGCACCAGCCCGGCGGACATGGAGTACATCAAGCTGGAGACGGACCACGTCGCCGGTCTCCTCGGCCTCTCCGGCGACCCCTCGCCGGTCACCGCGTTCGGCGTGTATGTCGGCATGAAGGCCGCCGCCCAGGCGTGGTGGGGCAGCGACCGGCTCGAGGGGAAGACCGTGGCGGTCCAGGGGTGCGGCCACGTGGCCACGCATCTCTGCCGCCATCTGCACGCGGACGGCGTGCAGCTCATCGTCACCGACATCGATGCCGAGAAGGTCCGGCGCGTGGTGGACGAGACCGGCGCCCGGTCGGTGGCGCCCGAGGCGATCTACGACCAGGTGGCCGACGTCTACGCTCCCTGCGCCCTCGGGGCCACCGTCAACGACCAGACGCTGCCCCGGCTCAAGGTGGCGATCATCGCAGGCGCGGCCAACAACCAGCTCGCCGAGGACCGCCATGGCGACCTGCTCGAGCAGCGGGGCATTCTCTACGCCCCGGACTACGTCATCAACGGCGGCGGCGTCATCAACGTCTACGGCGAGCTCCATCGCTGGCCCGAGGAGCGCTCCAAGAAGAAGGCGGGCGAGATCTACGATACGCTGCTCAGAATCTTCGAGATCGCCCGGCGCGAGCGGATCCCCACCTACCGCGCGGCCGACCGGCTGGCGGAGGAGCGGATCTCGGCGGTGGCGGGCCTCGACCGGGTGTGGATGGGCGGCAGACGGTAGGCGGGCACTCCGGGTGCCCCCTCTCGCCCTCCCGCGAATTCTTATACATTAGATGCCGTCGCCCGAAGTCATTCTCATCGGATCGGACAACGCCGGCGGGCAACCTCGCAGTCGGCCAACCGCCGCCTCGTCAACATCTCGAGATGGAGCAGGAATGAGTCTGGATCACAACGCGCCCCTCCGTGAGGCCGATCCGCTGGTGGCGCGGCTTATCGATCGCGAGTTGCGCCGGCAGCAGGATGGCCTGGAGCTGATCGCCAGCGAGAACTTCGCCAGCCGGGCGGTCATCGACGCGATGGGCACCCCGCTCACCAACAAGTACGCCGAAGGCTATCCCGGCCGGCGGTACTACGGTGGCTGTGAGGTGGTGGACGAGATCGAGCAGCTCGCGATCGACCGGCTGAAGCAGATCTTCGGCGCGGAGCACGCCAACGTGCAGCCCCACTCGGGCGCGCAGGCCAACTTCGCGGCCTTCATGGCGGTCATCAAGCCCGGCGCCACGATCATGGGGATGTCGCTGCCGCACGGCGGCCATCTCACGCACGGCGCGCCGGTGAGCCACAGCGGCGTGATCTGGCGGGCAGTGCACTACGGCGTGAATCCGGCCACCGGGCTGATCGACTACGACGCCGTCCGCCGCCTGGCGCTGCAGCAGCAGCCGGCGCTCGTCATCGCGGGCGGCAGCGCGTACGCGCGGATCATCGACTTCGCCGCGTTTCGCTCCATCGCCGACGAAGTGGGCGCGATCTTCCTGGTGGACATGGCCCACTTCGCCGGGCTGGTGGCGGGGGGCGTGTATCCCTCGCCGGTACCGCACGCGCAGATCGTCACCAGCACCACGCACAAGACGCTCCGGGGCCCCCGGGCCGGCCTCATCCTTTCGACCGCCGAGCACGCCAAGGCCATCGACAAGTCGGTTTTCCCCGGCACGCAGGGCGGGCCGCTGGAACACGTGATCGCGGCCAAGGCGGTGGCGTTCGGCGAGGCGCTCACCCCCGACTTCCGTACCTACGCGCGCCTGGTGGTGGAGAACGCGCGGGTGCTGGCCGAGGAGCTGATCGAGCGCGGGTTCGACATCGTATCCGGCGGCACCGACTCGCACCTCATGCTGGTGGATCTGCGGCCGAAGGGCCTGACGGGCAAGGCGGCCGAGAAGACCCTGGATCAGGCGGGCATCACGGTCAACAAGAACACCATTCCCGACGATTCGCAGTCCCCGTTCGTGACCAGCGGGATCCGGCTCGGTACGCCGGCGCTCACCACGCGTGGCATGGGCCCCGCGGAAATGAGCCGGGTGGCCGAGTTGATCGACCGTGCCCTCACCCACCCCGACGAGGCCAGCCTCGGCCGGGTGAAGCAGGAGGTCCGGGAGCTGACCTCCACCTTCCCGCTCTACCGGTCGGCGAAATCCGCGGGCCGGGTACGCCGGACGGCCGAGCTTCCGGAGCCGATGCCCGCGTGAACGATCTGCAGTTCGCCGACGACGTGCTCGCACGCATCCGCGCGCGGGGAGCGGTATACCACGAGCGCAGCTTCCTGTTCGTGCTCGCCGCGATCGAGTATCTGCAGTCCAACCTGGACGCCCGGCGCCACGTGAACGGCGCCGAGCTGGCGTGGGCGTGCCGGGACTTTGCCCGGGCGCAGTTCGGCCTGCTCGCGCCCCATGTGCTGGCGCACTGGGGGGTCACGCGCACCCAGGATTTCGGCCGCATCGTTTTCACGCTGGTGGAGGTGGGTCTCCTGGTCACCCAGCCGGGCGACCAGGAGGGGGACTTCGAAGGGGTCTTCGACTTCGCCGACGCCTTCGGCGATGTTTACGAGTGGTCGGGCGTGCGCGGCGTCTGACCGGGGCAGGGGTCCGACACGGGGGGCACATGGACAAGACCGAATGGCCGGCATGCCAGAAGTGCTCGCAGGGTACCCTCATTCCCCTCTCCGACTACGGACGCGAAGGCGCGCCGATCACCTACAAGGCCTGGGTCTGCACCAACCCCGAATGCGGCTTCAATCTCCGCATCGACAACGGCGAAATCTCCTTCGGGCGGGCGATCGGGCAGAGCTACAAGTGAACAGCGGTAAGCGGTAAGCGGTGAGAGGTGGGCTTACCGCTCACCGCTCACCGCTTCCCTCTCACCGCGTCTCCCCATGCCCCCCGTCCTCTCCCCCCGTCAGTCCGCCCGCTGGGACGAGAATGCCGTCGCAGGCGGGATGGCGCTCGCCACGCTGATGGAGTGCGCCGGCCGCGCGGCGGCGGCGGTGCTCGCGGCGCGCTACGCGCATCGGCTGCGCGAGGGCGTGCTCGTGGCCGCCGGCCCCGGGCACAACGGCGGCGACGGCTGGGTGCTCGCGCGTGCCCTGCACCGGGCCGAGGTGCCGGTGTGGGTCGCCTCGTCACCCGGACCCGGTGCGGAGCTGCGCGAGACGATGGCGGCGCGCGCTCGCGCGGAGGGCGTTCGCGAGGTCCCGCCGGACGGGCCCTGGCCCGGCGTGGGGCTCGTGGTCGACGCGCTGCTGGGGACCGGCGCGCGCGGCGCGCCGCGGCCGGCGATGGCGGCGTTGCTCGATCGCATCCTCGACCTCGAGCTGCCGGTGGTCGCGATCGATGGACCGACGGGTGTGGATCTGGAGACGGGCACCGTGCACGGTCCTGCCCGGGCGGATCTCACGATCACATTCGGCGGGGCGCGCCGGGGACAACTGCTCGCGCGCGACGAGATCGGCACGCTGGTCGTGGTGGACATCGGCCACCCGCCGCCCGATCCCGCGTGGCCGTGGCTGGTGACGGACCCGCAGGCGGCAGACTGGCTTCGCCGGCTTCGAAGCGCGGATCACAAGGGCGTCCGCGGCCGCCTCGTCATCGTGGGTGGTGGAGACGGCATGACTGGGGCCGCGCGCATGGCCGGCCGGGCCGCCTTCGGCGCCGGCGCCGGCCTGGTGCACGTGGTCGCGCCGCCCGGATCCGTGGCCGCGCTGATCCAGGCGGAGCCCGACCTGCAGACCTTCGCGCAGCCGTTCGACGAGGCGCCGGCGGCGGCGCTCCTCGAGCTGGTCGGCCGCGCGGACGCGGTGGTCATCGGCCCGGGTCTCGGGCGCGAGCGGGGCCGCCGCGCCTTCGTTACCCGCCTGGCGCGCGCGGCCTCGGCACTCGTGCTGGATGCCGACGCGCTCGTTGCCTTCCAGGGTGCCGCCGGCGAGCTGGCGGAGCTAGCCGCCGGGCGGATCGTGGTTCTCACCCCCCACCCGGGCGAGTTCCGCACCCTGTTCCCGGACCTGGCGCCGATGCGGGAGCTCGATCCGTGGGGCGCCGCTGCCGCTGCCGCCGAGCGCTCCGGGGCGACCGTGCTGCTCAAGGGAGTGCCCACCGTGATCGCCGGGGCGGGGCGCGCGCCCCTCACGGTTGCGGCAGGGAATCCGGGGCTCGCCACCGGCGGCAGCGGTGACGTGCTGAGCGGCCTGGTGGGGGCGTCGCTCGCACAGAAACTCCAGCCCGAGACCGCCGCCGCGCTCGGTGCGCAGGCCCTCGGCCGCGCCGCCGATCTTGCCGCGCGCCGGACCGCCGCACGCACTCTCCGCCCGATGGACGTCGTCGCCGCCCTGCCCGATCTCTGGCGCGAGTGGGAGCTGCTCCGGGTGGCCCCGCCGCCGCCCCGGCCGCCGGTGCTGTTCGAGCTGCCACGGCCTCAGACGGTCTGACGGCTCGCGGTGATCCCGGTCGAGGCGGCCGCGTCGGCGGCCGGGTAGATTGTTCCCCATGCGCCCGCTCGTTCCAGCCGTCGTGCTCGCTTCGGCGCTCGCTGCCGCGCTCGCGGGCATCGCGCGTCCCGCCAGCGCGCAGTCGCCCACCCGTGACTGGCGCCCCGAAGACCGAACGGTGATCGGCGACTTCAGCCACATCACCGCCGTCGCCACGGCAATCGACCGCGTCTACGTCACCTCGACCAGCGCGGCGCTCATCTGGAACCCGCAGTTCCGGCAGTGGCGCGGGCCGTACGATCCGCCCGATCCCGCGCTCCTCGCCCGCGTCTTCGCCGGCCTCGTTGATCCGCTCGACAACTCGCTCTGGCTGGCCCGGCCCGAGGGCTGGGTCCACTTCCAGCCCGAGCTCCAGCTCTGGGATCAGGGGCCGGTGCCCGAGGGCGTGCAGATGATCGCCTTCGACGGGGACGACCCCACCACGGGACTCTATCTCCGGACGCGCAGCGGCTGGCTGCTGCTGCCGCGCGGCGGACTGATCGCGTCGCCCGCGCGCCCGCCGGCGCGCCCGACCATGCCCGCGCGAATCGACGACGTGCTCCGCAGCAACCCGACGCTCCAGACCAACGCCGCCCGGATTCTCATGGATCCCCGGCTCAACCAGGCCCGCTTCACCGCCGCGGCGCGCTCGGTCGATAACCTCGGCTGGTACATCGGGACCTGGGGCGTGGGTTTGTTGTATCTGCCCGACGGCGCCGCGCTGCCGGACCGGCTCTCGTATGGTCTGCGGTCACCGGTGGTGGGCGCGGTCTTCGGCTGGCCCGGCGGCGTCTGGGCGGCCACGGACCGCACGACGCAGACCGACGCCACGCTCACGTTCGTGGACAGCGCGCTCGACGCGTTCCGCACGCTCGAAGGGCTGCCGGCGTCGGGGCTGCCGTTCACCCAGGTGCGAAAGCTCGCCGGTCAGGGCACCGCGCTCTGGGCCGCCACGGACCAGGGCCTCGCCCGGATTGCCACGGGCGACGGTCGCGTGGAGCTGCTCGACGAGGCGCGCGGTCTGCCGGACGGGCGGGTGTACGCCGTTGCCTCCCGTCAGGGCCGCATCACGGCGGGCACCGGACGCGGCCTCGTGCGGGTGACCGATTCGCTCCGGATCGAGCGACTGGCGCCGCGCTTCGCCGATGCCGTGCTCGCCGTCTTCCCGACCGGCGATTCAGTCTGGGTGGGCACCCAGCGCGGGCTCCTGCTCGCGCTGCCCGGCCAGCCCGACGTGGTGCGCCCCGCGGCACTCGCCTCGCCCTCGCTGCAGGCACCCGTCGTCGCGCTCGGCTCGCTGGGCGACACGGTCGTGGCGCTCACCCGGGACGAGATGCTCTGGCGCGATCCCGGCACCGGTGCCTGGACCCTCGGCCCCAACCTCAGCGGGCTCCTCGGCGGGCTCGTCGCGTTCACTGCCGACGGGCCGGGGTTCTGGGTCGCGGGCGACCGCGGCGTGGCGTTCGCGCGGCTCACGACACCGCCGATTCGTCCGCTGCGCGAAGGCGACCTGCCGGGGAACAGCAACGATCTGGCGGTGGATCGGGAGTACCTCTGGGTGGCCACCGACGGCGGCCTCGTGCGCTTCCGGCTCGACGCCATCCGGCCGTGACCCGGCTCGGCCCCGGCCGTGAGTTCGACCGCGTGCGCCGCATCGCGGCCGCACTCGGCGAGGGCGCCATGGAGTTGAGCGACGACGCCGCCCTGCTCCCCGCGGCCGGCCCCACGCTGGTCGCGAGTACCGACGTGAGCGTGGAAGGGATCCACTTCCGCCTGGAGTGGCTCACACTGGAGGAGATCGGGTGGCGGGCCACGGCGGCGGCGCTCTCCGATCTCGCCGCCGAAGGGGCCGACGCCGACGCCGTGCTCGTCGCGCTCACGGTGCCGGCGGCGGCGGGGGATGACGACGTCGTCGCGGCGATGGCCGGCGCGGGCGCCGCGGCGCTCGATGCCGGCGCGCGGGTCGCGGGCGGCGATCTCTCGGGCGGCCCCGTCTGGAGTATCGCGGTCACGGCGCTCGGCTGGACGAGTGCCCCCGTTACCCGGGCCGGCGCGCGGGCCGGCGACGCGCTGTGGGTCACCGGCCGGCTCGGCGCGCCGCGCGCGGCGCTGGAGGCGTGGCGGCGCGGCGACTCGCCCGCGGAGGAGGCGCGGCGCGCCTTCGCCCGGCCGGTGCCACGTCTCGCCGCAGGCCGCTGGCTCGCGCGCCACGGCGCCCGCGCGATGATCGACCTGAGCGACGGCCTGGGCGCCGACGCGGCACACCTGGCGGCGGCGTCCGGCGTCGCTCTGACGCTCGAGCTCGAGCAGGTGCCGGTGGCGGCGGTCGCGGTGGCGGAGAGCCGCCGGCTCTCGAGCCCGCCTGAGCAGTTCGCGGCTGAAGGCGGCGAGGAGTACGAGCTCCTTGTCGCGTTGCCCGCGGCCTTCGGCGCCGAGGAGGCCCGGGCCTTTGAGCGCGCCTGCGGCATCGAGCTCAGCCGGGTCGGGCTGGCGCGGGAAGGCGCGGGCGTGCACGCGCGGCTGGCCGGTTCGCCGGTCGCCCTCGCCGGCTTCGACCATTTCGCGGCCGGCCGTCGTTGACGGCTTCGGAGGCGGTTACTAGGTTGCCGCTTCCCTTCACCCGAGCGACCATGAGCACCATCATCGAAGTCCATGCCCGCGAGATTCTCGACAGCCGCGGCAATCCCACTGTCGAAGCCGACGTGGTGCTCTCGAGCGGCGCCCAGGGGCGCGCGGCCGTGCCGAGCGGCGCGTCCACCGGCGAGCACGAGGCGGTCGAGCTGCGCGATGGTGACACGCGCCGCTACCTGGGCAAGGGCGTGCTCGAGGCGGTGCGGAACGTCAACGAGGTGCTCGGGCCCCGGCTCGAGGGCATGTCGGCCGAGGATCAGATCGCGATCGACGCCGAGATGATGGACGCCGACGGGACGCCGAACAAGGGCAAGCTGGGGGCCAACGCCATCCTCAGCGTCTCGCTCGCCGTGGCGCGCGCATCGGCGCAGGATTGCGGTCTCCCGCTCTATCGTTATTTGGGCGGACCGATGGCGCGCGTGCTGCCGGTGCCCATGATGAACATCCTGAACGGCGGCGCGCACGCCTCGAACAACGTGGATGCGCAGGAGTTCATGGTGGTGCCGATCGGTGCCGAAGCTTTTCCCGAAGGGCTGCGCATCGGAGTCGAGGTATTCCATAGCCTGAAGAAGGTGCTGGGCAAGATGGGCCTCTCGACCGCGGTGGGCGACGAGGGCGGGTTCGCCCCGATGCTGCCGTCGAACGAGGCGGCGCTCGATGTCGTGATGCAGGCCATCGAGAGCGCGGGCTACGAGCCGGGGCGCGACGTCGCTATCGCGGTGGACGTGGCGGCTTCGGAGCTGTTCCAGGATGGCGAGTACGTGTTCAAGAAGGGCGACGGGAGCCGCCGCTCCGCGGAGGCCATGGTGGAGCTCTACGCCGGCTGGGTGGACCGGTACCCGATCGTCAGCATCGAGGACGGGCTGGCCGAAAACGACTGGGCCGGATGGACGCTGCTGACGGAGCGGCTGCACGAGCGGGTCCAGCTCGTGGGCGACGACCTGTTCGTCACCAACGTGGACCGGCTCGGCCGGGGCATCGAAGAGGGTGTGGCCAACGCGGTGCTGGTGAAGGTGAACCAGATCGGCACGCTCACCGAGACGCTGCAGTGCATCGAGCTCGCCAAGGGGAGCGCCTACGGCGTCGTCATTTCGCACCGCTCGGGCGAGACGGAGGATACCTTCATCGCCGACCTGGCGGTGGCCACCGGCGCTGGGCAGATCAAGACCGGGAGCGCGAGTCGCACCGACCGCACGGCCAAGTACAACCAGTTGCTCCGGATCGCCGAGGAGCTGGGCGACGTGGCGCACTATCCCGGGCGGGACCTCTACCCCCTGTGACCGGTGCCCGCTGGGCGGCGCTCGCGGCGCTCGTGTTCCTGCTCTATTTCGCGGTGCAGGGCGGCGAGTACGGGACGACCGACCTGCTGGCGCTCCGGCGGCAGGAAGCGGGTGAGCGGGCCCAGGTCGAGCGGCTGAAGCTCGTGGTGGATTCGCTGCAGCGTGCCGCGGTCGCCATCGAGCGCGACCCGCGCACTCAAGAGCGGGTGGCGCGGGAGCGGTTCGGCATGATCCGCCGCGGGGAGTTGCTGTACCGGCTGGTGCCGGCGGACACGGCCGGGGAGTAGCTTGAGTTTCACTACCGGGCGCGGTAGAATGCTCGCCCGGACCAGGGCAGGGTAGCTCAGCTGGTTAGAGCACGGCACTCATAATGCCGGGGTCGCGGGTTCGAGTCCCGCCCCTGCTAT
>DATAHW010000002.1:0-9343 GCA_036262935.1 Gemmatimonadales bacterium | reverse complement strand
CCCCAGTTGTCATTCGCCGGTCTGCCATGCAGGCCCTCATGTTCACCCTCGAATTGGATCTTTGTGGCACGCAGACCACGTCATCGCAGCGCAGTTTCCACCTCCAGCTTTCGCCGGTCACCCGGCCGCTCCATGCAGTCCCACCGCGATTGGCTCCTCGACCTCCACGGTTCGGTGTGCGCGTATTGCGGGACCGAGACGCCTTCCGAGACGATTACGCTGGATCATGTCCGCCCCCGCCGGGGGCAGACCGCCTATGACCGCCCGGACAATCTGGTCCTGGCGTGCAGGGAGTGCAACGCAGCCAAGGCGGACACGCCGCTGGTCGCGTTCCTCATGCAGAAGCGCGCCCGTGGCGTGTTTCTCCTGCATTATGGCGAGCACCTCTCGGAGCCTCTGAAGGAGCTGGCGCGGCAGGTGTCCGAACGGCCGATGCTGCCGAAGGACTGACCCCGCGCGGGGAATGGAAACGACAAGGGGCGGCCGATGTGGCCGCCCCTTCTTGCGTTCGTGGGGGGCAGGTCACAGACGCGACGCCGCTCCGGCCTCATCGTGAGCGACGCGAAGGATGACGCACCTCTACCAGGAGACGCCGATGCGAGACCCCTCCCGCCACAGCATCACCCGGGACCTGATGAAGGGTGCCGTCGCCGGCGCCGTAGCCACGTGGGTCATGGGCCGGGTGACGAGCGCCATGTATGATCGCGAGGACCGCCGGGCCAGACGGCGCGAAGACGCGGCCCGCCAGGGGAAGACCGCGTACGGCGTGGCCGCGGAGAAGGCGGCGCGGGCAGTCGGATCCGGCCTGGGTGACGATCAGCGTGAGAAGCTCGGCTCCGCGATCCACTGGGCTCTCGGCATCGGGGCGGGCGCCGCCTACGCCGTGCTCCGCCGCCGGTTCGATGCAGTTGGCCGGACCGCGGGCCTCGGTTTCGGGACCGCCTTCTGGGCCGCCATCGACGAAGGACTGGTGCCCGCGCTGGGGCTCACCAAGGGGCCGGCGGCGTTTCCCTGGCAGACCCACGCCCGCGGACTGGCCGGCCACCTGTCCTTCGGCGCCGTGACCGACGGAACTCTTCGGCTGCTGGACGCGGTCGCCTGACGAGGCCGACCGGTCAGCCCTTCGCCTGACCAGCGACCGCCATCGTGGGCAGGGCCGGCTGGGCCCGGCCGGCGACCAGCGCTTCCTGGATGATCCGGCCCTGCTCCGCCGCGTGCGCGGCGGGGTAGCCTTCGGCCGGACTGGCGCGCTCCGGTCGCCCCACAAAGGCCACGCTCACGCCGGGAGGCGCCAGCTCGAGCAGCTTGGGCATGAGATAGCTCCACGCGCCCATGTTCCTGGGCTCTTCCTGCACCCAGACCAGCTCCTCCAGGCGCGGGTAGCGGGCCAGCACCGCACGCGTCTCGGGCCAGGGAAATGAGTAGAGCTGCTCCAGCCGGACCACGGCGGGGCGTCCCTCGGCCAGCTTCTCCGCCTCCGTCAGGATGTCGTAGTAGACCTTGCCGGAGCAGAGCACCACACGGGTGATCTGGTCCTCCCGCCCCACAGCCCAGGGATCGTCGAGGATCGGGTGCCAGCGTCCGTGCGAGAGGTCCTCCAGCCGCGATGCCGCCTGCGGCAGCCGGAGCAGGCTCTTGGGCGTCATGATCACGAGCGGACGCTGGCGGGTGCGCCGCGCCTGCCGGCGGAGGAGGTGGAAGTACTGGGCCGGCGTCGTGGGGTTGGCCACGCGAATGTTGCCTTCCGCGGCGAGCTGAAGGAACCGCTCGAGCCGCCCGCTCGAGTGCTCGGGGCCCTGGCCTTCGTAGCCATGCGGGAGCAGCAGGGTGAGGCGCGTCGTCAGCCCCCACTTGGAGAGGCCCGCCGAGAGGAACTGGTCCACGATCACCTGCGCGGCGTTGATGAAGTCGCCGAACTGCGCCTCCCAGAGCACGAGCGCCTCGGGCGCCGCGGCGCTGTAGCCGTACTCGAATCCGAGTGTGGCGAGCTCGCTGAGCGGGCTGTTGTGCAGCTCGATCGGCGCGAGCGCGCCCGGCAGCCGCTCCAGCGGGGTCAGCCGCTCGCCGGTGACGACGTCGTGCAGCACCAGGTGCCGCTGGCTGAATGTGCCGCGCTCGGTGTCCTGGCCCGTGAGCCGCACCGGTACCCCTTCGGTGAGCAGCGACGCGAGCGCCAGCGCTTCCGCATGGGCCCAGTCGATCCCGCCCTCCGCGCCCAGCGCGCCGCGGCGCCGCTCGAGCTGTCTGCCCAGCTTGGGATGGATGGTGAAGCCCTCCGGCCAGCTCAGCAACTGCTGGTTGAGCGCCACGATGAACTCGGGCGCAAGCGCGGTGTCCACCTCCTGCCCGGCACCGGCGAGCTTGTGCGGCGATTCGCCGTGCGCACCCCGGCTCATGCCCGCCTTGAACCCCTGCTGGATGTCCACCAGCCGCTGGTAGGCGGCGGCCGCCTGGCGCTCGGCCTCTTCCTCGGTGATCACGCCGGCCGCGATGAGCGTGCGCGCGTACACCGCGCGGGCGGTCGGCAGGGTCTTGATCCGCTCGTACATCAAGGGCTGGGTATAGGCGGGCTCATCACCCTCGTTGTGGCCGTGGCGGCGGTAGCCGACCAGGTCGATCAGCATGTCCTGGTGAAAACGGTCGCGGTAGGCCATCGCCAGCCGCACCGCGCTGAGGCACGCCTCGGCGTCGTCGCCGTTCACGTGGATGATGGGGATGTCGAATCCCTTGGCCAGATCGGACGCGTAGCGGGTCGAGCGCGCCTCTTCGTTGTCGGTGGTGAAGCCGACCTGATTGTTGGTGATGATGTGGAGCGTGCCGCCCGTGCGATAGCCGTCGAGCGAGCCGAGGTTGAGCGTCTCGGCGACGACGCCCTGGCCGGCGAAGGCGGCGTCGCCGTGAATGATGACCGGCAGGGCCGCCGTCGGATCGTGGTGCGCCTCGCGGCCGCGCCGCTGGGTCTGTTTGGCCCGCGCCCGCCCGTCCACCACCGGCCCCACGAACTCGAGATGGCTCGGGTTGGGCGATAGGGTGACGGTGATCGCCTTGTTCTCGGGCGTCCGGTAGGCGCCTTCGGCGCCGTGGTGGTACTTCACGTCGCCGGTGCCGCCCTCGGGGGTGAGCTGGCCGGCCTCCACGTGCCGCCCGCCCTCGAACTCGGCGAAGATCGTCTCGTACGGCCGCCCGACGGTGTGCGCGAGCACGTTGAGCCGGCCCCGATGCGCCATCCCGATCACGACGTCGCGCGCGCCGCTCTCCGCGGCGCGTTCGATCGTGAGGTCCAGCATCGGGACCAGCATGTCCACGCCCTCGATCGAGAACCGCTTCTGGCCCAGATACGCCTTGTGGAGGAACTGCTCGAGCGTCTCCACGTCGGTGAGGCGCTGGAGAAGGCGGCGCTGCTCCTCCGGCGAGAGCGGCCGGCGATACGCGCCGCTCTCGATCTTCTCGCGCAGCCAGACGCGCTCCTCGTGGGTGGAGATGTGCTCGATCTCGTAGGCCATCGTCCCGCAGTAGGTGGCCTGCAGGTACGGCAGCGACTCGGCGAGCGTCCGGCCGGGCACGGCGATGCGCAGCACCTGGGAGGGAATCGCCGCCATCACCTCGGGAGTCAGGCCGAGTGGGCCGGGATCGAGCGCGGGGTCGCCGATCGGCGGCGTGCCGAGCGGGTCGAGGTGCGCGGCGAGGTGCCCGTGCATGCGAAAGGCCTTCACCAGCGCCATCGCCGCCGCCACGTGGTAGAGCATCTCGGGCGCGACCGGCCCTGCCGGCCCCTTGCCGGGCTGCGTGGCCGGGCTCGGGCGGGCGAGCTGGTAGCCCGCCTCGCCCAGTCCGAGGCTCTCGGCGAGGAGCTCGTAGAAGCCCTGGTCTCCCTGGAGCAGGTGCTCCACGGTGGCCAGGAAGGCGCCGGACTCCGCGCCCTGGATGACGCGGTGGTCGTAGGTACTCGTGACGGTCATGACCTTGCCGACCCCGAACTCCCGCAGCCGCTCCTCGGGCACCGCCGAGAACTCCGCCGGGTAGCCGATGGCCCCGACCGCGATGATGCTGCCCTGCCCGGCCATGAGCCGCGGCACCGACGCCACAGTGCCGAGCCCGCCCGGGTTGGTGAGCGTCATGGTGGCGCCCACGAAATCGTCGGGCATCAGGCGGTTGGCCCGGGCCTTTTCGACCAGCGCCTCGTAGGCTGTGTGGAAGGCGGCGAAGTCCATCGTGTCGGCCCGCTTGATCACGGGGACGACGAGGCCTCGGCTCCCGTCCTTGCGCTGGACGTCCACCGCGAGTCCGAGCGCGATCCCCTCGGGCGCCACCCGGTAGGGGCTGCCTTCCCGCAGCACGAAAGTATGTCCCATGACAGGGTGCTGTCTGGCGGCCTGGACGAGAGCGAAGGCGATCAGGTGGGTGTAGGAGACCTTCTCCTGCCGGCCGGCGGTCTGAAGTGCCCGGTTGAGGCCCCGCCGCTTCCCCTCGAGCACGGCCACCGGGAGCACCCGCAGGGTGGTGGCGGTCGGGACCATCAGGCTCTCGGTCATGTTCGCCACGAGCCGGGCGGCGGGGCCCTTGATCGCGGAAGCGCCGGGCGGGAGTCCGTCGGCAGCCGCGGCGGTCGCCGACGCGGCAGCGGGCGCGGGGGACGACGCTCCATTGCCGTCCGGCCGCTCGCCGACGACGCCGCTCTCGAACAGCCGTCGCCATTCGACCCCGACGGCCGCCGGGTCGCGAAGAAACTCCTCGTACATGGCTTGCGCGAAGCCGGCGTTGGCCGTTTCGAACAGGTTGGCGTCCACCAGAGTCTCCGTCCTTGCGGTTGACCGAAAGATAACGACCCGGCCCTTCCGGGTCCCCTTGCCAATCCCGCCGAAAGGCGTAAGCTCAATGACATCTGTTACAACAACAGTGGCGGGCGGTCGACCATCAACTCGAGGGGGCGGTATGCCGGATCGGGCGTGGAACTGGGTGGGCCTGCTGGGAATCACGGCGGCGCTCGCGGCGGGATGTGGCGGCGGGGGGAGTGGAGGTGGAGACACCCAGCCCGATCCGTCACCGCCGGTCATCGCCAAGGCGCCCACGGAGAGCGGCGACGCGCAGACCGGTCCGGTGGGCCAGCCGCTCCCGAATGAGCTCAGGGTCGTGGTGACGCGGGACGGCGCACCTCAGGCAAACGCCACCGTGACCTGGTCCACCACCGGCGGCAGCCTGGATCCCGCCTCGGGAGCGACGGATGCGGCGGGGATCGGCTCCGCCAGCTGGACGCTCGGGCCCGATGCGGGGGCGCAGACGGCCCAGGCCGCGGTCCAGGGCGCCACCGGCTCGCCGGTCTCGTTCAGCGCGACCGCCACGTCCGTCGGGCCTCCCCCGCCGCCGCCGCCGGCCACCGTCGCGGTCACCCTCGGGAACATCTTCTTCCAGAGCAACCGGAACGCCACCCGGAACCCCGCGGTCGATACCGTGGCGGTGAACGGCACGGTCACCTGGACCTGGGTGAACACCGGCGCGACCGAGCACAGCGTGCTCTCGACGGGCAGCACCAGCTTCACCAGCAGCACGACGCGTGCGGGCGACGGCACGGCGTACCACTTCCAGTTCACCCAGGCCGGCACGTATACCTACAACTGCGCGGTCCACGGCAGCCTGATGACCGGGCGGATCGTGGTCAGGTAGCGAGCGCCAGGTACTTTCCGGCTTCCGCTTCCACCCGGGCCTCGTCCCAGCCGCGCTCGCGCGCCATCAGCTCCGCCACTCGCCGGGCCGCGGCCACACCGCGGTCCGGCGACTCGTAATAGAGATGGATCCGGCGCACCAGCACGTCCTCCACCGTCTGCGCCATCTCCCGCCGCACCGCATGCACTACCTCGGCCTCGACGGCGGGGTGCGGCGGCGCCAGCCGGCGGAGCAGCCGGCGCTCTCCCACGCCCAGGTTATAGATCCCGGCGGCCTCGGTGCCGTAGTGGCGCAGCAGGTGCTCGACGCTCTCGGGGGTGACGCCCAGCTCGAGGCCACGCTCGCGGAACTGGGCGAGGTCCGCGGCCTCGCCGCCGGGGAGCGGCTCCTCGTCAGTTCGCGTCCCCGCCGAGCGCGGGCGTCCATCGCGGAACCGCAGCTCCCGCACTGCCCGGTTCACCACCTCCTCGGCCATGGCGCGGTAGGTGGTGAGCTTCCCGCCCACGACGGTGATCATCCCGCCCGAGCCCTGCACGATGGCGTGGTCCCGCGAGCGGCTCGAGGCCCGGGTCACCTCGCGGTCGGCCAGGAGCGGACGGAGACCGGCCCAGGACGCGCGCACGTCATCGACGCCGAGCCGGGCGTTGGGGAAGCGCGCGTTGGCGGAGCGGAGGAGATAGACCACGTCGTCCGCGGTGATGGAGAGCTCCTCGGGGGGCTCGGCGGTATCGGTGTCGGTGGTGCCGATGTAGGACAAGTCGCCCCAGGGGAGGATGAAGAGGACCCGGCCGTCGATGGGGCTGGTGAAGACGATCGCCTCGCGGTGATCGAGGCGGCTCCGCTCCACGACCACGTGAATGCCCTTGGTGGGCTGCAGCAGCGGCGCCGACCCCGAGTCCTCGAGCACACGGACGCGGTCGGCCCAGGGGCCGGTGGCGTTGACGACCACGCTGGCCCGCAGGGTGGCGTAGCCGCCGGTGAGCCGGTCCTCCAGCGCCGCGCCCACCACCCGGCCGGCGGTGCGTTCGAGCGCGCGGACCGCGGTGTAGTTTGCCACCAGCGCGCCATGGTGGACCGCGGAGCGCACCGTGGCGAGCGTGAGGCGCGCGTCGTCACACTGCGCGTCGTAGAACCGTGCCCCGCCGACCAGGCCGCGCTCGCGCAGCATCGGCTCGGCCTCGAGCAGTGCGCGCTTGCCCAGCATGCGGTGCGTCCTCACATTCCGGAACAGCGCGAGCGCATCGTACAGCCACATCCCCGCGGCCAGGCGCCAGAGGGCGATCCGGTCGCCGCGGTGCAGGGGAAAGACGAACGGGAGCGGCCAGACGAGGTGCGGCGCGATCCGGAGCAGCGTCCGCCGCTCGCGGTTGGCCTCCAGCACCAGACGGAGGTTGCCGGTCTCGAGGTAGCGGAGGCCGCCATGTACCAGGCGGCTCGAGTGCGAGCTGGTGCCGGCGCCGAAGTCCTGCTGCTCGACCAGGACGGTCCTGAGGCCGCGCATCGCCGCGTCCCGCGCCACGCCGGCGCCGGTGATGCCACCCCCGATCACGAGCAGATCGGCCGGCTGTGCCGTGAGCTGCTCGAGCGTCGCCCGCACGGAGGACCGACCACCGTGAGCCTGCCCCCCGCCGCGCACCTGCCCCGTCCCAGCACCTGGTTCGCGTGGCACGCTCATCGAATCCGTCCCGGCATGCGGGTGCTCGACCTGGCCTGCGGCCACGGGCGCCACAGCATCGCGGCGGCGCTGCTTGGCGCGCAGGTGACGGGGATCGATCGCGACGAAACGCGGCTGGCCTCCGCGCGCGAGCTTGCGACCGCGCACGGAGCGTCGGTCGAGTGGCAGGTAATCGATCTGGCAGGGCCGTGGCCGGAGCTGGGCAATTTTGATGCGGTTCTGGTCTTCAATTATCTTGACCGTGCGCGCATGGCCGATATTCGCGACCTGGTCGCGCCGGGCGGACTGCTGATCATGGAGTCGTTCCTGGCCGGCCAGCGTGAACTTGGCTGGGGCCCGACGTCGGAGGACCACCTGCTGCGCCCCGGCGAGCTGGCGCGTCTGGTCGCCCCGTTCCGGGTGGAGCACGGCCGCGAGGTACTGGAGCCGGTCGATGCCGAGCGCTGGCGCGCGGTCGCGAGCGTCCTGGCCCGGCGCGCGTGAATAGTACAACGACTCTCGCCCACTTTCTCGACAGGACCTCATTGCACGACTCCCGGCCGGGCCGGCGGGTGGCCATCGTGGCCGGCCTGCGCACGCCCTTCGCCAAGAGCGGCACCGTCTTCCGCGACGTCTCCGCGACCGCGCTGGCGCGCCACGCGGCCCGCGAACTGCTCGTGCGCAGCGAGCTCGACGGGCGCGAGGTCGACGAAGTGATCTTCGGGCAGGTGGTGTCGTCGGTGCGCGCGCCCAACGTGGCGCGCGAGGTGAGTCTCCTGCCCCAGCTCCTGCCCAGCGTTCCCGCCTACACCCTCAACCGCGCCTGCGCCTCCGCCGCGCAGGCGATCACCAACGCCGCCGACCAGATCGCGCTGGGGCACGCCGACACGATCCTGGCAGGCGGGGTCGAGTCGCTCTCCGACATCCCGGTGCTGCACTCGCGGCGGTTCAGCCAGATCCTCGTGGAGGCCGGCAAGGCGCGGGGCGCAGGGCGCCGGGTCCGCGCGCTCGCCCGGACCCGTCCGCGGGACCTGGTTCCAGTCACCCCCGCGGTCGCCGAGCCGTCCACGGGTGAGACGATGGGTCAGTCCGCCGAGAAGATGGCCAAGGAGAACGGCATCACCCGGGAGGCGCAGGACCGTCTCGCGCTGATGAGCCATGAGCGCGCAGCCGAGGCCACCGCCGACGGCCGTCTCCCGGCCGAGATCGCGCCCTGGTTCGGCGGCCGCGACATGGACCAGATCGTCACCACCGACAACGGCATCCGCTCCGATACCTCGCTCGAGGCGCTGGCGGCGCTCCGCCCCGTTTTCGATCGCCGCTACGGCTCGGTCACCGCGGGCAACTCGTCGCCGCTCACCGATGGCGCCGCCGCCGTGCTCCTCATGGCGGAGGAAAAGGCCGCGGCGCTGGGCTACGAGCCGCTGGCGTTCATCAGGAGCTACGCGGTGGCCGCCGTGGATCCCGGCTGGCAGCTCCTGATGGGTCCGGTGTACGCGGTGCCCCGCGCGCTCGAGCGCGCGGGGATCGCCTGGGCGGAGCTGGGGCTGGTGGAGATCCACGAGGCCTTCGCGGCGCAGGTGCTCTCCAACGTGCAGGCCTGGGACTCGGAGGCATGGGCGGAGCGGCTGGGCCTGGCCGCGCCGGTGGGGCGGGTGGACTGGGAATGCACCAACGTGATGGGCGGGTCGATCGCGATCGGCCACCCGTTCGGCGCCACCGGGGCGCGCCTGGTCACGACGCTGGCCACCGAGATGCGGCGGCGCGACGTGCAGTTCGGGCTGGTCTCCATCTGCGCGCAGGGCGGGATGGGCTACGCCGTCGTGCTGGAGCGCGACTAGTGTCGGCCCTCACGACGGCGGTCGAGGACGGGATCGCGGTCGTCACGTTCGACCTGCCGGGCGAGCCGGTCAACAAGCTGAGCGATGCGGTCAAGGTGGAATTCGAGGCGCTCCTGATCCGGCTGCGCGACGACCAGGCGATCCGCGCGGCGGTCCTCATCTCCGGGAAGCCGGACAGCTTCATCGC
>DATAHW010000001.1:0-1509 GCA_036262935.1 Gemmatimonadales bacterium | reverse complement strand
CTACAGCCCCGCCCCCCCACCCCCCCGCCGCGGATCGCTCACGCCCTGCCAGCCGTCGGGCGTGCGGATGATCGCTTCGACATCGCCCCAGTAGCCGCCTACGCGGATGGCATGTCCGCGCGCCCGGAGGCTGTCGAGCGTGGCGGGCGGGAATGCGCCGCGCTCGATTTCCAAACTGTCGGGCAGACCCTGGTGGTGCATCCGCGGGGCGCTGACCGCCTCCGGCAGCGGCATGTGGTGGTCGATCACATTCGAGATCACGTGGTAGACCATGGTGATGATCCTCGGCCCGCCCGGGGTCCCCACCACCATCAGCAGGCGGCCGGCGGGGTCCAGCACGATGCTCGGCGTCATGGCCGACAGCATGCGCTTTCCCGGCGCGATCGCGTTCGCCTCGCCCTGGACCAGCCCGTACATGTTCGGCTTGCCCGGCGCACTGGTGAAGTCGTCCATCTCGTCGTTCAGGAGAAAGCCGGCGCCCGCCACCGTGACCGCGCTGCCATAGCCGTTGTTGAGCGTCGTGGTGCAGCTCACCGCGTCTCCCTCCGCGTCCACGGCCGAGTAGTGTGTGGTGGACGAGCCCGTACGCGCGCCAGGAGCGAACACCGGCGTGGGCGACGCGCGGGGGCCGATCTCCTGGCGCAAACTGGCGGCGTACGCCTTCGACAGGAGGCGATCGGTCGGATTCCGTACGAAGGCCGGATCGCCCAGCAGGGTGTTGCGGTCGGTGAACGCGCGCCGCATGGCCTCGGCCTCGAGGTGGATCAGCCTGGGGGAGCCGAAGGGCGGCAGCGGCGCGTACCCTTCCATGATGTTGAGGATCTCGCCCATCGTGACGCCGCCCGAGGATGCGGGTGGCATCGAGTAGATGGTGTACCCGCGGTAGTCGATCGAGATCGGGTCCCGCCAGATCGCGCGGTAGCCGGCAAGGTCGTCCAGCGAGATGAGTCCGCCCCCACGCGCCATTTCGGCGACGATCAGATCGGCCACGGGGCCGCGATAGAATCCGTCGGCGCCGTGGTCGCGGATCGCTTCCAGCGTGCGCGCCAGGTCGGGCTGGCGGAGCGTGGTGCCGGGCGCCGGCGGGGCGCCACCGGGCAGGAAGCTCGCGCGGGAGGCGGGGAAGCCGGCCAGCCGGGTGCTGTCGTCGCGGATCGACTCGCTCCGGTACTCGTCCACCAGGAATCCGTCGCGCGCCAGATCGATCGCGGGCTGCACCACGGCGGCCAGCGGGAGCCGTCCGTAGCGCCGGTGCGCCTCCACCAGTCCCGCCACCGACCCCGGCACGCCCGCCGAGAGATGGCCGGTCACGCTCAGCTCCGTCGGGTTTCCCTGCGCATCGAGGTACATGTCGCGCGTGGCCCGGGCGGGTGCCGTCTCGCGGTAGTCGAGGGTCTGCACGGTCCCGTCACGCCGGCGGATCACCATGAACCCGCCGCCGCCGATGTTGCCGGCCTCGGGATGCACCACCGCGAGGGCGAAGCCGACGGCCACCGCGGCATCCACCGC